>VGOD01000186.1 GCA_016876015.1 Chloroflexota bacterium
GTCAGGGCATGGCGGAGTATGGCCTGATCATCGCCCTGGTCGCCGTCGTCGTGATCGCAGCGTTGACCCTGCTCGGAACGAACCTGACCACCATCTTCAACAGCATCGCCACCACCGTCGGCAGCTAAACAACCCACCCACCACCCAAACTCAATAGGAGGATTTCGCAATGTTGTCTCAACTGATGGCCTGGATGAATCGTGAGGAAGGTCAGGGCATGGCGGAGTATGGCCTGATCATCGCCCTGGTCGCCGTCGTCGTGATCGCAGCGTTGACCCTGCTCGGAACGAACCTGACCACCATCTTCAACAGCATCGCCACCACCGTCGGCAGCTAGGTCGCCGTTCAGTCGGGGAGCGCGTAGACGTAAGAGACCGATTTACAGCGTTAGACGGTTTGAGCCACCTGTGGCCATAGGCCACTTCATGTGAGCAAAGGGCGGGGGCGGCGGGACGAAAGGTCCCTGGCCTCCGCCTTTTGCTGTTAAGACACTACAGAAAGGAGCAGACACGATGCACCAGTCGCGAGGTCAAAACATGGTCGAGTTTGCGCTGACGCTGCCGCTGTGTCTCGTGCTGCTCCTGGCCTGCCTGGATGCCGGCCGGCTGCTTGGCGCCTATGTGGCGCTCAAGAATGTCGCGCGCGAAGGCGCCCGTTATGCCAGCCTCAATGCAGGGACAGTTACGATCGCCGAGATTCAGGATCGCGCCGTCGCCGAGGCGTATGCGACCGGTTACAGCGGGTTGGCCCGCTCCCACGTCGAGGTGCTGGCGCCGAGCGGCTGGAGCGATGGCCGGTCGGTCACGGTGCGAGTCAGCTACCCGATAAACCTTTTCACGTTGACGCCGTTCGGCGATCGGACGATCGTGCTCCGCACCAGCGCAGAGATGGTGATCATCCGTGGCGATTGAGTTGATCGCGAACCAGGCGACTCTGGATAGCTTCGGCCGTTGCGATGGCGCCCGCCAGCGAGTGGCCAGCCGCGGCAGCAGCGCGGTCGAGTCCGCGCTGAGCCTGGGGCTGCTTTTCTTCATGTTGCTTGGCGTCTTCGATCTGGGTCGAGCGATCTACGCGTCCTCGAATATCGCCCAGGCGGCCCGCGAGGGCGCTCGCTATGCCGTGTCGCACCCAGGCGACGTCGGCGGCGCGCAACAAGCGGCCATGCGCTGGACAAGCCTCGGCCTGAGCGCCGCGAACGTCGGCGTCGCATTCAAGGGCGGCTCTCCGGCGACTGTCGAGGTAACTGTGACCTACAACTATCGGGCCATCAGTCCATGGATTGCGGTGGTTGCGGGGGGCCCGGCAGGTCTGGCGCTGGTGAGCCGCTCCACGATGCTGGTGGAATAGGACGGGCTGCCATGACCGGTGTGAAGACTCGAGGGAGCAGCGGCGCCGATAGTTTCAGCCGGCGCGTGCAACCAGCGACCGGCGAGCAGGGCCAAAGTGTGGTTGTGATGGCGGTGTCCATGACCGTGATCATGGTCATGCTGGCGCTCATCATTGACGGCGGCTATGCGTTTTCACAGCGCAGGCAAGTGCAGAACGCGGCCGACGCGGGCGCGCTCGCGGGGGTGCGCGTGCTTTGGGTGGGCGGCAGCGCAACCCAGGCGCAAGCCGCGGCCTGCGACTATGCGGGTCGCAACCAGGCCACCACCTGCCTGGCAGAGGTTCCGAACGTCAACACCGTCCTGGTCACGGCGTCGCACAGGTTCAACACCTTCTTCGCAGGCGCGCTCGGCTATCGTCAGTTGACCGCACAGGCCACTGCCACAGCGAATGTGCGCACCTTGATCCCCGATGGCAACCTGTGGCCGATGATCGTCAAGACGCAAGAGTTCCAGACATGCCGGGCCACTGATCCTTGCGGTTCGCCCAACTGTCCCAAGTATCGCATCTGGGACTCCGAGCGCGATGCCTCTGGCAATGCTGGGTGGGTGGATTGGAATGGTCAGCCGTTCGACGCCCGCAGCCTGGCAGAAGCCATGCGCAACCCCAGCCTGAGCGGCCGTTGGAACATCGGCGATTGGGTGTGGGGCGATCCGGGTCTGAAAGACAGCTATGATGTGCGCCAGGCGATCGAGGATCAGCGTTGCAAGCACGTGACCGTGCCGGTGTGGGACCAGATCACCGGCGAGGGCGCAAACACGCGCTATCGCATCGCGGGCTTCGCAGAGTTCCTGCTGACCGACTACAAACTGACCGGGGTCCCCAAGTGGGTCACAGGCCAGTTCGTGCGTTGGACCGAGCCAGGCGTCTCGCTGCCGGCCGCCTGCACGACCGGCCTGTGCGCCATCCGTTTGAGCAACTGAACAGGTGCAACGTCAAAGTCGGCGTCTCTCTGCCTGCCCGGTAACGTCATCATTTCCGGCAGCGCCCAATCCGTGCTATACTAACACAACCTTCTCGATCAGGAAGATAACGCCATGAGCAGAGTCAGTGGATGCCTGTGGCTCGCCGTGGGCCTCATCCTGGCCCTGGTGGCGGGCGGTGTGGCTTACGTGACGTTGCAGCGCGCGACGACGGCCAGGGCGCCTGCGGGCCCGGCGGCTGTCACTTCGGTCGTGGTCGCGGCTCGACCAGTGCAAGCCGGCGCGCTGCTGGCTGAGGCCGATCTGACCACCCAGAAGCTGCCGGCTGATGCCTTGCCGGCCGGCGTGGTGACGAATGCGGCCGACGCCGCCGGCCAGGTAACGATGATCCCGCTCAGTGTCGGCGAGATGGTGTTGACGCACCATCTCACGAAGCCCGACTTCACCGGCGACAACCTCGGCTTCACCCTGCCCGAGGGCCAGGTGGCGTTCCTGTTGTCGGCCGATGACCTGTTGAGCCGTTCCATCGCAGTCCAACCCGGCGCGCGGGTGGACATCCTTTATTCGCTGGAGGTGGAATTGCGCGATGTGGCCAAGGGCGCCGCGGCCCAGGGCGGCGAAAAGCGCCAATACACCTTCGGCGTTCTGCAAGGGGTCGAAGTCGTGACGGTGATTCGTAAGGGCGTGACCGAAAAGGCCCAGACGCCAGCCAGCGGCGCGGTGAGCAGCCTCGCGGGCGCCTCGGCGTATGTTTTTGCTCTCGATCCACAGGATGCGTTGGTGCTGAAATTCCTGCGCGATGCCGGGGCCATCATGGATCTGGCGCTGCGCAACGTGGCAGATCAGACCGAACATGATGTGCAGCCGGTTGACCTGCCCTTCCTGTTCGACAAGTATCAGTTGCCGTTGCGTTGAGCCCAGTCAAGTAAGGCGCTATGTCTCCTGTCGCCCAACCCATTCCGCTCTTGCTGGTGGCTGACAGCGCCGAGACGTGCGAGCGCATCGCCTCGGCGCTTTTGAGCGCGCCCGCGTTCTACCGTATCGAGCGCATGACCTCGCCCGATCTGAACCAGAAGGGGCCGCCCAGCGACATCCGCCTGGCGCTTGTTGACCAGGATTTGCGGTCCGCCAAGCTGGCTCAGGTGGTGCAGCGGTTGAACAGCGCAAACATCGCATCGGTGGCGCTGGTGGACGCCCGAGATGGCCAGACCCTCCAGGAAGTCGTTTTGGCGGGCGTGGCCGCGCTGGTGGCCACGCCCTTTGTGGATGCGCAACTGTGGGAGACAGTGGGGCGTGTGCTGGCGGCCGGCGCCAGGCCGGGATTCGCAGGAGGCCCTCCGGCTGCCAAAGCGCCACGGGGACGCGATAGCCTGGTGGTCGCAGTCTATACTCCCAAAAGCGGCTCCGGCGGGTCGGTGCTGGCCGCCAACCTGGCGGTGACGCTCCAGCAACGTGCGCCGCGCGGCGCGGTCTTGATGGAAGTGGGCGAGGGTACCGGCAGCCAGGCCATCCTGCTCAATCTGCACTCCGAGCGTACCCTGGGCGATCTGCTGGCGCGTTTTGACCCCAACGATGCTGAACTGCTGCGCGACGTCTTGATCGAGCATTCCAGCGGCTTGCGCGTGTTGGTATCGCCGCCCAGCCAAAGCGTTCGCATCCCGCCCGACATGCTTGAGGAGATCATTGACATCCTGCGGCGCATGTTCGACTTTATCGTGCTGGATTTGCACGCGTCGGCCATCAGCAGCACGATCGCGATGATGCGCAAGGCGCATGCGGTGTTGCTGGTGGTGACTCCCGAGATGACTTCGCTGCACCAGGGCCGGCAGTTTGTGGAAATGGTCGAGGCGACGCTGCCCGAAGTCGGCCTGAACATCCTTCTCAATCGCGCCAACCTGGCTGGCGGCGTGCCGGCTGATGCCATTCGCCGCCACCTGCGGATGCGGATCGCTGAAGAGATCCCCGACGATCAGCCATTGGTCACAGCCAGCGTGAATCGCGGCGTGCCGTTCGTCCTCAGCCACCCGCGCAGCCCACTTGCGCGCGCGGTCCAGAAGGTGACATTGCACCTGGCCCCTGGGCAGCTTGCGGCTGCGGATGCCTCGGCCGCAGGACAGACAGCGGGGCCGCTGGGCCGGCTGTTTGGCTGGGGCAAGCGCGAATGATCCTTGTCGGCGCACTGGCCGCGCTGGGCGCGGGCTGGCTCTGTGGGATGGGTCTGAATTGCCTGGCCGCCTGGCTGGTGGCGCGGCGAGCTGGTAGCCCGGCAGAGGCGACTGCTGTGCCAGAGCCGAAGCGTTGGCGGCGGCTTGGCCTGCAGATCGCCTGCGCGCTGGCGATGGCAGGGCTGTGGGTTCGCCACGGGCCAACGCCGGTGTTGGCGTCGGCCGTGCTGGCTGCGTTGCTGCTGCTCTTGATTGCGGCTATTGACCTGGACGTGCGGCTGGTGCTGAACGAAGTGCTCCTGGTCGGCGCGGGGCTGGCGCTGCTGCACGCGGCCGCAGCCGGCTGGAGTCGGTTGGCCCTGGCGCTGATCGGCGGCGGCCTGGCGTTGGGTCTGTTCCTGCTGCTGGCGCTGCTTCAGCGCGGGGCGATGGGCGCGGGCGACGTCAAACTGGCAGGCTTGCTGGGGTTGATGTTCGGCTATCCGGCGGCATTGCAGGCGCTCCTGCTTGGCGTGATTGTCGGCGGCGTGGTCGCGGCCGCGCTGTTGCTGACGCGCCGGTTGGGGCGCAAGGCGCTGATTCCCTACGCGCCGTTCCTGTCAGCCGGGGGCATACTGACGCTGTTGCTGAATTGAGGGAACCAGGTGGATGCTTTATTGCCTTTGGTCGTGGCGAGTGCGATCGGTCTGGCCGTCATGACCTTTTTCGTCGGTTTCTATCGCCTGGCCAAGCCGGCCGGCGAGCTAGAAGACCGGCTGTCGCAGGCTGCGCCGCGTCAGGAAGCCGCGCCGCGGGGCGCGCGCAGCAATCCATTTGCCCGGTTGTCCTCGCGGATGGACCTGGAAAAACGCGCGGGCAAGAGCTTTGCGCTGGAGCTGGCCCAGGCCGACCTGCAACTGACCGTCAACGAGTTCGTCATGCTGCGGGTCGGCGCGGCGGTCGCGGGTCTGGTGGTCGGCGGGCTGCTCTTGCGCAGCCTGCTCTTCGGCTTGCCGCTGGCCGCCATCGGCTTCCAACTGCCGGTGCTCTTCCTGCACCGGCGCCGGCAACAGCGCCAGGTCCGTTTTCAGGCGCAACTTGTGGACGTACTGACCATGCTCGTCAGCGGCTTGCGGGCCGGCGTGGGCCTGGTGCAGGCGATGGACCTGGTGCGCCGGGAGATGCCGCCGCCGGCGGGCGCGGAATTCGGTCGCGTCGTGCGCGAGGTGGGGTTGGGCGCATCTCTGGAAGAGGCCATGCTGCATCTGTTGGAGCGGATGCCCGGCGACGATCTGTCCATGATCGCCACCGTCATCAACATCCAGGCGGAAGTGGGCGGCAACCTGGCCAGCGTGCTGGACGGCGCAGCCATGACGATCCGCGAACGCGTGCGCATCCTCCAGGAAATCCGCACCCTGACGTCGCAACAGCGCCTGACCGGTTATATCCTGGCCGGCATGCCGTTCGTCGTGGGCGCCGCGGTCATGCTGATCAATCCAGGTTTCATGGGCCCGATGTTTACGCCGCAGTGGATCTGGCTGCCGGGCATCGCGGTCGTTATGGTCGGCATGGGTTTTGTCGTCATCAACAAGATCGTGGACATCAAGGTGTGATATGGAGCTGATCTTTTCGCCGCTGGGCGCGGCAGTGTTGGTGGGCCTGGCCGTGCTTTCCTTTGCTTTCATGTTTAGGCCGGCGCGCCAGGTGGAATCGCTCGAGGATCGGATGGAGGCATTCCTCAGCCGCGAGCAGGAGCGTTCAGGCGTCATAGACGAGTTGCAGGGCTCCTTCATCCAGCGTGTGGTGCTGCCGGCCGGGCAGCGTTTCATCCAGACGTTGGGACGGCTGGCGCCGGCGAAGGCCACCGAGGAGATCAACACCCAGTTGACCGTCGCGGGCCGGCCGGGCAACCTGGGCCCGCTGGATTTTCTCGGATTGCGCATCTTGCTGGCGATCGTGGGTTTGGGATTGGGTTTTCTGTACAGCCGCAATGTCGCGAACCCGATGTTCCGTCTGCTTGGCCCGGCGATGGGGCTGGCCTTTGGCTATATGCTGCCCAGCTACTGGCTGAAATCGCAAGTCCGCCGGCGCAAAGACATCATTCAACGCGCCCTGCCGGACGCTCTGGATATGCTGACGGTTTGCGTGGAGGCGGGGCTGGCGTTCGAATCGGCCTTGCAGCGGGTCAGTTCGCAGTGGAAAGGCGCGCTCAGCGAGGAGTTCGGTCGCGTGGTCGCGGAAATCCGCCTGGGCGTCCCGCGACCGCAGGCGCTGCGTCGTTTCTCGCAACGCTGCGACGTACCCGACGTGGCATCTTTCGTCGCGGTGCTGGTGCAGGCCGACAGCATGGGAACCAGCATCGCCAACGTTTTGCACAGCCAGGCCGACCAGATGCGCGTGCTGCGCCGGCAGCGCGCCGAAGAAAAGGCCAACCAGGCGCCGATCAAGGTCGTGATGGCCATGATGATCTTCATCTTCCCGGCCCTGTTCATCGTCATCCTGGGGCCGGCCGTGCCGGCGCTGGTCAATACCTTCGGCGCCATGGGCGCCAAATGACGGAGGGTCCGGCGAGATGATCGGGGACAACTGGCGCGAGACGGCTGAATACGCAGAAGCGATGGACTACTTGCAGCGCGGGAAGTGGTCCGAGGCGCTGGCTGCTTTGGCTGCGCTGCACGCGGCCTACCCGCATGAATCGGCCATCGAGTCGCTGATCGCCGAAACGCAATTGCGGATCGAGGCGGGCAAACACCAGATCTCCCGCCGGCGATTGCCCAGGGTGAGCCGCGGGGCTTTGCTGCTGACGCTGCTCGTCTTCGTGCTGTTTCTGCTTGGCTGGTTCGCGGTGAATCTCTATCGTGATGTGATCACGCCATCCCTTGCGCAGGCACGGGCCGAGAACCAACAGGCTGCCCTGGTCGCGCAGGCTGAGCAGGCGTTTGCCGCAGGCGACTATGCCAGGACGTTGAGCCTGTACGCGCAACTTTCCGAATTGAACCCAGACCATCGAGCCCTGGCTGACGGCATCGCACGCGCCAGGCAGGCGCAGGCGTTGGAGACCGCCTATCAGCAGGCGCGAGATCACCTGGCAGCGGGTCGCATCAACGAAGCCCAGGCGATCCTGATCGGCATTCAGCGCAGTGCGCCGGCCTATCGCGACGTGGCTGTGCTGCTGAGCCAGATCGAGCGCCAGCAGCGCGTCGGCGCCCTCTTGCGCCAGGCCGCCGAAGCCAAGCCCGGCGGCGACTGGGAGGAGGTGATCCTGCGCCTGGAGGAGGTGCGCAGTCTGGGCACGCGCGCGGAACGCGATCAGGTCGGCGCGGATCTGTTCCAGGCGTATCTGGAACTTGCCGGGCAACTGGTCAGCCGATCGCAGGGCGGCGCGGGGGAGTTGAACCGCGCGGTTGAGCTATACGGCAAGGCGCTGGCGTTGCGCCCCGGCGCGCCCCAGGCGAGCACTCCGCGCAACTGGGCGCGGCAGTATCTGGCCGGCCACAGCGCGTTCACGGCTGGCCGGTGGGACTTAGCGATCGCACAACTGGAGCCGCTCTATGCGGATCAGCCGGCCTATCTCAATGGCCAGGCCGCACAACTCTTGTACAACGCGTATGTGCGCAGCGCGGATGTGCTACTGCAAGAGGGAGAGAGCACGCGCGCCTGGGAACGCTACACGCGAGCTGGCCAAATCCAGGGGGTAGACGCCAGCACCGCGCGCGCAATGGCCGCCAGGCTGGCGACCCTGATGACGCCGACGCCCACCTTCACGCCGACGCCGACCACCACGGTCGCGCCCACGCTGACGCCGGTCCCCACGGCCACTGCTACGCCCGGCTACGCGTCCCTGACCTGGTATCGGGGGAAGATCGTCTTTTGGAGCAACCGCGGCGGCAATCGGGAGTTGTGGGTCATGGACCCGGATGGCCGCAACGCATTCCACATCTGGCAGCAGGACAAGGCCCAGCGGGACTATGAGAAGCTGCGCGAGGCCGAGGCGCGGTCGCCGGACGGCCTGAGCAGGGTCTTCGTCACCACGCAACCGGGCAGCGACAAGCCGCAGATCTTTGTCGCATATCCCAGCGGCCAGACGTTCCGATTGACCGATTGGGGCGGCACGCAGTACGACCCGGTCTGGTCGCCAAAGGGCTACTGGATCGCCTTCGTGTCGAATGAGGCCGGCAATGACGAGCTCTACCTCATCGGCGCCGATGGCGACCATGCCAAACGGCTGACCAAGAACGAGTGGGAGTGGGACAAGCACCCCTCCTGGTCGCCGGAAGGGACGCGGCTGGCGTTCTGGTCCAACCGCGTCAAGGGTCGCGGGCAAATTTGGATCATGAATGACGATGGCACCGGCGTGATCAACATCAGCAACAACGAGTTCGAGGAGACCGGCCCGATCTGGATCAAGTAGGGCAGAGACCTTTGAGGTTTCACAAACCTCAAAGGTCTGGTTCCGACGAAACCGGGGTGCAAGAGGCCAGGGCCTTCTGCGCCCCGGTTTTGCGTGTAAGCAAATGGTAAGTCGGTCCTATTGAAATCAAACGCTGGGCCTGATATAGTACAAAATGCCATGAAAGATCATCTTTCCCGTAAGCTTGCATTCGTGTGGGTGTCTGAAACGGGCCAGGGTTTGGTCGAAGGCGCCCTGACGTGCAGCATGCTGCTGCTGCTGATCCTGGCTGTCGTGGACTTCTCTTTCATCTTTCAATCGTACATGGGGATGGTCAACGCGGCTGATGCGGGCGCGGCATACGGAGCCACCAGCGTAGCAGCCGCGAGCAATACGGCGGTCATCGCGAGCACGGCCTTGAGCGATAGCAGCAACTGGCGATGCACGGGCCCGGTCGTTGCCAGCAGCACCGCCACTGACCCCTACGGTTACCTTCAGGTGCGCGTGACCGTGAATTGTCAGGTGGCGGGGTTGATTCCCATTCCGGGTGTGCTCAGCAACATCCAGGTGTCCAGCACGGCCGTCCGCAGGGTGCAGCAATGAAACGCGCGACGCGCGAATCTGGTCAGGCGACCCTTGAATACGGGCTGGCAGCCGTGGTCTTTTTCACCATGCTGCTCTTTGTCTTCGAGGGTGGTCGCGTGCTCTACAGTTACGTGACGGTCTCGCAGGCGGCGCAGGCGGGGGCGCGCTACGGCGTCACGCATGGCGCGAACTCGAGCGCGCCCGTCAGCGCCGGCGACTACGCGGCGCTGCAGACAGCTGCCCAGGGTTGGGCGACCGGCCTGGACCCGGCCGACCTGACCATCACGGCCACCTGGAACCCGGACAACCAGCCCGGCAGCACGGTCACGGTCAACGTCGCCTATGTCACCGGGTCTTTGACCGGCCTCTTTTGGTCCGGCCAGACCCTGACACTGCGCGGCCAGTCCACCATGGTGATCCAGAACTGAGGAGTGGAGAAGATGAAACTGACGAGCTTGCCCCATTCGACGTGGAAACAGCGACTTACCAGTGAGAAGGGGCAGCAACTGCTGCAGTTTGCGTTGCTGCTGCCCCTCTTGCTCGGTTTTCTGGGCCTGGTGATGGATGCCGGCAACGTCTACGTTCACCACCGGCGAGTACAAGCGGCGGCTGATGCCTCGGTCGCCGCCGCCGGCATGGTGCTGTACCAGAGCGGCGTGACGCCGGCCATGAACACCGCGTTCTACTACGCAACTGAATACGGCTACAACAACAACGGGATCACCAACACCGTCACGGTCTCATCGCCGCCGGCCGCCGGCGCTTTCGCTGGCGACTCTCGTTACATCCAGGTGCAAATCCAGGAACAAGTGCAGCCAATCTTCGCCTCGATCGTCTGGCCCGGCTCGTTCCAGGTCAGCGCGCGCGGCACGGCCGGCTATACGCTGCACGCCTTGGGAGCCGACATCTATGTGCTCAAAGACAGCGGCGCCGCGCCCTGCAACGCCACCTTGACGATGAACGGCAACACGGGCCGCGTCACGGCGACCAACGGCACGGTGCAGGTCAACTCGCCGTGCGCTACGGCCGTCGCGGTCGGCAACGGCGACATCTATGCCGGCCAGATCAATATCGTCGGCGGGTACTCCAAGGGGCCGAATGGCGTGCTCAGCCCGACCCCGCGCACCGGCGCGCCGCCGATCCCTGATCCGCTGGCCAGCCTGCCCGCGCCGACTGGCGCTGGCTGTCCGGCCCGATCGGGGCCGGTCAGCGGCAAGTATCTGCCCGGCGTCTATCCCAGCGGCTTCAGTCCCGACTTCGACTATCCCTTCGACGGCTCGTCCGGCGTGTGCGATGGCGTCTTCTACTTCAATTCCGGGCTGAACGCCACCGGGAACAAGCACATTGTCATTAACCAGGGCATGTTCTACTTCGCCGCGGGCGGGCTGACCTTGGGCGGCAACGCGGACATGCAGGGCAGCGCGCCGACCAGCGGGCCCTATGCCGGTATGTTGGTCTTCATGGCGCGCAACAACTCCAGCACCTTCTATCTGCACGGCACGCCGCAGGCTGGCTGCACATTCGCCTTGGCCTCCTTGAAGGGGATCGTCTATCTTCCGAAGGGTCACCTCAAAGTGCAGGGCACATCCGATATGTGCGTGGCCAGCCCGCTGATCACCTGGACCTACGAGGGGAACGGCAACGCGACGACCACTATCGTCGTGTACGAGGGTACCAAGCCGGGGACTACTGTCACCAACGCGCAGGTGGAATAGCCGCGAAACAACTACAGATCGCGCCTCTGAAACCAATACACCGCCACGCCCAGCGTGACCGCCGTGTAGAGCAGCGCGTAGACCACCATCGCCTCGCTCGGCGCGGTGGCCGCGCCGAATGGCGTGGCATCCAGCCCCAATTCCCGCAGGAACGA
>VGOD01000187.1 GCA_016876015.1 Chloroflexota bacterium
TCGATTATCATCGCGTCTTCGTGAAAAGTCAATTCTTGACAGTGGAGCAAAACCTACTATAATGTAGGTCGTCAGCGACCTGGTACAGGTTCCACGCCGGGCAATCGCCCCAGACCACCCCGGTTCAGCCAGCGGATGTCGTATTTCAGAGAGCGCAGACTTTAGGTCTGCTATCCTATCGAGAGGTGCAGAGATGCTGTATGGCTATGAGGCTATCAACCTCTATCTCCTCGACTCGCCCCGTTGCCGGGCGGGCGTATTTGCCCCGCGCGGCGTCCTGAATCCCATCGCAAATCCAAAGGAGGCATCATGAGCATGCAAAGACTGACCCGTCGTGAGTTCTTTCGCCTGGGCGGCGCCGTAGCTGCGGCTGCGACAATGGCTGCCTGCAGCCAACCCGCCCCCGCGCCCACCAAGGCGCCCGCGCCGGCCGCCACTGCGGCCCCAGCAGCCAAGGCCGAACCGACCAAAGCTCCGGCCGCGCCCGCCAGCAAGTACAAGGAGGCGCCAACGCTGTCCGAACAGGTGAAGGCCGGCAAGCTGCCAGCTGTGGACCAACGCGTGGGCGCGGAGCCGATGATCGTCAAGCCGAACGAAAAGATCGGCCAATACGGCGGCAAGTGGCGGTCGGGCCTGCTGGGCCGGTCCGATACCCCCTGGCTGGGCCGGACCATGGGCAACGACACGCTGCTGCGCTGGGCGCCGGACCTGAAGTCGGTCTTGCCCAATGTGGCCCAGAAGTGGGATATATCTCCCGATGGCAAGGAGTTCACCTTCTACCTGCGCAAGGGGATGAAGTGGTCCGACGGCTCACCGCTCACCGCCGATGACTTCGTCTACTGGTACGAAGATGTCATCATGAACGACGAGCTCACCCGCGTCAAGCCTGGTTGGTTCCGCACCGCGGGCAAAGTGGGCAAACTGACCAAGGTGGACGACTACACCATCAAGATGGCATTCGAGACTCCGAACGGCCTGCTGATCAAGAACATGAACGGCGCAGGCCAGTTCTTCCCACCCTCCGCCTACATGAAGCAGTTCCACATCAAGTACAACAAGGAGAAGGTCGAAGCGGCCTACAAGGAAGCCAAGCTGCAGGACTGGGTGGCCTACTACGGCCAGAAGAACGACATCTGGCTGAATGCCGAACGGCCGACCCATATGGCATGGAAGGTGGTGCAGGCGCTCGGCGCGGGGGATGCGACCCAGATGACCGCCACACGCAATCCCTTCTACTGGAAGGTGGACACCGAGGGCAACCAGCTTCCGTACATTGATGAGTTGCAATACTTCATCATCGAGAAGGTCGAGGGGATCACGCTGAAGGCGCTCAACGGCGAGATTGACATGACGGACCGGCACATCACGACGCCGGACAACAAGGCGGTCTTCACCGACAACAAGGCGAAGGGCGGCTACGAGTTCTTCGTCTCCAAGAGCGCGTTCGAATGCCCCACCGCGCTGGCGCTGAACCTGACTCACAAGGATCCGGGCCTGCGCGAGGTGTTCCAGAAGCGGGACTTCCGCATCGCGCTCTCCCATGCGATCAACCGCAAGGAGATCATCGACACCACCTATGTCGGCGACGGCGAGCCGCGGCAGCCTGCGCCGCTGGACGAGTCGCCGCACTATCACCAACGCCTGGCCAAGCAGTACACCGAGTACGATGTGGCCAAGGCCAACAAGATGCTGGACGACCTGGGGCTGAAGAAGGGCGCGGACGGCATGAGACTGCGCTTCGACGGCAAGCCGTTGGCGATCACCATCGAGGTCGCGCAGGCGTTCGAGCCGTGGGCGCAGCAGATGGAGATGGTGGCCCGCTATTGGAAGGCAGTGGGCGTCAACACCACCGTCAAGGCGATGGAGCGTTCGCTCTTCTACGCACACAAGAACGCCAACGATCACGACGCGGGCGTTTGGACCGGCGCGGACGGCATGGTGGTGATGATGGATCCCCGCTGGACCATCCCCTTCAGCAATGAGTCGTTGTGGGGCGTCGCCTGGGCCGACTGGTGGAACAGCGGCGGCAAACAAGGCGAAGAGCCGCCCGCCGAAGTCAAGAAGGGGCACGATCTCTACGATCAGTTGAAGATCACGGCGGACGAGGCGAAGCAGAAGGAGATCATGAAGCAGATCCTCGATGCCGCCGCAGACTACTTCCCGTGCATGGGCATCACCCGCTACTACAAGGGCTACGGCATCCGCAAGACCAACTTCAAGAACCTGCCGAACGAGGTCTGGGGCTGGCATCTGTGCAACAGCCCCGCGCAGACGATGCCGGAGCAGTATTTCTTCGAGAAGGCGTGACGAGTCAAACGTGATGCGTCAAACGTCAGGCCGGTGTGGTCGTCTCAGGCTTGACGTTTGACGTTTGACGTTTCACTTTTCCCAGGAGCCCGCGATGCTACAATACATCGCTCGCCGCATCTTGCTGATGATCCCGACGTTGATCCTGGTCTCGATCGTGTCGTTTGCGATCATCCAGTTGCCGCCGGGCGACTATCTGACCTCCTACATCACCCAGCTTTCTTCGATGGGCGACCTGGTTGATGAAGCCTCGATCCAGGCTCTGAAGGATCGTTACGGCCTGGGCCAGCCGATCTACGTCCAGTATCTGCGCTGGATCACGAACATGCTGCAAGGCGACTTCGGGCACTCGATGGAGTGGAATCGGCCGGTCTGGGGTCTGTTGTGGGAGCGGTTGCCGCTGACCTTCGTGCTATCGCTGTCCACCCTGCTCCTCACCTGGATCGTCGCATTCCCGATCGGGGTCTACTCGGCGGTCAAACAGTACTCGATCGGCGACTACTTTGCCACCTTCCTCGGCTTCCTCGGGTTGGCGACGCCCGACTTCCTGCTGGCGCTCATCCTGATGTGGATCTTCTTCGCCTTCTTCGGACAGAGCGTCGGCGGGCTCTTCTCACCCGAATTCCAGGGCGCGGCCTGGAGCCTGGCAAAGGTGTGGGACCTGATGAAACACCTGGCCGTGCCGATGGTTATCCTGGGCGCGAGCGGCACCGCCAGCCTGATTCGCATCATGCGCGCCAACCTCCTGGACGAGCTGCACAAACCCTATGTGGTGACAGCCCGCTCCAAGGGCCTCTCGGAGCCCCGTCTGCTCTTGAAGTACCCTGTGCGCGCAGCTCTCAACCCATTCGTCAGCACGGCTGGCTGGTATCTGCCGGCCCTGGTTTCCGGCTCGACCATCGTCGCCGTGGTGCTGAACCTGCCGATCACCGGCCCGCTGCTGTTACGGGCGCTGATGTCGCAAGACATGTACCTGGCCGGCAGCTTCATCTTCATGCTCAGCACGCTGACGATCCTCGGCACACTCATATCGGATATTTTGTTGGCATGGCTCGACCCGCGCATTCGGCTCGGGTAGAGACATCGAGGGTTCTATGGCATTAGAAACACCAGCGCCCGCCGCTGCAGCGCCAGCGAGCGCCGCGACGGGCGCAGCGCCGCCCAACCGCCGCCGGGAGACGGCCGAAGCCAGGATCTTCGTGGCCTCGCAGTGGCAGCTCATGTGGTGGAAATTCCGCAAACATCGGCTGGCCATGATCTCGGCCGTCGTGATCATGCTCGTCTACCTGGCGGCCCTTTTCGTCGAGCCGATCGCGCCTTATCTGCCCGATGCCTTCAATCCGCCGCGGACATATGCGCCGCCGCAGCGATTGCATTTCTTCCACGAGGGGCGTCTGGTCAGACCATACGTGTACGGCCTGAAACAGGAGATCGAACCGGAGGCATTGCGCCGCATCTTCACGATAGATCCAGAGCAGCGGATCGCCATGGGTTTCTTCGTTCACGGCGCGGCCTACAAGCTGTGGGGCGTCTTCGAAAACGACATCCATCTTTTCGGGCCGCTGAACCGCGATGAACGAGTCTATCTGTTGGGCGCCGACCGCGTGGGTCGCGATGTCCTCACCCGCATCATCTACGGCACGCGTATCTCGATGTCTATCGGTCTGGTGGGCGTCTTCCTGAGCTTCATCTTCGGCCTGACGTTGGGCGGCATCTCCGGCTACTTCGGCGGCCAGGTAGATAACCTGATCCAACGCTTGATCGAGTTCGTCCGCTCGGTGCCGACTATTCCGTTGTGGATGGGCCTGGCGGCCGCCATCCCCGTCACCTGGCCCTCAGAGCGCATCTACTTCAGCATCACGATCATCCTGTCGTTCATCGGCTGGACCGGCCTGGCGCGCGTGGTGCGCGGCCGTTTTCTGTCGCTGCGCGAAGAGGACTTCGTGATGGCTGCGCGGCTGGATGGCGTGAGCGAGTTGCGCGTGATCTTCCGGCACATGATCCCCTCGTTCACCAGCCACATCATCGCCTCGATCACGCTGGCGATCCCAGGCATGATCCTGGCCGAAACCGCACTGAGCTTCCTGGGGCTGGGTCTGCAGCCGCCGGTGGTGAGCTGGGGAGTGCTGCTGCAAGAGGCGCAGAACATCCGGGCCGTGGCCACCGCGCCCTGGTTGCTCATCCCTGCGCTGGCGGTCATCGTCACCGTGCTGGCGCTCAACTTCCTGGGCGATGGCCTGCGCGATGCGGCGGATCCGTATGGGCGGTGACATGCATAACGACGACTTGCTCCTCGAAATCAAGGGGCTGAAAACCTACTTCTTCCTCGACCAGGGCGTTGTCAAGGCTGTGGATGGGGTAGATCTCGACCTGGCGCGCGGCCGCACGGTCGGCATTGTCGGCGAGAGCGGCTGCGGCAAGAGCATCACCGCGCGCTCGATCCTCCAGATCGTGGATCTGCCGGGCCGCATCGTGGAAGGCAGCATCGTCTACCGTCGGGCTGGCGTGCCTGCGGACGCCTCCATGCAGTCGGAGGTGGTGGATTTGGCGAAGCTGCACCCGACTGGCCGCGACATCCGCGCCATTCGCGGCAAGGAAATCTCGATGATCTTCCAGGAGCCGATGACCTCGCTCAGCGGGCTGTACACGATCGGCAACCAGATCATGGAGAACCTCTTGCTGCACCAGAACGTGACGAAGCAGGAGGCGCGGGAGCAGACCGTCGAGTTATTGCGACAGGTCGGCATCGCCAAACCGCAACAGCGCGTGGATGAATACCCCCACCAGTTCAGCGGCGGCATGCGTCAACGCGCCATGATCGCGATGGCGATCGCGTGCAACCCCAGCCTGTTGATCGCTGACGAGCCGACCACCGCGCTCGATGTGACCACTCAGGCCCAAATCTTGCGGCTGATGCGCAGCATGCAACAACAGCTCGGCATGTCGCTCATGCTGATCACCCACGACCTGGGCGTGATCGCCGAGATGTGCGAGGATGTGGCCGTGATGTACCTGGGCCGCGTCGTGGAGACAGCCGACGTGGATGCCATCTTCCACGACCCGAAGCACCCCTACACCCAGGCGCTCCTGCGTTCGATTCCGAAAGTGGGCGGCAAAGCCCGCCAGCGGCTCGATTCGATCGAGGGCATGGTTCCTGATCCGTTCACGCGGCCGAGCGGCTGCTACTTTCACCCGCGCTGCACTGCGTACATGAAGGGCGTGTGCGATCAGATCACGCCGCAGCCGATCCGGCTCTCGCCTGGCCGCGCGGTAAGCTGCCTGTTGTACGGCAATTCGCAGGAGAGACAAGAAGACCTCGGGGGAGTGCAGCGCCATGCCCACCACTAAAGCGCAACCTTCCTTCGGGCCGCGACCGTCTCTTGAAGGGGCGGGGTTACAGATGAATGACACGACGCGTGGAGCGAACGGCGTACTGCTCGAGGCGCGGGACCTCAAGATGCACTTCCCCATCCGCAAAGGGTTCCTGCGCCGCGTCATCGGCCATGTGCGGGCGGTGGACGGCGTCAGCTTCGCGGTGAAGACGGGCGAAACGCTGAGCCTGGTGGGCGAGTCGGGCTGCGGCAAGACCACGACGGGCCGCTGCATCCTGCGCGCCTACGACCCAACAGCCGGCGAGGTCCTCTACCAGCGACCGGATGGCCAGATCGTGGACCTGGCGCACCTCGAACGGAGCGCGCTCAAACCGTATCGCCGCGAAATCCGCATGATCTTCCAGGACCCCTACTCTTCGCTGAATCCCCGCATGAACGTGCTCGACATCGTGGGCGAATCGCTACGGGTGAACGAAGGGATGAGCGGCGCAGCGCTCGAAGACCGGGTGGCGAGGTTGCTCCGGCAATGCGGGCTGCGGCCCGAATACATGCGGCGTTACCCGCACGCGTTCAGCGGCGGCGAGCGGCAGCGCATCGGCATTGCGCGCGCGCTGGCGCTCAACCCCCGGCTGGTCGTGTGCGACGAGGGGGTGTCGGCGCTCGATGTGTCGGTGCGTGCGCAAATCCTCAACCTGCTGCAAGACTTGCAGCACGATTTTAACCTGACGTACATCTTCATCGCGCACGATCTGAGCGTTGTCGAGTACATCAGCGACCGTGTGGCGGTCATGTACGTGGGCAAGCTGGTTGAGTTGGCCGCCGTGGAAGAACTCTACCGCAACCCCCTGCACCCATACACCGAGGCGCTGCTCTCGGCCGTGCCCAAACCTGACCCGCGACTGAGCAGCCGGGGCGGCGGCATCATCCTTGAGGGAGATGTCGCGGACCCGTCCAACCCGCCGAACGGGTGCTATTTCCACCCGCGCTGTCGCTATGCACAGGCGCAGTGCAGCCAGGAATCCCCACTGTTGTGCGATGCCGGCGGCGAGCACTTCGTGGCCTGTCACTTCGCTGAGCAGTTGAAGCTGGTCGGCGTGAGCGGTTGGGATTAGGGACTGGAAAACGTCAGCGCCGCGCGTTGCTCCTGAAAAGCGGCTTCTTGACAGACGCCCAGAACCCGCTATAATGCTGAGCGTTGGCTCTCCGTGACGGTCCATCCACCTTCGGCGGGCTTGCGATCCACTGCATGACCGTCTTGCTTGCTGTCCAATGTCACGACTGCGCGCAGGCACACGCTGTCAGTGTTGTCTTGGCGCCAAGAGGTGTAACGATGACGTACCCTTTTGAGGCTATCCCCCTCATCCGTCCTCAACTTTCCCCGGCCGCACGGGGAACGCTAGCCCGCGAGCTTCGTCCAAGCTGTGTCATTCACATCCATAAGGAGGTCACGTGAGCACCCGTAATTTGACCCGTCGCGAGTTCATCCGCTTGGGCGGCGTCGCAGCCGCGGCCGCATCATTGGCCGCTTGCGCTCAGCCCACGCCGACCCCGGCGCCCAAGGCGCCGGCTGCCACCAAAGCGCCGGAGCCGACCAAGGCCCCGGCCCCCACCGCCGCGCCTGCGGCCACCAAAGCGCCGGAGCCGACCAAAGCCCCGGCCCCCACCGCCGCGCCTGCGGCCAAGTATAAGGAAGCGCCGATGCTGGCCGAGCTCGTCAAGGCCGGCAAACTGCCGGCCGTGGATCAGCGCCTGCCGGTGAGCCCCTTGGTGCTGAAACCACATGACAAGATCGGCAAGTACGGCGGCACGTGGCGCACAGCGCTGCGCGGCGGCCAGGACGATGCCTGGCTGACCCGCACCGTCGGTTACGACTACCTGGTGCGCTGGGATCGCGATTGGACGACCGTTATCCCGTGCGTCGCCGAATCCTACACAGCGAACGCCGAGGCGACCGAGTACACGTTCAAGTTGCGCAAAGGGATGAAGTGGTCGGACGGCAAGCCGTTCACTGCGGATGACATCGTCTTCTGGGCCACCGATATCCTCAACAACAAAGACCTGACCCCGGCAGTCGGCGGTTCCTGGGCGGCGGGCGGGAAGTATCTGGCCGCGACCAAGGTGGATGAGACGACCGTGACGATCAAGTTCGCGGCGCCGAATGGTCTCTACATCGTGCGCAACGCCACGCCCGACGGGCAAGCCCCGGTGCAATATCAGGCGGCCTATTGCAAGCAATTCCACAAGACGTATGCCGACCCGGCCAAGCTCGACCAGCTCATCAAAGACAACAAGATTGATGGCGACTGGGTCAAGCTGTTCCAGACCAAGATCAGCAGCGTCCCCGGCACCCCGATCAACGGCCGCTGGATGAACATTGACCTGCCGGTCATTTCGGCCTGGGTGCTGACGACGCCCTCCGGTGTGCAACAACCGGTGAAGGCGGCGCGCAACCCGTACTATTGGAAGGTGGACCCCGACGGCAACCAATTGCCCTACCTCGATGGCATCTTCTTCGACTATGCCACCGACCTCCAGGCATTGGCGCTGAAGGCCGCGGCCGGCGAGATTGACATGATGGATCGCCATATCGCCACCAACGCCAACAAGCCGGTCTTCGTGGACAACATGCAGAAGGGCGGCTACGGCTTCTTCGAGACGATCCCCTCCAGCATGAACAACATGATCATCTCCTTCAATCTGGTCCACAAGGACAAGGCGAAGCGGGCGGTCTTCCAGGACATCAACTTCCGCATCGGTGTGTCGCACGCCATCAACCGCAAGGAGTTGATTGACGTGGTGTGGGTGGGGCAGGGCGAACCGTACCAATGCGCGCCGCGGCCAACCTCGCCATATTACAACGAGAAGCTGGCGAAGCAATACACCGAGTTCGATGTCAAGAAGGCCAACGAGTACCTGGACAAGGTCCTCCCCAAGAAGGATGCCAAGGGGATGCGCACGATGCCTGACGGATCGCCTTTG
The DNA here is from genome assembly GCA_016876015.1 of Chloroflexota bacterium. Lineage (GTDB taxonomy): Bacteria > Chloroflexota > Anaerolineae > CG2-30-64-16 > CG2-30-64-16 > VGOD01. The sequence goes on from VGOD01000187.1 coordinate 8,619, forward strand.
AGCATCATTTGGGAGATCTCGGATACGCGTGCCGACACTGTCAAAGCTGGTCCGATCGTTCAAAAGTACCTGGCGGCGGTGGGCGTTGACATGCAACCCAAGGTCATGGATCGTGCGCTGATGTACACCCACAAGGACGCTGGCGAGTTCGACGCCATGGATTGGGGCGGCGACGGCGGTCTGGACGTAGTCCTGGAGCCGCGCTGGTACTTCCCCTACAGCGGCGAGTCGCAGTTTGCCGTGTTTTGGAACTATTGGTACAACAAGGACCCGCGCGGCAAAGATGAGGAACCACTGGCTGCGCCGAAGAAGCAGATGGAGCTGTACGACCAGCTCAAGGCCACCGGTGATGCCAAGAAGCAGGAAGACCTGATGAAGCAGATCCTGCAGATCGCCCAGGAGCAGTTCTATGCCATCGGCATCGCGCTGCCCACCAACGGCTACGGCATCGTCAAGAACAACTTCAAGAACGTAATGAAGATCATGCCGGGCGCCTGGCTCTTCCCGAACCCTGGGCCGAGCGATCCGCCGCAGTACTACATCGACGCGTAAGATCAGGTAGATCGTAGACCTGTCAGGTTCGCGCAGACCTGACAGGTCTATTTCTGCGGAGGCCACCATGGTCCAATACATCGTACGGCGTGTCTTGATGATAATCCCCACCCTGTTCGCGATTTCGGTGGTCACCTTCATCATCATCCAGCTCCCGCCCGGCGATTTCTTTACCACCTATATTTCCAATATGGCCGCCATGGGCGAGAGCATTGATCAGACCGTGGTTGAGAAGATCAAAGCGCAATACGGTTTCGGCGAACCGATCTACGTTCAGTACGGCAAGTGGATGTGGAACATTGTCTCCAAAGGAGATTTCGGACGCTCTTTTCAGAAGGGCAAACCGGTCACCGACTTGATCGGTGAACGTCTGGCGCTCACCTTCGCCCTCTCGCTCTTCGCGCTCTTGGTCACCTGGGTGATCGCTTTTCCCATCGGTATCTACTCGGCCGTACGTCAGTATTCAATCGGAGATTACGTCTTCACATTCCTGGGGTTTGTCGGCCTGGCAGTACCTAGCTTCCTGATAGCGTTGGTTCTGATGTATATCGCCTTCAAGTACCTGGGACAAAGTGTGGGGGGACTGTTCTCGCCGCAGTTCAGCGGCGCGCCGTGGAGCCTGGATAAGGTCAAGGATTTTCTCAGTCACCTGTGGATTCCCACGGTCATCATCGCTTTGGAGGGCACTGCCGGACTCATCCGGGTAATGCGCGCCAACCTGCTGGATGAGCTACACAAGCCATATTACACAACGGCCAAGGCCAAAGGGCTGTCCGAGTTCCAGGCGCTCATCCAATACCCCGTGCGCGTGGCGCTCAACCCGTGGATCAGCTCGGTGGGTTGGATTCTGCCTGGGCTGGTATCGGGCGCCACGATCATTTCGGTGGTGCTCAATCTGCCCACTACCGGCCCGATGCAACTAGAAGCCCTGTTGAATCAGGACATGTACCTGGCCGGCAGTTTTGTGTTGCTCTTGAGCACGCTGACGGTGATCGGCACGCTGCTGTCCGATCTCTTGCTGGCATGGATTGACCCACGCATCCGTTACCAATGAGGGACAGCATGAATCAACCACACGATCCAGCATCCACATCCTCGGAGATCGCAACGGCATTTATGGAGGAAGTCGACGCTGAGGTATATCAGGAAAAAGAGGTCCAGGTCATGGTGGCCTCGCAGTGGAAGCTCATCTGGTGGAAGTTTCGGAAGCACAAATTGGCGATGGGCGCCGGCATCGTTGTCCTCGCCATCTACTTCATCGCAGCCTTCGTGGAGTTCTTCGAGGTCGTTCCGCCGGACCAGTACGCCGCGACCTATACGTATGCTCCGCCGCAAAGAGTACATTTCATAGACACGTCGAGTGGGACGCCGAAGATCGGATTCTATGTCAACGGCTACAAGAGCGTGATAGATTCCTTCTCGCTGCGACGCACCTTCACCGTGGATCCGGAGCAGAAGATACCTTTCCGCTTCTTCGCCAAGGGCTTCGAATACAAACTGCTGGGCATCATCCCATGGGATCGCCACCTGATCGGACCGGTGAACGAGGGGGATCCGCTCTATTTATTGGGCGCCGATTCATTGGGCCGCGATCTGCTCAGCCGGCTGATCGCCGGCGGCCGGGTCTCGATGTCCATTGGCCTGCTCGGTGTTTCCATCAGCCTGGTGTTGGGCATTCTTCTGGGCGGCATCTCGGGTTATTACGGTGGGGGCGTTGACAACGTCATCCAGCGCATCATCGAGTTTCTGCGCTCGTTGCCCACCATCCCGCTCTGGATGAGCCTGGCCGCGGCCCTTCCGGTGAACTGGCCGCCGCTCTACGTCTATTTCGGCATTACGCTCATCCTCTCGTTCATCGGCTGGACCGGCCTGGCGCGCGTGGTGCGCGGCCGCTTCCTGGCCTTGCGCGAGGAGGACTTTGTGCTCGCCGCCAGGCTGGATGGCGCGCCGCAGCTCTACCTGATTCTGCGCCACATGGCGCCGTCGTTCCTCAGCCACATCATCGCCTCGATCACCCTGGCGATCCCTGGCATGATCCTGAGCGAGACGGCGCTCAGCTTCCTGGGGTTGGGGCTGCGACCGCCGGTCGTCAGT
>VGOD01000188.1 GCA_016876015.1 Chloroflexota bacterium
GTCTCGTTGCCGTCGTGTCATGGGTTACACCCTCCAATGCAGAGAATATCGACTGACGGCGCATTATATCACATACTTCCTGGAATGGCGGTACTCATGCCAAATGACCCACGAGCCGGTGCAGCCCGTTCATCAGGCCGAACGGCATGTAAGGCGCGACCGGTGTGCCGCTCAACGTCAGCGCGATGTTCAGGAACACAAATGCCACGCCGCCGCCCAGCGCGGTCACCGTCGAGCGGCCCGCCACGGCCAGCAGGAAGGTCAGGGCCGCGTAGGGGAATAGACCGAAGGCCGTGGCGAGCAGGCTCAGGGTCAGGCGGCCGAAATCCACCTGGCCGAGATCGAGGCCGCCCTTGATGCTCACGGTGAACGGCGCCGCCAGCAGGCTGCCCGCCAGCAACGGCAGCAGGATCACCACCAGCAGCGGCGCGACCAGGCTGGCCGCCTTGGCTGCCAGCAACGTCAGCCGCGGCACGCCCCGCCCCACCCACACGTGCAGGGTGCGCCAGTTGTATTCCTGCGCCACCAGCGCGCCCACCAGCACGATGACCGCCAGCCAGGCGATCTGACCGGAGTTGGCCAGGATTCCTGCGAAGACCGTGGGCCAGGTGGCGCTTGCCGTCGCGCGGGCGCGCAGCGCCTCGCGGTCAATCTGGATCAGCGACTCGCTGGCTCGCGCCATCACCGGCCCCACCGCCGTGCTGTAGTTGCTCGTAAGCTGGATCAGCGTCAGCGCGATCAGCAGCGCGACCTCCACCCAGAACAGGGTGCGCTTCGTGATTTTGGCCTCTTCGGCCAGGAACAGACGCCAAAACATGAGACGCCTCCTTCAGGATTCCTGCGTGAGCGCCAGGAAGACGCTCTCCAGATCGCCCTGGCTGGTCGTGACCTCGCCCGGCACGATGCCGTGGCCGCTCAGGCAGCCCACCACCGCCTCGCCCGTCACGCCGCTCACCTCGACGTAGTGGCCGTTCGGCGTGGCCCGGCCAACCCCTGGCAGGCCCGCCAGCACCGCGGCCGCGGCCTGCGGATCGGGGACGCGCACTTTGATCAGCCGTTCGCTCCCGCGCAGATCGCTCACTGCGCCCTGCGCGATCACCCGGCCGTGGTTGAGCACCGCGGCCCGGTCGCAGGCCTGCTCCACTTCGTGCAGCAGGTGGCTGCTGAGGAAGACGGTGACGCCATCGGCCGCCAGGTTGCGCAGCAGCTCGCGCACATCGCGCATCCCCGCCGGATCGAGGCCGTTGGTCGGCTCGTCCAGGATCAGCAGCTCGGGCCGGTGGAGCAGCGCCGCAGCCAGGCCCAGGCGTTGCTTCATGCCGGTGGAATAGCCCTTTACCTTGCGGCCGGCCGCATCGGCCAGGCCGACGAGGGCCAGTACCTCCTCCACCCGGCCTGCGCCCGCGTCCGGCGACACGCGCGCCAGCAGCCGCAGGTTGTCGCGGCCCGAAAGATAGGGATACAGCCCTGGCGCGCCGACCAGCGCGCCCACGCGGCGCAGCGCGGCCGTCCGCCCTGGCGTGACCGGCTGTCCCAGCACCTCGGCCGTGCCGGCTGTGGGGTGCAGCAGGCCCAGCAACATCCCAATCGTGGTCGTCTTGCCCGCGCCGTTGGGGCCGAGGAAGCCGAACACCTCGCCCCGCTGCACCAGCAGATCCACCCCGTCCACGGCTTTGACTGCGCCGAAGGACTTCCGCAATCCGTGCGTTCGGATGACCGCTTCTGCGTTCATGGTTGGGCCTCCTGATGGTGTGTTTGTCTCCGTTGTTGCTCGCACTATAGCGGTAAACCCTGGGGCATGTCATGCCACCAAAGAGGTATTCGAGGTTTATTCCAGGGGGAAGAGGAAAACCGCCAGCGTGAGCATAGTCTCCACGCCGGCGGCCGACATGTCCGCAGCGCCCGCTGTGCTAGACCAGGCTCAGCTCCCGCGCCCGCGCCACGCACTGCGTCCGGCTCTCGACCTCCAGCTTGCCGAAGATGTTGTTCAGGTGCTTCTTGACCGTGCCGACCGCCAGGATCAGGGCGTCGGCGATCTCCTGGTTGGACTTGCCCGCGGCCAGGAGGCGGAGCACTTCGAGCTCGCGGTCGGAGAGAGGTTCAATCACTGCGGATCGCGGGGCGCCGATTGTGGATTGGGATGCCGTGACGCTGACCGGTTCATCGAAAGTCGTCAGCAGTCTGCGGGCATAGTGGCGCAGTCGCACGATGTCATGGCGGAGCGCTGTGGGCGAACACTTTTCAATCTGCGATTCGTAATTCGCAATCAGCAATTTCATCGCCTCCCCTTCGTCCACAAAAACGCGCACGTAGCCTTCCGGTTCGGCCAGGGCCAGCGCGCGGCCTAACGCGGCCAGCCCGTGCGTCCTGTTTTCCCCCGCCTGGTGCGCCATCGCCTGCAAGGCGAGCAGTTCGATCACGTTCCCCGTGCGACCCCCGGCTTCGGCGAGGCCGACCAGCCGGTCGAGCAGCCGGCTGGCCTCATCCGCTCGCCGCCGGGCGATGAGCACACGCGCCAACGCCACGTATTCGTGCTCCCGCACGTAGGGCAGGTCGGCGTCGTCCGCCGCCAGCCTGCTGCTTTCGGCCCACCGGGCAGCCGGGGCCAGTTCACCATAGGCATCAAGCTAAGCCTTTCGGCAGCTCACCGCCGGTCTGTGACCGGCGGTCGGGGCGCGGCAACTGCTCGCGGTAGGCAGTGTACTTCCCGGTCGAGCAGCGCCGACGCCCCATTGCTGGCGACGGTCCCGCCAGAAGCGGCCAAACAAGCGGTCAAGGCGGGGTCGCAGACCCCTTACAAGCGCGCGATGAGACCAGAACGACCTTAGCTTGATGCCTATGGGCTGGACCGCCCGTCGCACGCCGAAGCCCGGTTCACCGGGCGCTACTCCCCAGCCCGGAGATTCATCTCCGGGCGTCCCTGCTCCGGGCATCCTCCGGGCGTCGCGGCGACACGCCGAGATCGCTTGTGTGGGCGACTTGGCCGCGCCTGCTGCTCGAGCGCCCCCTGATGCCCCGACGAGTGGCGGCTTCATCCCCCGCGACCCAGGCAGCGCCAACGGCACTTTGCTCAACGGCCAGCGGTTGGCCGCGCCGACCCGGCTGCACGACGGCGACGTGATCGAGATCGCGGACGCGACTTTCACCTTAATAAGAGCGGATTGCCTTCTTTGCCTGTACCTGGTACAACACGTCCAGGCACAGCATGAAGGAGGAAAGCACTATGGACGGCGCTACAGTCACCATCAACATACCGGTTCCAGCCTGGGAGCGACTTGTCCTGGTGGCAAAGAAGCAACAGCTACTCGGAGAATGCCCGATTCATGGAGCGAAGCGCCAAGCATGAGCGTGGTGTGACGATCTACAACCTGCTCGAACTTTGCGGGTATCTTCTCAATAATCCGGGGTAGGGGCACGGCCTTGCGCCTGCCCGCCGGGGCGACCGCAAGGGTGCGCCCCTACAAATTGAGAAGATACAAGTGCTCTATCCGATCGTGCACGCCCGAAGGATCTGACCAACCCTTCGGGCGTGTGTTGTTAACGCGCTGGCACATCGCTGGTGGATCGCTGGCACATCGCTGGCAGCCGCGTGGGTATTCACAGCGCAGACGACGTATGATATGGCAGGAGGGTGCGCCATGAAGCGGAGTTTGCGCGCTGCATGTCTGGTCGCGACGCTCGCGGTGGCAGGGCTGGCGATCCAGGCTGGCCTGGCTGTAGACAGGGATGCCGCCGGCGTGGTGCTCGAGTTCATCTCGCCCCCGATCGCCGTGGCCCTGCCGGCCGGCCAGGCGATCGAGGTTCGCTATCGCGCCAACCGGCCGGCCGCGACCGTAGAGCTCTGGGTGGATAAGGCCCTGCTGGCAGCCGATCCGGTCGTGGAGTCAGCGGAGATCACGCACACCTGGGCCCCGGCCGAGCGCGGCGCGCGGCGGCTGCGGCTGCGCGCGCTGGGCAGCCAGGGTGCGGTGTTGGCAGAGATCGAGCGCCCGATCATGGCGCTGCCTTGGGGAACGACGGTGCGTCTCGATGAGCGGTAGGCGCTCATCCCCCCAACCGAATAGGAGGCCTATCCATGAACCGTAAACCGTTCCTGTTCATCTTGATGGCCGCGCTCCTGTTGATCGCGGCTGCCATGGCCAGAGGGACCCTAGCGCAGGCCGCGCCCGCGCCGGCTCTCGCGCCAGCGTCCACCCCGACCGCCACCGCTACCACACAGCCGCTGCGCCTGGCGGTGGCCGATGCGGTTGACCCCATCCCCGCAGGGGACCCGATCGTTTATACGATCGGCATTCGCAACTTGAGCGGCCAGGCCCGGTCGGGCATGGTCCTGGTGGATTACCTGCCGGCCGGCGTGACCTTCATCGAGGCTTCGGCTGGCGGCGCCTACCGCGACGACGGAACGGTCACCTGGGCCATCCCGACGCTGCCAAATGGCCAGGCCTACGCAGTTCAACTGACCGTGGGCACGCCGGCCGACGCGCTCGGCGGGACCGTTTTCGTCAATCGGGCGGCGCTGCAATGGACTTGCAGACCGCTGGTGGGCAACGCGGCTTTGTGCCTGGAAAACGCGTTTCAGACCACCACCATCGCAGTGGAGATCGTCCGGCCGCCCACAGCCACGCCCACCCCGGTCTGCCTGGTGGATGAAGCGGGCAACACCTTCGACGCCGCCGCTGTGTTGGCGCCGGGGGCCGCGGGAAGATATGCCCTCATCTGCGGCGCCGACGAGGACTGGTTCAAGTTCAACGTGCCCGCGTGGTACTTCATTGACGTTTGGCTGACCGAGATGGAGGGCGACTTCGACCTCTCGCTCTCGGCGCCGGCTGGGCCGCACCTGGTTACATCGTCCCACGCAGCCGCGGATGAACACATCAGCTATCGGGCGCTGAGCACCGCGGGCGACTATCGCGTGCGCGTCTTCCCACGACCAGGGGCGCAGGGCCGCTATCATCTGACGGTGATTCTCAGTCCGCCCACGCCCTCGCCCACCGCCACGCGCACGGTCACGCCCACGCGCACCCCCACCGCCACCGCGACGCCAACCCGCACGCCGACCGGCACGCGCACGCCCGCGCCCACGTCCACCCGGACGCCGACGCGCACGCACACCCCCGCGCCCGGCCTGAGCATTGACAAGCGGCTGGATACGACCAACCTGGTCGCGGGCGAGATCGCCGAATACTCGATCCGCGTCGTCAACAATGGGCCTGGCGCGGCGCGCAACGTCATCGTGAGCGATAACCTGCCGAGCGTGCGCAGCAGCTATGTCAGTTCCAACCCACCGGCCACGCCAGTCGGCTCGCCGCCCACCGACTTGAACTGGCCTGCCATCGCCAGCCTGGCGTCGGGCGCCAGCCAGACCTACCAGGTGCGGGTGCGCGTCAACGCGGACACAGCCCCCGGCCAGACGTTGAACAACACCGCCAGCGTCCGCGCAGATGGCGTCGCCAGCATCAGCGACAGCAGCATAGACCCGGTCGCCGCGCCGAGCCTCACGATCGAGACCTACACCCTCACCTCGCCGGTAGTGGCCGGGCAGACCGCGCGGCTGAACGCCGTGGTCAAGAACTTCGGGCCGGGCCGGGCGCAAGGCGTGCGGGTCAGCGTCCGTCTCGATCCCAAGATGACCAACCCGACCAATCTCAACCCGCCCTTCGGCGCATACGACAACCCCTCGCGCACCGTCACCTGGGCGCTTGGCGATCTGCCGGCGAACCAGATGGAGGGCTTCTACGTGGACGTGACGATTGACTCGTCGCTCGCCGCGAACACGGTGCTGCACGCCAACTGGACGGTCAAAGCCACGGGCATGCCCGATGTGACGAAGGATCATCCCGTCACCGTGAACCAGGCCCGGCCCGCGCCGTCGGTGAGCGTCGAACATGGCCTTTCCCCGCGCTCTGTCGCACCCGGAGGAAGCGCCGCCTGGAGCGCCACAGTCTCGCAGAACAGCTCCTACACGCTGACCCACTTCAAGCTGACCTTCAAGGCGCCCTCGGACCTCACCTTCAGCAACCTGGCGAGCAATTGCAGCCGCCATACCGCCAACAACTGGGTCATCTGCACCCTCAATGGCGCGGCCGGCAGCGGGCAGACCAAATCGGTGACGATCGGCGCGCCCACGGGTACCGGCTTGGGTGTGAGGGACCTGACCCTCGAAGTGGTGGCCGATGAGATGCTCAGCCCGCGGACCTACTCCGATCAGCTCGAAGTCGCTACTGACCTGACGATCGCGGGCATCGAGATCACCCAATCTATCCAGGACTACCCCAGCAACAGCGTGCGCCTGTTGGAGCATCGCAAGACCTGGATTCGCGTCTACCCGGTGAGCAGCGCGGGGACGGTGCGCGATGTGAGCTGCGTGCTGAGGGTCTATCGCTGCACCGGCTCCAATTGCAGCCAGTTGATCCTGACTCTGACCCCGCTGGCCGATCCGAGCGGCCGGACGACGCGCAACGTCGGCGCGACCGTCAACCGCGACGACGGTACGCAGGGCTTTTTCTTCGGCCTGCCCACGGATCAGGCCTACGGCCAGCTCTCCTTCCTGGCGGAGGTGAATCCCTGGCCTCATACCGTGATCGAAACCGATTACACCAACAACACGGGGGCCCGCGTGACAAAGGACTTCTTGCCCAGCATGCACTCGGGCTTTGCCTGGATCCAGGGTCAGTACCTCGATGCGGGCGGTAACGTGGTCCTTGCAACCCACGCCAGCGACCTGGATGACGACCTCCTGTGGATGAATGGCGCGCTGCCGTTTCGCGATGCCATCAACCTGGGGTTTGCCCCGCCGCAGGTGTTGACCGTTAACCAGTTCAACTTCACGACCGACGACGGTTGGGGCGACGCGGTCCGGCGGCTGGACAACCTGCACGACGACTGCGAAGGCGATCCTCTCTGCGTGCAGACCTGGGTCTACGTGGTCCCACAGGACACGCCAGGATGCTGCGGCGGCGTGGGCGGCATGACCAACGCGGTTGGAGGCAACACCATCATCGTCCAGGACATCGGCCACCCCAGCGTCCTGGCGCACGAGATGGGGCACCGCTACGGCCTCAACCACGGCGACTGCGGCCTGCCGGCCGATGATCCCTTCCGCGACCGGAGCATCCCGGTCACCATCGAGGACTACGGCCTCGACGTCGAAACGTTGCAGATCTACCCACCCAGCACAACATGGGAGTTCATGACCTACTGCGCTGACCCTGCGAACTGGATCAGCATTCACAGCTACGACTTCATCTACGATAGCGTCATGCAGACCCAAAACGCGGCCACGACCGCACAGGCTGCGACGCCGACGGCCGGCCTGCTCATCGCCGGTCATGCGAAGGCCGACCAGGATGCCGGCGCGATCGAGCTTGCCGAGCTGCGGCTGCGGCCCGGCGGCCCCTTCGATCAGGCTGGCAGCGGCCCCTATAGCCTGGAGCTCCAGGACGCGTCCGCCAACGTCCTCTTCACCCGTCACTTCTCGCCCACGCGGCCGGTCGCCGATACCGAGCAGGGGCAACCCGTGGTGATCAACTCCCTCGGCTTCCGGGAAATCCTGCCGCCCCAAACCGGCATGAGGAACATCGTCCTCAAGCACGGCGCAACGACGCTGGCGACGCGGATCATCAGCCCTAACGCGCCGACCGTGACGCTGCTGGCGCCCAACGGCGGCGAGAACATCACCGCGGCGTTCCAGGCCCGGTGGCAGGCGAATGACGCGGACGGCGACCCGCTTACCTTCGCGCTCCAGATCAGCCGCGACAGCGGCCAGAGTTGGCTGCCGTTGACGCGCGGCCTGACCGAGACGACCTACACCCTCGACCCGGCCAGGCTGCCCGGCGGCGACCACCTGCGGCTGCGCGTGATCGCCAATGACGGCGTGCGCGCCGGCGTGGATACCTCCGACGCCGACTTCAGCGCGGCCAACCACCCGCCCCAGGTGCAGATCGGCCGGCCGGCCGACGGCAGCCGCTTCCAGGCCGGTCAGCTCGTCTTCCTGGCGGCGCGCGCCTTCGACCGCGAGGACGCGAACATCCTCAACCAGATGCAGTGGCGTTCGGATCGGGACGGCAGCCTGGGGACCGGCGGCGAGATCGCGACCCGCAACCTCGCGATCGGCGCGCACACGATCACCGCCAGCGTGACCGACAGCGGCGGCCTGACCGCCAGCGATAGCATCTCTCTCACCATCACGCCGGCCGTGCCGCCGCCCGACCAGTGCACCGATCTGCTGGTGGACGGCGACTTCGAGATGCCGGGCTGGGGCGCGTGGGCGCACGGCGGCGTCCCCGAGCCGGTGATCACCGCGAGCGATACACCCACCACAACCTACACCATGCTCAGGCCGGTCTCCGACCGAGCCGGAGAGGGGGCACGGTCAGAGACCGGCCCCAGCGGCGAGACCGGCCCCAGCGGCGAGACCGGCCCCAGCGGCGAGACCGGCCCCAGCGGCAGCGGAGGTGTCCTGCTCCTGGCCCCGCCCGGCAGTGACGACCTGCCCGGCCTCTCGTGGGCGCGGCAGACCGTCACCCTGCCCGCGGCCACCGGCACGGCGCGGTTGACCTTCCGTTATCGCACCGGCTCGCGCGACGCGGACAGCGAGCGCGACTGGTTCGTCGCTGCTATCACCGGCGCGGAAGACCAACCGCTGACCGCGCTCCGTCGCCACGGCGGCCAAAGCGACTGGCAGACCGTCGAGGCAAGCCTGACCGAATACGCCGGCCAGACGATCGGCATCCTCTTCGCCGCGTACAACGACGGCCAGGCCGGCCAGACCTGGGCCGAGGTGGACGACGTCTCGCTGTGCGTCAGCGCGGTCCCGCCCCCAGGAGCGCCGCTCGGCGCGTGCAGCCTGCCCGACGCGCTGCCCGATTACGCGCCGGCCGGCCTGCCCGATTTCGACATGCGTCAGGCCGATTGGCGCACGACCATCGTCTCCCGCACCGTCTGGACGCACGACGCCGCGGCTGCGCTCGCGAACCTTCTCTGGCAGCGCGATTCGGCCGCCGAGACGGGTGTCACCCCGCCGCCCGGCGTCTCGGACAGCTACGCGTTGGTCGAGAGCTACGGCCCCTGGGATGACCACGATGCCCAGAACGTCCCGCGGCTGATCGAAGACCTGGCCGGCCGCGCCGACACGAACGCCGGCGGCGCGGGCCTGGACGACCTGACCGCTGGGCTGAACGCCTATCTGGCCGAAAAGGGGCTGGCCGGCGCCTACGACGTGACCGTGCGTCGCGCTCCCTCGTTCGACTGGGTGCGCGACGCGGTCAAGCAACACGAAGGGGCGCTGCTCCTGCTCGGCTTCTGGGAGCTGCAGCCCGGCGGCTGGAAACGGTTGGGCGGCCACTACGTCGCGGTCGCGGCGGCCGATTGCACCGGCGACCAGATCGCGCTCAGCGATCCGTTCCGCAACTCGGCCGAGTTCGGCTGGTCGGGCCATGTGGCGCCGCCTGGCTGGCACGGCCATCCGCCCACGCCGCCCTTCACCCTGCACAACGATGCCGCGTATGTCTCCCATGATGTCTACGGCGTCATGCGCACGGCCACGGCCGGAACGCCCCCGTCGGCGGGCTGGGGGCCGCAGGGCTATGCTCGGCGGTTCGATGAGATCGCCAACTTCTTCGGGCTGAACTTCGCGCCCGCGCTGGAAGCGGTCCGCGCGGCCGGCTACAATGGCGGCCAAATCCTCACCCTGACCGACTACGCGCTCGTGCTGGCCCCGCGACGGGCCGCGACGATCCTGCGGCTGGCGCCCGGCTACAGCCGGGCGGCCGGCAGCCAGATCTTCGCGGTGGAGATCGAGGCGGATGCGGGGGAGCAGGGTGTGGATCGCGGCCAGGCGTTCCTGGACTTCGACCCGGCCATCCTGCGGGTGGTGGACGAAAACGGCGCGCCGGCCACGCAGATCATCCCCGGCGCGGCGCTGGCGAACGTGTTGATCAACGGGGTGGACAACGCGACCGGCCGCATCGGTTATGTGGCGCAAGGCGCGGCCCAAACCGGCCGCTTCACCCTGGCGACCGTCCGCTTCCAGGCCATCAGCTCCACCCTGACCAGCCGGCTGGAGTTCAGCGTCGTCGCGCCGCGACAGAGCGACCTGCGGCTGGCCGGCGCATCGGAACTGGACGGGCTGCGCGGCGGACTGGCGACCATCTTGCCCGGCGCCCGCATCACTGGCCAGACGACGATGCAGGGCCGGCCGGCCCCGCCCGACGCTTCGTGGGCTGTGCCGCTGCTGCTGACGCTGGGCCAGCCCGGCGAGCGCGGCCCGGCCTATGCCTTCGGGATGACGAGCGATGGGAGCGGCGCGTTCACCGCGCCAAGCGTGGTCCTGCCCGGCGACTACCGCGTCCGCCTCAAGGGGCTGCACACGCTGCGCAACCTGCTGCCTGCCGCGGTGACCCGCGGGGTCAACACGGTGGACATGGAGACCCTGCTGGAAGGAGATGCGTTCGGCGACAACCGCGTGAACGGCCGCGACGTCTCACTGCTGGCAAGGGCGTTCGGCAAGAATCAGGGGCAGCCCGGTTTCGACCCGCGCGCGGACTTCAACGAGGATGACACGATCAACGCGGCGGACCTGAACCTGTTGCGGCCCAATCTGGGCCGGCGGGGCGACGTGCTGCTCGGCGCGACCGTGGCCTCCGGCCGTCTGCCAGAGGATCGAGGTTTGGCGGAACTGGAGCGGTTGCTGAGCGCCGGCCCGCAGGGCGCCGGGCCGGTCTCGCTGCGGCTGGTTCCCGCGAGCGCGCTCCTGGCGGTTGGGCAGGTGATCGCGGTGGACGTGATCGCCGACGCCGGCGGCCAGCCCGTGGACGTGATCGAGCTGTACCTGGACTATGACCCTGCGCTGCTGCAAGCGGTGGACGCCGCGGGCGCGCCTGTGCTGGCTATGACGCCGGGCGCGGCGCTGCCGACGGTGTTGCTGAACCGGATCGAGCCGGCCTGGGGCTGGGCAGATTTCATCGCCTCCAGCGCCGGTGGCTCGGCCCCGGCCGGGCAGTTCGTCATCGGCCGGTTGCATTTCAAGGCGTTGGCGGCCGGCCAGACCACGGTACGGTTCAGCTTCTCCGATTGGCGCACGACCGATGCGGCGTACAGCGGTGATTCGGTGCTGGGCGCGACGGCCCCCGCTCGCGTGCGAGGGGCTGAAAGCGTGCTCTACCTGCCGGTGATCACGAAGCGGTAGCGCCTTCTAGAACGTCGGTCAAGTAGT
>VGOD01000189.1 GCA_016876015.1 Chloroflexota bacterium
GCCGGTCACAGACCGGCGGTGAGCTGCCGAAAGGCTTAGCTTGATGCCTATGGGGTCGCAGACCCCCTGAAAGCAGGCTCGTAGGCGGTCTGTGACCGCCGTTTCCCCGGATTATTGAGAGGATACGGCAGCCTGACGGTTGCGCCAACGGTTGTCAACAGGCTGAGCACAAGGAATAGGATCCCAGCCGCGCTCGGAATTCGAGCTGGAGATCCGAGCCTCGCATGTCGCATCGCTCCCGATTCCTTTCCACCTGCCAGACGACCGCGGCTTCGCTGACATGGCAATGTGTCTATCGCACTATACAGCAGAGTGATGAGTCCGTCAATCGCCCACAGTGGCTATTGTGGGGTCGCTGATTTTTCCGCGGGCGACTGCGGTTGTCGGACCACCCGCTTTATGGTATGCTACGGCTGCCCAGCGGAAAGGAGCAACCGCCATGTACGATGGTTGGCGTCCGCGATTAGGAGAGACTGCGATCGCTATCAATTTTGAATATGGTCATTGTTTTGAAGTGCTCATCAGGAACGTAGACGGCTACAGAGTCAGAGCGCAGGAAGGCAAAAAGAACGCCTATCATGTTTTTGATCTCAATCCTCGTTTGGAAGAATACGAGGTTGCTAGTTGTATCATTCCCAAACAAAACTACTTGGACGACATCAAGGACTACTTCGGGCTGCGATTCTTGCAGTGATTGTATAGCCATCCATGACCACAAACCCACCTTCACCCGATCTGCTTACCAGCGTTTACACCTTCAACCTGGCCGGCATCCTGGCAGGGATACAACGGCTATCGTTTTTCCAAGCGGGACGTGCGCGTCTACAACCCCTTCTCGATATGGGGCCGATCACGCTTCACCTCTCTCGCGCACGCAGGAGACCAGCCGGAACCGCATCATGTCATCAGCCGTCCATTCCTGTGATAGCCCACTTGCACACCGGAATAGACGAAAGGACCCATTTCAATGGAGAAACTCATCATCGAGGGCGGCCGGCCGTTGACGGGCGATGTCACGCCGGCCGGCAACAAGAACGCGGCGCTGCCAGCCCTGGCCGCCTGCCTGTTGACCGACGCCGAAGTGACATTGCACAACGTCCCGCGCATCGGCGATGTGGCCACGATGCTGCAACTGCTGGGCGAATTGGGCGTGACTGTGCGCGATGAGGGCGCTACCCTCCACCTGTGCACCCGAGATGCCCGCTTTGCCAGACCCCGCTCGGATTTGTTCCAACAGGTGCGCGGCGGCATGTTGCTCGCTGGTCCCATGCTGAGCCGCTTCGGCCGCGCGGTGCTGCCGCTCCCTGGCGGCGACCGCATCGGCCGGCGCCGCGTGGACACCCACCTGCTGGCGCTAGAGGCGCTTGGCGCGCAGGTCAGCTTCAATCACTATGACTTCGCGATGCGTGCTGAGAGCTTGCACGGGGCTGATATCTTTCTGGACGAAATGAGCGTCACCGGCACCGAAAACGCAGTGATGGCCGCCGCGCTCGCCAGGGGCACGACCGTCATCGCCAATGCCGCGTCCGAGCCGCATGTGCAAGACCTCTGCCGGCTGCTGAACGTCCTCGGCGCGCAGATCGCCGGGATCGGCACCAACACCCTCACGATCCACGGCGTAGATCGGCTGAAGGCCGGCGAATTCACCCTCTCGCCCGACTACTTGGAGGTCGGCAGCTTTCTGGGACTGGGCGCGGTCACGCGTGGGGAAATCCGCATCCACAGCATCGTCCGCGAGCACATGCGCATGATCGACATGGTCTTCGCTGATCGGCTGGGGGTGCGGATGCGCATGGATGGCGATACGCTGATCATCGCAGATGAACAGGACCTGCGCATCCGCGAGGATGTCGGCGGCGCGGTGCCGAAGATTGACGACGCGCCGTGGCCGCAATTCCCGCCCGACCTGATGAGCATCGCCCTGGTCGTCGCCACCCAGGCGAAGGGGGTGGTGCTGATCTGGGAGAAGATGTTCGAGAGCCGGCTCTACTTCGTGGACAAGCTGATCGGCATGGGCGCCAAGATCATCCTGTGCGACCCCCATCGCGCGGTGATTGTCGGGCCGGCGTCGCTGCATGGCGCCGAGCTGAGCAGCCCGGATATTCGCGCGGGCATGGCGCTGCTGATCGCTGCGCTGGCCGCGGAAGGGATCAGCACGATCGCCAACGTGGGACAGATTGACCGCGGCTACCAGGAGATTGACAAGAAACTGCGCAGCCTGGGCGCGGTCATCGAACGCGTCAAGGCTTGATGGGGTCGCGCCATGAACCATAACCGCCTCGCCGAAATCCTCGGCCGCTTCCCCAGCCTCACCGTGCTGGTCGTGGGCGATTTCTTCCTGGACAAGTATCTGATCATCGAGCACGCGCTGGCCGAGACGTCGCTGGAGACCGGGCTGGAGGCGCATCAGGTGGTGGAGGTGCGCTGCCAGCCGGGCGCAGCCGGCACGGTCACAGCCAATTTGCGCGCGCTTGAGGTCAACGTGATCGCCCTCAGCGTGCTCGGCGATGATGGCGAGGGGTTCGAGCTGATCCGCGGGCTGGACGCGCTGACGGTGGATGTGGATAGCCTCATCATCCGGCCCGATCGCTTCACGCCCACCTACACCAAGCCGATGCTGCGCGAGAGTGATGGCGCGCTGCACGAGCTCAACCGGCTGGACATCAAGAACCGCTGGCCGTTGCCGCGCGAGGTCGAGAACCAGCTCATGCTGCGTCTGCACCAACTGCTACCGCGCGTCCACGGCGTGATCGTCGCGGACCAGACGCCAGAGGCCAACTGCGGCGTGATCACCGATCGTGTGCGCCAGGAGCTCATGTTGCTGGCGCGCAAGTTCCCCGAAAAAATCGTCATCGCGGACTCACGCGAGCGCATCGGCCTCTTCGCAGATGTCATGCTCAAGCCCAATGCGCGAGAAGCCACGCGGGCCATCCACGGCCCTGCGGCCAGCGAGCTCGACCGATCAGGCGTGCTGGAGTGCGGCGAGAAGCTCTACAACCTGGCAGGCCGGCCAGTTTTCCTGACGCTGGGCGCCGACGGCATCGCTGTCTTCCATGAAGGCGGCTCAACCCACGTCTCCGCGGCGCGCATTACCGGCCCCATTGACATCGTGGGCGCGGGCGACGCGACCATGTCTGGCATCGCTTCCTCGCTGTGCGCAGGCGCGAGCGCGGCCGAGGCGGCCCAGGTCGGCTGCCTGGCGGCCGGGGTGACGATCCAGCAGATCGGCACGACCGGCACGGCTTCGCGCAGCCAGGTCACGGAGCTGTTCGAGCGCACGGCGGCCGCCGCCCCATGAAGGCCGCTGGCCTTGCAGTCGTCGAGATCACGCGGCTTGACGATGAGCTTCTGCTCCCCTGGCTAGATCTGTACGAGACCGCGTTCCCCCCAGCCCAGAAAGTGTTGGTTTCCCATTTTGTGCGGCTCCTGAAGGAGTGGGCTGCGGGCCACGACGATGGCCAGCGGCTGCTGGCCGCACAAGACGCGGATGGTTTCGCTGGGTTGGCGTTCTACCACCTTCTACCCAAGGCTGCGTTGGCTCACCTCTGGTATCTGGCGATCGTGTCCGAGCGCCGCGGGCAGGGTCTCGGCGCTGCGCTCTATTGCGAGATCGTCGCGCGCGTGCAGCGGGCCGGCGCACGTGTGCTCTTCCTCGAGGTCGAAGACCCGGCCCAGGCTACTACGGCGCAGCAGGCCGCGCTCGCCTTGCGGAGGATCGGCTTCTACCGCCGGCTGGGCGCCCGCCTGCTGGGGGGCATCTATTACCTCCAGCACGTGGGCGCGCACCAACCGGAGATCCCCATGCACCTGATGGCGCACACCTGGCCAGTCGCGACCCCAGCCTGGACCTACACAGAGGCCAAACGGCTCTTCGGCGATTTCTTGTCCCAGACCGGCGAGCTCAGTTTGACATAATTCACGCGAAAGGTGTATTTAGACAGCCATGACCAGGCAAGTTACTGCCATCATCGTCGGCGCAGGACACCGCGCCCTGGTGTATGCCTCCTACGCCCGGCAGCATCCCGACGAGCTGAAGATCGTCGGGGTGGCCGATCCCACGCCGTTGCGCCGTGAACAAGCGGCGCAGGCATTCGACATCCCCCCCGCACGTTGCTTCGAGACCGCGGCACAACTTGCGGCCGAGCCGCAGTTCGCCGATTGCATCATCAACGGCACCATGGATCATCAGCACGTGCCCACTGCGCTGCCGCTGCTGGCGGCCGGCTATCACATGCTGCTGGAGAAGCCATTCGCAACGAACGAGGCGGAGATGTGGCGTCTGGTAGAGACCGCGCGGCGGCATCAGCGCACGGTCGCGATCTGCCACGTGCTGCGCTACGCGCCCTTCTATGCCGCCATCCGGCAGCGGGTGCTGGCGGGCGAGATCGGCGACATCCTGAATGTCCAGGCCGCTGAACACGTCTCGTACCATCATGTCGCCGTGGGCTTCGTGCGGGGCAAATGGAACCGTAAGGACTACTGCCAGTCGAGTATGCTCATGGCGAAGTCGTGCCATGACCTGGACCTGATCATGTGGATGAAGAGCAGCATCCAGCCGCGGCGGGTTGCCAGCTTTGGCAGCAATTATCAGTTTCGGCCCGAGCGCGCGCCGGCCGGCGCAGGAACGCGCTGTCTGGTGGACTGCCCCATCGAGGCCGATTGTCTCTATTCCGCACGCAAACACTATATTGACCACCCCGATCGCTGGGCGTTCTACGTTTGGGACTCGCTGGAGCATATCCCCAACCCGACGATCGCGGATAAGATCGAGTCGCTGAAGACCAGCCGCTACGGCCAGTGCGTCTGGAAGACCGACATGAATGTGGTAGATCACCAGTCGGTGCTGGTCGAGTTCGAGGACGGCTGCACAGCCACCCTCAACATGATCGGCGGCGCGGCCAAGCCCTCTCGCTCGCTTCACTTGATCGGTACGTTGGGCGAAATCCGCGGTTGCCTGGAAGAGAGCCGATTCACGATCCTGCACATTGACCCGCGGCCAGGTCACGAGACCGCCGAAGAGAACGTAGATCTGAGCGTGCGGGGCGACATGGCCGGCTCTGCCGGCGGACACGGCGGCGGCGACATGCGGCTGGTGGCCGATTTCGTCAAGACACTCCGCGGTGAACCGCCCTCCATTTCGACCACCAGCCTGGAGGACTCCATTAGCGGCCACCTGGTTGGCTTCTGCGCCGACCGGGCGATGGAGGCGGGACGCGTCGTGGAGGTGGATCTGCGACCGTTCCGGGCCTACCCGCCGGTCTAACAGAACGCTAGTGTTTTCCTCACATGAATCTAATATCAGCCTGCTACACTACTCTAGATGAGAGGAGTGTAGACGCTATGAGCAAGATCGTTGGTATTGACCTGGGTACAACAAACAGTGTGGTCGCCGTCTTCGAAGGCGGCGATCCGGCAGTCATTTCCACGGCCGAGGGCGGGCGACTGTGCCCGTCGGTCGTCGCGCTCACCAAGAGCGGCGAGCGGCTGGTGGGCCAGACCGCCAAGCGCCAGGCCGTGGTCAACCCGGAGAACACCGTTTTCTCCATCAAGCGGTTCATGGGCCGGCGTTACGACGAAACCGCGGCCGAGCGAGACATCGTCCCATATAAGGTCGTGGAAGGCAAGGCCGGCGATGCGCGTGTGCGCATCCCCGTGAACGGCAAGGAGTATACGCCGCAAGAGATCTCGGCGATGATCCTGGGCAAGCTGAAGGCGGATGCCGAAGCTTACCTGGGCGAGCCGGTCACGCAGGCGGTCATCACAGTGCCGGCCTATTTCAACGATTCACAGCGTCAGGCCACCAAGGACGCTGGACGCATTGCGGGGCTGGAGGTGCTGCGCATCATCAACGAGCCGACCGCGTCGGCGCTGGCCTATGGCCTGGACAAGCAGGAGAGCGAGACGATCCTGGTCTTCGACCTGGGCGGCGGCACCTTCGACATCTCGATCCTGGAGGTCGGCGACGGGGTGGTGGAGGTGAAGGCCACCAACGGCGACACCCATCTGGGCGGCGACGACTGGGATCAGCGCATCGTGGATTGCGTGGCGAACGAGTTCAAGCGCGAGCAGGGGATTGACCTGCGCGCCGATCGCCAGGCGCTTCAGCGGCTCAAGGAGGCAGCCGAAAAGGCCAAGATCGAGCTCTCCAGCGTGATGGAGACCGAAGTCAATCTGCCCTTCATCACGGCTGATGCGAGCGGGCCCAAACACCTGCAGGTAAAGCTCACGCGCGCCAGGTTCGAGCAGTTGACCGAAGACCTGCTCGATCGCTGCCGCGGGCCGTTCGAGAAGGCTCTGGCCGACGCCAAACTGAAGGCCGCATGCATTGATGAGGTCGTGCTGGTCGGCGGCGCCACGCGCATGCCGATGGTGCAGGAGCTGGTGCGCAAGCTGGCAGGCGGTAAGGAGCCATGCCGGGGCGTCAACCCCGACGAGGTGGTGGCTGTAGGCGCCGCGCTGCAAGCCGGCGTGCTAACTGGCGCGGTGAAAGACGTGCTGCTGCTGGACGTCATCCCGCTCACGCTGGGCGTGGAGACGCTGGGCGGCGTCATGACGCCGATCATCGAGCGCAACACGACCATTCCGATCAAGAAGAGCCAGGTGTTTTCCACGGCCGAAGACAGCCAGCCCGCGGTGACGATCCACGTGCTGCAGGGCGAGCGATCGCTGGCGACCGACAACATCTCGTTGGGGCGCTTCAACCTGGAAGGGATCCCGCCCGCGCCGCGTGGTCTGCCCCAGATCGAGGTGACGTTCGACATTGACGCCAACGGCATCTTGGACGTGAGCGCACGCGATCAGGCCACCGGCAAGGCGCAGACGATCAAGATCACCGCCTCGACCAATCTGAGCAAAGAGGATGTCGAGCGGATGGTGCGCCAGGCGGAGATCAACAAGGCCGCAGACCAGCGTCGCAAGGACCTGATCGAGGCGCGCAACCAGGCCGATAACCTGGCCTACACCGTCGAGAAGACGCTGTGCGATCTCAACGGCAACGTGGGCGCCGATGACCGGCGAGCTGTCGAACAGCTTGTCGCCGAGACGCGCCGCGCAGCCGAGGGCGAAGATGTGACGGCTATCCGTGAGACGATGACCCGGCTTGAGGAGGCGATTAATCGCTTGTCTGCGACTGCCTATGGCCAGACCGGCGATGGCCGGAACGGCGACGGTTTCGACCGTTACGCTGACCGGCCCGATCACCCGTCCAGCCGCGATGAGGATGTAGTAGAAGGGGAGTTTCGGACTGTGTAGGAGGGGCTGGAAGATTGGGACGGGGTAGATTGGTAGATTGGGACGGGTTGATTGGGCGGCAGATATACCGGTGCATTGGGCGAAAGGCGGACTGGTCATTAGGCCGGGGAAGATGAGGCCACGGTTAGATCAGAATCGCGGATTGTCGGCGCAGTAACACGCATCTACAGCCGTTCTGTGGTATAATCATCTCCGTATTTCAGTCTCAGTAGATCACAATTGCTCAGGCCGGATCCGTGATCCGGCGGGTCATGGACCCGCCGGGAGCATGACCAATTACCAGTCTACCAAGTTACCAATCACCAATCTACCAAGTTCCAGAGGTGACAACTATGGTTTTCAATCCACTATACTTCGTCTTTGTGTTGCCGGCGTTGCTGCTGGCGTTCTATGCGCAGTGGAAGGTCAAAAGCACCTATGCGCGGTATACGCGCGAGGCCAACATGCGCCGGCTGACCGGCCTGGATGCCGCGAACATCATTCTGCGGCCAGAAGGTCTATCCCATGTGTCCATCGAAGGCGTGCCCGGCGAGCTGACCGATCACTACGATCCGCGCAACAAGAAGCTGGGGCTGTCGACTGGCGTGGCGCGCGTGCCGAGCGTCGCGTCGCTGGCGATCGTGGCGCACGAGATCGGCCACGCGCTCCAGGATCATCACGGCTACGCGCCGCTCAGGTTCCGCGGAGCTATCGTGCCGGCCGTCCAGGTGAGCGCCTGGGTCGCGCCGATCTTGTTCATACTTGGCTGGTGGCTCAACTCGATGAACCTGGCCTGGCTGGCCGTGATCCTGTTCGGCCTGGGCGCGGTGTTCGCCCTGGTGACGCTGCCGGTCGAATTCGATGCCAGTCGCCGTGGCCTGCAGTTGCTTCAGACCTATCGTCTGGTGGACGGCCGCGAGCTGAAGAGCGCCAAGTCAGTGCTCGATGCCGCGGCGCTGACCTACATCGCCGCGCTCGCCCAGACGCTGGCGACGCTGTTGTACTACGTGACCTTGCTGACCGGTTTTGGCCGAAGAGACGATTGAGAGGCGCACCATGAAGAGACCGAGACTCCTCCCCCTTGTCATCGCCATTCTGGTCCTCAGCCTGGCGCTGATGGGCTGCGGCATCGTCAATCCGACCGTGCGCCTGCTGACTGATCCCACCGCGACCGCTACGCCGCGCACGGTGGAACGGATCGTGGTCGTCACGGCCACGCCGCAGGCGCGTGAGGCGGCGCCTTCGGCGCCCCGACCCGCGGCGACCGCCGCGCCGCCGATCACCCTCAACATCGCGCCGGGCGCCGATGTCGAGACGCAACTCCTGGAAGCTATCTACCAGAAGGTCAACCCATCGGTCGTCTACATCGAGAACCTCACGGCCGTCAGCCGCACCGGTCGTTCCACCACCCAGGCGCTGCCTGAAAGCTCCGGCTCCGGCTTTGTTTGGGATGCCCAGGGGCACATCGTCACCAACAACCATGTCGTGCGCGGGGCCGACCGCGTGCAGGTCACATTCTCTGACGGCATCGTGTTGCCCGCCCAGATTGTGGGAACCGACGCCGACAGCGACCTGGCCGTCATCCGGGTGGATCCGAGCTTGATCAAACTGACGCCGGTCGAGCAAGGCAGCATCGCCGAGGTGAAGGTCGGCCAGCGAGCGATCGCCATTGGTAACCCGTTTGGGCTGGTCGGCACGATGACTTCGGGGATCGTCAGCGCCATCGGCCGCAGCATCCCTTCTGACCCCAACCAGGCGGTGAGCTTCAACATCCCGCAGGTGATCCAGACCGATGCGGCTGTGAATCCAGGCAATTCCGGCGGGCCGCTGCTCAACGCCCGCGGGCAGGTGATCGGCGTCAACACGCAGATTGTGTCGTCCTCCGGCAGCAGTTCGGGGGTGGGCTTCGCCGTGCCGATCAACATCGTGCAACGAGCGATACCGGCGATCATCAAGGAGGGACGCTACCGCCACGCGTACCTGGGGATCACGGGCCAGACCTACAGCCCGGCCTGGGCCGAGGCGCTCGGCTTTCCCAAGGATGCGCGCGGGGCTTACGTTTCGCTCGTTGTAAGCGGCGGGCCGGCCGCTCAGGCCGGGCTGCGCTCGGCCGCTTCTGACACGCAGGTGATCCTGGGCATGGGTACCAGCGGCCCGGTCTATCTGCAAAAGGGCGGCGATCTGATCACCGCCATTGACGGTCAACCGGTTACCCGCTTCGATGACTTGTTGGTCTATCTGGAAAGCTTCAAGTCGCCGGGGGATGAGGTCAAGCTGACCGTGTTGCGCGCCGGCGAAGGACAGAAGCTCATCACGCTCAGATTGGGTGAGCGCCCCAGCCGAACCCAATAGGCACGCTGCCAGATTGGGCCCACCAGGCGAACCCACCAGGCGCCGGCGCTTGGTGGGTGGTTCTTAGGATAGTTGCGCATGAACCGCAGAACCACTATTGTCGCTATAGCTCTGCTGCTTCTGATCCTCTCAAGTGTGGCGTGCGATCTGGGCAATCTGATGGTCGCGCCGCCTCTGGCGCCAACCGCAACTCCCACGCCCCAGGTCATCGTTGTCGTCGCCACCCCCACGCCGATCCCTGCCGTGGCTATCCCTGCGAGCGAATCGGCCGACGCCATCGAAGCCCGGCGCATTGCTGTCTACCAACGAACCGCGCCCGCGGTGGTCAACATCACCACCCAGGTGCTGCGCACCAGTTTCTTCCGCGGGGTCATCCCCGAGGAGGGTACCGGCTCCGGCTTCTTGTGGGACATGCAGGGCCACATCGTCACCAACTATCACGTGGTGCAGGGCGCGCAGAAGATCGAGGTGAGCTTCGGCGGCGACAAGACCGCGGCGGCCGAAGTGGTCGGCGCTGACCCGCTCAACGATTTGGCGGTGATTCGCGTGGCTTCTGTGCCCGAGGGGGTGCGGCCGCTGGACGTTGGTGTGTCGGCCGCGCTCCAGGTCGGCCAAACGGCCATCGCAATCGGAAATCCGTTTGGCCAGTTTGAGCGCACGATGACGGTCGGCATCATCAGTGCGCTCAACCGCACCATCGAGGCCGATAATCGCGTACTGCGCGGGGTGATCCAGACCGATGCCGCGATCAATCGCGGCAACTCCGGCGGCCCCCTGCTCGATTCGGCCGGCCGGCTGATCGGCGTCACCACGGCGATCTATTCACCGACCGGCACCTCGGCTGGGGTAGGTTTGGCGATCCCGGTGGACAAAGTGCGCCGTGTGGTACCCGTGCTCATCAAGGGCGGCCGCATCCCGCACCCCTGGCTTGGCATCGAGGGGTTGGGTTACGAGATCACACCCGCGCTGGCGCAGGCCTTGAGCCTGCCCGTCGAGCGTGGCCTGTTGATCGCCCGCCTCTATCAAGGCAGCCCGGCCGATCTGGCTGGCCTGCGCAGCGCCCAGCGCGAGGCGATCCTGGGCAACCGGCGCTATCTGGTGGGCGGCGACATCCTCGTCGCCGTAGACGGCAAGCCGATGGCCACATGGCAGCAGCTCGGCGCCTATCTGGACGAACAGACCGAAGTTGGCCAGACGATCACCCTGACGATCATCCGCGAGGGTAAGGAACAGACGCTGAAGGCGAAACTGGAAGACACGCCGGAATCGTTGCGGACGGGTTGATCCGGCCATGATTATCGGCCAATCACCACGAACGGAATCCAGCGCAACACGACCGGCGATACCGGCGAGGGGCTCTTTGGGATTTTGCGGGATAGGGCCCACGGGCCGCCCGAGGCGGCCCCCCCTTGTTTGCCTATCCCACGGGATGCGGAACTGATGCAAGTCGAGATGCAGATTCGGCTGGCCATTCGGGATGCCGTCAACCGCACAAGCCGCAAACCCTTTGATTGGGGCGGCCTGGTCGG
>VGOD01000190.1 GCA_016876015.1 Chloroflexota bacterium
ATTGCCGCCCTCGGCATAGACCCCGCCGCCGTAACCCTCCCTGCCCTTGCTGCCCGTGTTCCCGGCGATCACGTTGCTGCTGAGGGTTCCTGAGATGTTGCTGGCATAGGCCCCGTCGCCGTTGCCCGTGTGCGCCAGGCTGGCGGTGTTGCTCTGCACCGTGTTGGCGGTCAGCGCGATCGCCGCCGAGCGCGAGAGATCGGCCGTCAGCACGATCCCGCCGCCGAAGCCGAACCCGCCGTTGCACGCCACGTTGCCTTGTACCGTGTTCCCGCTTAGCGTCGTGTCGAACGGCTCGTAGAGGAAGACGCCGCCGCCCCAGCCATTGTCGTTGATCAGCGCGCCGACCAGGGCGGTGTTGTCCTGGATCGTGTTGTCGGTCAGGGCCAGCTTGAGGCGACCCAGGCGCAGCCCGCCCCCGCGACAGATCGCCGTGGCGGGGCCATCGTTGCGGCAACTGACGTTGTCGCGAAATGTATTGCCCTGGAGGATCAGCTCGGCCACCCGGGTGTAGAGATCGGACGTGGCATACAGCCCGCCGCCGTTGCTGGACTTGCCGTCGCCGGCCCGGTTGCCCACCACCTGGTTGCCGGTCAGTGTCGCCATCACGTCGTAAAAATAGATCCCGCCGCCGCTGCCGATCGCCCCCCCGCGATTGCCCTGCACCGTGTTGTTGCCCAGGGTCAGATCGCATGTGGACGCATAGATTCCGCCGCCATCGCCCGATGCGCCCGCGGCCACCACATCCCAATGACCATCAGCATCGAAATCGCCCGCACCGAGGAAGTTCGGGGCTACGGGCAGTGCGTAGAGCCGCGCTGAGGAGAGGAACGCCGCGTCGGTGAAGGTCCCTTCGGCCCTGCGTTTCTGCGCTGCGGGGCTGTTGGGCCACAACACATCCACGTTACCGCGCTGCCAGCTCAAGATGCCGCCGCCAGGCCCGTCATAGCCGCTCACGAGATCAGGCACGCCGTCTTCGTCGAAACCGGCAGTGGTCAGGCTCAAGGGCCGCGCGCGCTGCGCCGTCAGAGCCGCAGCCTGGGCCTTCGGCCCGACATAAACGACCGCCAGATCGTGCCCATCGTGCAGGTTGATCCAGGGATTGCCTCGGCCCGCGGCGCGCAGGGCAATGGCGGAGGAGGAACCGGTTTGACCGGTAGGCCCCTGCGCGCGGACGGCCAGCGAAGTCAGCAAAGTCAAAGCGAAGATTAACACCATCGTGATGCGAAAGCGAGGCTTCATCAGAGCACCTCCTTCTTCGGCAACATCTCCACTGTCTCCCGCGCGCCCCAGCCCCGGCTCTCATCGAACAAATCAATGCACCGCGGCGTCACGCGCACCGCCAGGTAGAGCACACCTGGCGGCGTAGCAGAGGTCCACGTGGGCAACAGCCCGACCCAGTCGGGCGCGGCAACCGGCCGGGCGATGCCCTGAATCTGTAGCCAGCGCAGCCCCATCTCACTCCCTCTCACAAGCGGGGGGGCGGTGGAGGAGGGGCAATCCTGGACGACCAGTAGCACGTGAGGATCCTGCTCCAGGTGGTAGGCCACATCGGCCCAGCGGGGCAGCAGGCACTCGACCTCGAGGTCGCGGCTGAGATAGCGCACCGGCATCGCCCACGCGCCCCGAGCGCCGTTCGTGCTGAGGATGCCCACATCGTGGCCGGCGAGAAACGCGGCCATTTGAGCGCGAAGTTGGTCTTGCATAGGCTTTGTCCAGAGGTAAGCTCGCGACCTTCTGCGCGCCAGTATGGCATCTCGAACGCGAGATGTCATCCCTCGAAGGAGTGATTTTGCACGAAGACCTTTAGGGTCTCGAAGACCCTAAAGGTCTGGCGTTAGTTCGCGGGCGCGGGCGGCCGCCTGGCCGCGGGAGGAGACGTTCCGTTTGCCGAGGATGTGGCTGACGTGGCTTTTGACGGTGTTTTCGCTGAGGATCAGGCGCGCGGCGATCTGCCGGTTGCTGGCGCCTTCGGCCAGCAGGCGCAGCACCTCGACCTCGCGCGCAGTGAGGGTTTCGCCGGTGTCGGGCACGCGGAGCGGCTGGGATTCAGCGCAGGCGCTCAGGCCGGCCAACAGGCGAGCGGCCAGGCCTGACCGGACATTGCGCTCGACCGCCAGGCGCAGCAGCGGCGCGACCGCTGCGCCTTCCAACAGGATGCGCCCCGGCGTGCCCTCCCGGTCGCACTCGGCCAACGCCGGCGCGAGTTCGGCCAAAGCTTCATCGGGCCGATTCCACGCCAGATACAGTTGAGCGAGCAGCAGACGAGCGCTGCCGCCCAGCACGGTCGCGATCGGCGCCCGCTGCTCCAGCGCGACTGCCTGCAGGAAGACGCGCTCGGCGTCCGTGTAGCGCCGATCAATCCACGCCAGCACGCCTTGCATCTTGAGTCGCGCAATGGGCGCATCCGGAAGCTCAGCGGGGTGCTCGGCCGCGGCCATCTGCGCATAGACCTGCCGCGCTTCCTCAAGCCGCCCCTGACGCCAGCGCGCGCGCCCCAACAGCCAGAGTAACCCGGCCATGCCTGCCCGGCTCAAACCCAACTGCTGCGCCTGGCGGAACATCATGTCGAAGCAGCGTTCTGCCTTTGCATCATCGCGGCGGACCAGGTAAGCCAGGGCCAGGGCGGCGGCAGCCTCGACGCCGATGAAGGGATAGCCGCCCAATCGCTCGTTGAGCGCCAGCGCGCTCTCGCCGGCCTGAATCGCCTCGTCCAGCCGGCCGCGCCAGAGATGGGTGAAACACGATAGCTCTGCGACAGCCGCGCGCAAGGGGCTGATCGGCTCGGCCGCGTGCGCGGCTGCCAGACGGCAGAAGCGTTCCAGGCACTCGACGCCGCCGGGCAGCGCGGCCAGGTACGACTTGAGATTGAGGGCCAGCATGAGCAGCACGCCGGGGTCGCCGGTTTCGGCCAACGCGACGGCCGCTTCCAGGTCGGCTACGGCCCGCGCGCGATCGCCTCCGAAAAGCCCCAGCCAGGCGCGCACGGTCAACAACAGCGCGCGGCTGTGTGGTGGAATCGGGCACGTCAGGCCGCGCTCAGCCAGCGCGGCCGCCTGCACGAAATCGCACTGCAGGAACGCACTGCTCGCCAGATCGGCGAGAGACTCGCCTGCCCTTGCCGCATCGTCAAGGGCCTCGAACCCGGCCACAGCCTGTTCCAGCAGCGCTTGCGCCGTCCCGAATTCGCCCTTGCCAAAAGCGCAGGCCCCCAGGAGGCGCGCCAGGTGAGGCCGTGCCCCGCGCATCGGCGCGGGCAAGGCGCGACTCCAACCCGAGAGGGTATCCAGCAGTCCCTGCAGCAACAGGACATAGCCAATCTGCTCGATTGAAAATCCGAAATCGGTGAGGAGGGTGGTCTTGCCGTAGCCGGCCGGAGCCGAGAGGAGAGTGAGCGGGCAAGAGGTGAGCGCGTCGTGCAGGGCCGCCAGCGGACGCTGGTGGGAGATGGCGGTGCTGCTGAGCAGCAGCGGCTGCAGCCTGGTCTGGACCAGCCAGTCGGGTGGCAGGGCTCCCTCCATTTGCGTCCCCTCCGAACCCGCATTGTGGGCACGATCTCCCAGTGTCCGAAACAGTGGGGCAGGCCATGGGATGCCTTCTACAGTATACCACGAATCGCGACGGATCGCGCCAGCGAAAACATGTCAGTGGGGCCAGCACTTGGGGCAGGGCCTGGCCTTGGGCCAAACCGGCGCTGATGAACAGGGCCAGACACCACAGGCTTTCGGTCGTGACGATGGCCCCGCCTGGGGCGGCTTCCGCGTCGCCGATGAGCGGCCGCAGCGCCTCGCGGAATGGCAGATAGGGATCGCCGCTGCCCACCTGGGCGTTGCAGTTGCCCATCATACGCGTTGGTAGCATAGTCATATCCTGCTATTCCGGGCATTGACAAACTGTGCGCCCGGCGGTAAGATGACGATGCCGGGCAGTGAGACCAAGGGACATCGCGAGGTGGGCAGATGGCATACCGGGCCGTCACTCCAAACGTGCTGGAGACCGTCTACCAACCTCTGCAGAGGGGATTCACAATGAGCATTGAATTACGAGAGCCGACCCTGGTGTGGCAAGTCGAACGGTTAGCCGACCGGATTACCCAACCGGCCGAGCATGTGCTGGAATTGGCAGTGCAGCGCTACTTCGACGTGATGGAGCAAGAAGCGATTCACGACGAGACGGAGGCGTTCTGGGCCATGCACGAGCAGTTGCGGGGGCAATATGCCGGCCAGTATATCGCCGTCTATCAAGGCGCTGTCGTTGACCACGACGGCGACGTGTCGCGCCTGGAGCAACGCATACGCGAACGCTTCGGCCTGTTGCCGGTGTTGATCGCGCCGGTGGAACCCGCGCCGCCGCGCGAGCTGCGCTGGCGCGGCGGCCGGCTGGAGCCGACACCGTGAATGAATTTCACTACGATGCCGAATCTGATCCGCCGGCGCCGGTATGCGATGTGGTGCTGATCGTTCCCGCAACCGACCTCCGCGTGTCGGCGCCAGCCATCGTTGACACCGGCGCCGATGGCATGATTGTACCTGTCGGCCATCTCCACCGGATCGGCGCCCGGCGCGTCTTCAAGACCGGCATGCGCAGTCAATGGGGCGAGCGCCGTGCAGTTTATCTGTACTTGATCGACGTGCAAATCGGCAGCATCACCCTGCCCGGTGTGTATGCGGTCGGCGACGAATTGGGAACTGAAGTGATTCTGGGGCGCAATGTGCTCAATCGGCTACGGGTGTTGCTCGATGGGCCGGCCGCCTTGACCCGAATTCAGGTTTGACCGGATCCGCTCAACGTCAAGTGACCGGCGCTTCGCAAGCGCCGGTCACTTGCGCGTTCACGGGCTGCCCGGCGTCAACCCGAAGCCGAACTCGGCGACGCGGTTGGATGGGCTCGAGCGTTGACCGGTCGCGCTGACGCCCAACAGCAGGTAGGCGTAGTTGTTGGCGATGTCGGCCACAGCGCCGGTGTGCGTGTGGCTGCTGCCAGGCGCGAGCACAACTGTGCAAACCTGCCCCGCGGGCGGCGCAGCGCAGTTGTCGCCAGGTGTGAAGTAGACCTGCGTGCTGCGCCACACCTGATAGCCCGTGAACGCGGGATCGTGCGTCCAGGCGAGCAGCACGTCGTTCCCGCTCCGGCTGATCGCCAACACGGGCGCCGCAGAGTAGAACTCATCCGCGCCCAAGTCGGCCGCGATGCCGTTGGGCCGCGCCTCCTGGTCCAGGTCGCCGGTCACGCCGCTCGCCACTCCCTGGTCAATCGCGGCCGAGGCCGCGGTGAGGTGGTAGCCGTCCGGCCCGAAGGCCGGCGCGCCGGTGTACGCGTGGCTGACCTGAACCACGCCGGCGACATTCCCTGCGGCGTTGCCGAACCACAGCACGCCGTCCACTGTCACCGTGACGCCGGCGAGCGCACGGATGCCGACGGCATGGTTGGCGATGATGGCGTTGGCGACAGCGACCGTGCTGTCCTGGTCCACCGTCAACCCCTCGTTGGGCGTGTTGCGGGCAAGGGTGGGATGCAGCAGCGCGCCCGCCGAGTCTGCCACCCACAGGCCGCTGCCGCTCTCCCCGCTGGCATCATCGGCCCGATTGCCAGCGATCACGCAGTTGGTCAACGTGAAGGGCCGGCGGCCGGTGATGAAGATCCCGCCGCCCTGCCCCCAATCCGCCGCGGATACGGTGTTGCTCAGCCACAGAGAGGCCCTGGCATCCAGGCTGCTGTTGATCAGGTAGCTGCCGCCGCCGAAGCCGGGCATCCCGGGGCCGGCCTGGTTCCCTTCCAGCCGCACGCGCTCCAGTCTGACGGTCGAATTCTCGGCCGAGAGGCCGCCGCCGTAACCCAGCCCGAAACCGGCGCTGAGCGCAGTGTTCTCGCTCAACGCAGCATTGACCACGGTCAGCGTGGCGCTCACGACGCCGATGCCGCCCCCGAAGCTGTCGAAGCTGGTCGAGGCCACATTGCCCGCGATCTGGCAACCAGAGACCGTCACCGTGGCGGCGACAGCATACAACCCGCCGCCGACGTCCCCGAAGCCAACGTCGCCCCCGCCCAGGCCGGTCGCATCGCCGCCGGTCAGGTGCAATGCCTCGATCGCAACTACAGCCGGTCCCGCCACGTAGATCACCCGTCCCTGGCCTTCGGCATCCAGGGTGGTGGTATAGAGAGCGGCGTTCCAGGCCGTGAAATTCGAGTTGTAGCCGCCGCGCAGCGTCAGGTTCTTGGCCAGGTAGACGTGCTGGAACAGACCCGCCCGCTCGGACGCGCCCAGGCAGGTCCCGGAAATCCAGATCTCAGCGCCGGACGCCGCGGCGTCCACGGCATCCTGCACGGCCGTGTAGGTCGGCAGGGCGCCGTTGACCCTGGCCCAGCAGTTCGGCGTCTTGCGGAGCACTGTGTCTGCAAACGCGCTGTTTCCAGCCTGATCCCCGACCGCCAGCGCGGTGTTGCGCATGGTCTGCGGCAGGTTGGGAGGCTCGGTTGTCGTGACTTGCGCGGTGATGGTGATGTGGGCCGCCTGCCCGCTGTCCAGATCGCCCAACGCGCAAACGATCAGGCCGCTATAGCCGGCCCCCTGGATGGCGCAACTGCCCCGATCTGCGCCCGCGCCTTGCGGTCGTTGGAGGGCCGGCAGCGTGTCGGTGAGAACCACGTGGGTCACGCCCAACACACCGGCGCCGGTCACCGTAATGGCGTAGGTCACAACGTCGCCCGGGTAAAGGTCTGTGGGATCGGCTGTCTTGACCACTTGCAGTCCGCGTCCGCCCAGCTCGTCCGCGCCGATGTCGGGCAGCGCGTCGCGCGCCTCGCCGTCCATGTCCACGCCGACCCCGGCCGGCACACCCGCGTCGATCGCGTCGGAGGTAACCGCGATGTGGTAGTCGCCGGCGTTCGGGTTGAGAAACGCTGGATCGCCCCAGATATTGACCGTGCCGGTGAAGAGGTCGCCCACGTCGCCCCAATCGGTCGTGTTGGCCCACCCGCCGCTGCCCCACAGCGTGGCGGTCAGGGTCGCGGTGCTCTCGAACGAGACGTTGATGCCCGTCTCGTGGGCCACCAGGATCGTGTTGGTCGCGGTCACGACCGATCCGCCATGCGCCACGCGGATGCCCTCGGTGGTCTGGTTGCGGGCGATGGTGTTGTGCAGCAGGCGGCCCCGGCTGGGCACGCCCGACATGGAGCCGATCTCGACGCCGCTGCCGCTGTAGTCGGCCTGGTTGTCCGCGATGACGTTGTTGGTCAGCGTGAAGGCGGGACTGGCTGCCAGGTACACGCCGCCGCCGGCGCCGAAATCGCCGCCGGCTGTGTTCTGCCGGATCTGGTTGGCGCTCACCTGGGGCCGCGTCTCGATGAAAGCCAATCCGCCGCCGGAGCCAGTGGTCATAATCAGGCCTCCCACAGCGCCCTGGTTCTCGTAGATCCGATTGTTCAGCACGCGCGGCGCGCCCCCGACGGCGCAAAGTCCGCCGCCCGTCCCATCGCTGGTCCAGGCCAGAAGCGTCCCTCTGCCCGCCACATTGCCGGTGATCTCGTTGTTGACCACCACCGCGGCGCTGCGGTACAAGAACACGCCGCCGCCCATGCCCTCGGCCGTGGTGGAGGCGCTCGCCACGTTGTTAGCGATGACGTTCCCGCTGATGACAGCCGTGGCGGTGATCACGTAGATCCCGCCGCCGGCATCCAACCAGCCTGGGTAGCCGCCGCCCAAACCGGTCGCGTCGCCGCCGGTGATGCGGAGGCCCTCGATGGCGGGCGCGATATTGCCAGTGACGTAAAACACGCGGCCCGCCTGGCCGGCGTTCACGGTGGTGCGATTGGCGACGGGGTCGAACGTTGACCAATCGGCCGTGGTGTAGCCCCCGCGGATGGTCACGGTCTTGCTGACGTAGACCGCCTGGGAGAGACCGCCGTAGTTGTTGACGCCGAGGTAGACCCCCGCGGCGACTTTGATGAGGTCGCCTGGGCTGGCGGCATCCACCGCGGCCTGGATGGAGGCGTAGTTGCAGGTCGGCGGCCCGGCCAGGCAGACGTGCCATTCGGCTAGGGCCGGCGAAGAAGCGCCGGACGCTCGCTCTAAGGCGTCATCAGAACTGACCGAGGAATGACTTCCCGCTCTGGCCGGTCTCTGACCGAGCCAGTTCGGGGCCGCGCCGCCGACCGTTTCCAGGAGCCACAGCAAGGCGAACGCCAGGCCCAAGGCCACCGCAGTCACAGTGAGCAGGTATCTGATGCGCATGGGAGACCTCCTGTTGATGATAGGTTCACGGCGTCCCCGGCGTCAGCGCGAAGTCGAACTCGCCTGTGCGATTCGAGGGGCCTGAGGCCCCACAGACATTCTGCGCCAGGACGATGAAGTAGTGGTTCACGGCCGGATTGCCCAGGATGCCGGAGGCCGTGAACGGCGACGTGACATGATCGCCGATCTGTTGGCTGCCGGAGTCGCCGGGCGCGAAGTAGGGGGACGTGCTCCGCCACACGTCGAAGACGCCCGTTCCGCCCCAGGAAAGCCGGGCATCGGCGGCGTTGAGTTGGGTGACGGCTACATCGGTCACAGCGCCGGGAGCAGAGCAAGGCCAAAAGCCACCGGCGAGGGTGTAGGCCCCGCCGCTGAGGGCGGCGCTGGCGTCTGGCTGGGCGATGGTCCCGCCCAGAGAATAGCTCCCGCCGGCACTGAACATCCCCCCGCCACCATCCAGGGTACTCGAGACCAGGCCATAGGGGCCGCCCACCTGCGCCAGGACGCGACCGGCGGGCAGCCAACGGGGCGCCGCCAGGGCCAGCAGCAGGGCGAGCAGGGCCGCCAGGAGCGCCGTCTGCTTCGTCTCGCTCATTCGCCGCCTCCCGCCGCCTCTCGATAGTCAAGGCCCTTCGACGCCGGCTGGCCGTAGGCCGCGGGATGCAGGTACGTGCCCTGCTCCTTTGGCGGCTTGGTCTCTTCCACTGGGATGCGATTGGCTTCGGCATAGGGATCTTGGCGGATGCCTGTAACCTGCCAGGAAACCTTCCCGCCCGCCGTGCCGCCCGCGATCTTGAAGCGATTGGCTGCAACCTCCTCGGCGATGTGGAGATTCGGCCCCGGCGCGCCGATGGGGGTGAGTTGGTAGCGGAAGTCCCGATTGAGCGCCTCGAACCACGCTGGCAGCTCCACCCACGCCTCGCCCTTTTCATCCAGGATCACGTTGCCGTTGTAGACATTCATCATGTCCGGCGACTCGACGAACGAGTGGTAGAGGTACTTGTGCTCCGGGTCCAGGGGATGGTCAATCTTGAACGAGCCGCCGCCCTTAGCGAGATACCCATTGACCCACAGACTCGGCCAGAAATAGCCCCCCCAGCCGGCTGCGCTGTAACCCCAGACGCCGTAGCCATCGCCGTAGTTTTCGCCGCCGACGCCAGCGAGATCGCTGGCCACTGAGCTGCCATAGATGCCGTAGCCGAAGGTGCTCTCGCCGCGGACGCCAGTGCTGCTGGCGCTGAAGCCATAGACGCCGCGGCCGCTGGTGCTCTCGCCTTTGACGCCAGGCCCACTGCTCGTGTTTGAGCCATAAACGCCAGCGTTGGTGCTGTTTGCGGTGGCGCCGGAGACGCCATGACCGCTTCCGCTGGAACCGTAGATACCGTTGCCGCTGGTGCTTGTGCCGCTGACACCCGGGCCGCTGCCCGTGTTGTTGCCCACCACGCCGGCATTGGCGCCACTGGCGGTCTGGCCGGAAACGCCGGGTCCGCTCACGCTAACACCCCAGACGCCAGCGGCGCCGGCCGTCTGGTTACCCCAGATAGCGGGTTTCGTGTTGGCGGTGGTCCCATACACACCAACGCCGCCGGTGCTCATGCCGGATACACCGTCGCCGGCGCCGTAGTTCCAGCCACTGACGCCAGCGTAGCCGGCGCCACTGGACGTGCGGCCCGCGACGCCGTAGCCGGAGCTGCCCTGGCCGTAGACGCCAGCTGAAGTGCTGCTGCTCGTGGCGCCATAGACGCCATTGCTGTTGACGCTGGCACCATAGATACCGTAGCCGTTGGTGCTGGAGCCATGTACGCCGTGACTGCTGGTGCTCTCGCCGCGGACGCCCGACCCACTCGTGTTTGAGCCATAGACGCCAGCTTCAGTGCTGCTGCTGGTGCTGCCAGAGACGCCGGGACCACTGCTGCTGGCGCCGCGGACGCCGGGACCACTGCTGGTGTTGCTGCCGTAGACGCTGGCGAGGGTACTGCTGCTGGAGCCATAGACGCCGTAGCCGCTGGTGCTGCTGCCATAGACGCCGTAGCCGCTGCTACTGGAGCCAGAGACGCCCGTCGCGCCGCTGGCCGACAGTCCGGTCGTTCCGCCGGAGAGAGTCAGCCCCGTACCGGCGCCGGTCCAGGTCTCGCCCCAGTGGTCGTGAGCCGCCACGTCCAGGGCGTAAAGGGCGTAGGGCGCGGCCGTGATCTCCTGGCGCGGGCTGAGCGCGGTGTAGGCGCCGGTGCTGCCTCCCGGCCGCACGCCAATCGCCAGGTAGCGCGCGTCGCCCGCAAAGACGGCGCCAAAGTCCAGCCGCACCGTAAAGAGGCCGTCGTCAACGGCCTGGTCTTCCACGGTAATGGCGCTGCCCACCTGGCTGCCGGCGCTCGGATCATCGTACAGCGTAAATTCGAAATCATAGCTGCCGTCGGCCGGGTTGCCGGCATCGGTCAGCCGGCCCTGGTAGGTGAACGCGGCGCCTACGGCAGCCTGGGGGCTTGCTGCCCCTGCCGCGACCGTGTCCTGCGCCAACGTCTGGCGCCCTGAGACTGCCACGCCGCTGCTCAAGGCCAGCGTCAGTCCCAGGACTGCAAGGAGATGGGCCCAAGTCTTGTGTTTCATTGCAGTTGCTCCTTTGATGAAAGTCTACACCCCCACCCCCTCTCCTGCGTGGAGAGGGGGTGGGGGCAAAGCGGAATGGGAGAGGTTACCGTCGCCGAAAGTATGGCTTGCACATGGGGTTCGAGCAGTGCAACACCTTCAGGTTGCCGTTGGTGTAGTCGTGATAGCTGATCAGCGGCAGCCCATCGGCCCCGATGGTGATGGCAGTATACTGACCGGTGATCCCGACGCTGTCCAACGTCGT
>VGOD01000191.1 GCA_016876015.1 Chloroflexota bacterium
GCGCGCGCGCGACGCGTGGAGCCGAAGGCCGCGATCTGCGCCTGTTTGAGGCGCAAAGAGTGCGCGCGGTGGAAAAACTCGGCATCCTTGGCGTTCGAGCCAGGCCAGCCCCCCTCGATGTAGGGAATGCCCACCTCATCCAGCCGTTGGGCGACCTTGAGCTTGTCTTCGAGCGAGAAGGAGACGCCCTCGCCCTGGGCGCCATCTCGCAGCGTGGTATCGTAGATCTGAACTGAATTCATCGTTCCGTTCCCCTGTTCTGCCGATCTCATCACTTCGTCCGCACCATATCGCCTGCGCGCTGCTCGTAGGCCTCGATCTGCGGCGCACGGGCCAGCAGATACCCGAGCTCGTCCACGCCGGCCAGCAAACACTGGCGGGCGAAGGCATCTATCGGGAATCGCACGGCCCGACCGTCAGGCAACCGCAAAGTTTGGCTGGCCAGGTCAATCGTCACCTCGGCGGCCGACTCCTCACCGACCACGCTGAAGAGCTGCCAGTGCGTAGCGGCGTCTACGGCCACCGGCAGCAGGCCGTTCTTGAGCGCGTTGTTGCGAAAGATATCGGCGAACGACGTGCTGATGACCGCGCGGAAGCCGTAGCCGAGCAGAGCCCAGGCCGCATGCTCACGCGAACTGCCGCAGCCGAAGTTGTCGCCTGCCAGCAGGATGGCCGCGCCCCGCGCCTCTGGTGTGTTCAGCACGAAATCGGGGCGGGGGCGGCCCTCCCGATCGTAGCGCCAGTCGGCGAACAGGTTGTCGCCCATCCCCACTTTGTCGGTCGCCTTCAGAAACCGGGCCGGGATGATCTGGTCGGTGTCTACGTTCTCGTTCGGCAGCGCGACGATGCGCGCTGTAAGGGTCGTAAAAGCTTGCATAGCTCCATCCTGTGTGAGTGCTCGGCAAACGTGAAACGTGAAACGTGAAGCGTCAGACGTCAGGATCGCGCCTACACACGACATCTGACGCCTGACGCCTGTCTCCTGACGTTTCACGCCATCATCGCCCGTGGATCCGCGATCGCTCCCGCCACCGCGCTCGCGGCTGCGGTGAGTGGACTGGCCAGGAAGGTGCGACCGCCGGGACCCTGCCGTCCCTCGAAGTTGCGGTTGCTGGTGCTCACAGCATACTGGCCGGGCTGGAGCTGATCGCCGTTCATCGCGATGCACATGCTGCATCCCGGCTCGCGCCATTCGCAGCCAGCCTCTCTGAACACCACATCCAAACCCTCAGCCTCGGCCTCCTCTTTCACCTGCTGGGAGCCGGGAACCACCAGAACGCGCACGCGTTTATGCACCTTGCGGCCCCGCAGCAGGCTCGCCGCCTGGCGCAAATCGGAAAGGCGGCCGTTGGTGCAACTGCCGATGAACACCACGTCCACGGGTTGGCCCAAGAGCGCCGCGCCGGGCGTCAACGCCATATATGCCAGCGCCTTCTCGAGCGCGCGGCGCTGAACGGGATCGCGCACCGCGTCCGGCGTGGGCACGCGATCAGTGATGGCCGCAACCATGCCCGGATTCGTGCCGTAGGTGATCATCGGCTCCAGGACGGCGGCGTCGAGGGTCACGGTTTTGTCATAGGCCGCGCCAGGATCGGTGGGCAGCTTGCGCCAACGCGCCGTGGCCTCTTCCCAGGCCGTAGCCGTCGGCGCGAAGGGCCGGCCTGCCAGATACTCGAACGTCACATCATCGGCCGCGATCATGCCGGCGCGCGCGCCGGCCTCGATGCTCATGTTGCAAACCGTCATCCGTCCTTCCATTGAGAGGCCGCGGATGGCCGGGCCGGTGTATTCGAAGACGTGCCCCGTGCCGCCCCCCACGCCGATCTGGGCGATCAGCGCGAGGATCACGTCCTTCGGCCCAACGCCTGGCCTCAGCCGGCCCTCGACGCGCACCTCGCACGTCTTGGGCTTGTGCTGCAGCAGGCATTGCGTCGCCAGGACGTGTTCGACCTCGCTGGTTCCCACGCCGAAGGCCAGCGCGCCGAACGCACCATGGGTGGCCGTATGGCTGTCGCCGCAGACGATGGTCATGCCGGGCTGCGTCAGCCCCAGCTCTGGCCCGATGACATGGACGACCCCCTGGTGGGGGCTGTCCGCAGCGTAGAGAGGGATGCCGAAATCCCGGCAGTTGGCTTCCAGTTGCGCGATCTGCCGGGCGCACTGGGGATCAGCGATCGGCAGGCTGCGATCGTGGGTGGGGATGCTGTGATCCACCGTCGCCACCGTCTTGTCTGGTCGTCGCACGGGCAAGCCGCGCTCGCGCAGACCAGCGAACGCCTGCGGCGATGTGACCTCGTGAATCAGATGCAGGTCAACGTACAACACGGCCGGGCTGTCCGGCTCCTGGGCGACGACGTGGCCGCGCCAGATCTTGTCGAAAAGCGTTTGGGGTTGGGTTGATGTAGTCATGGATCCTCGGACCGAGCCGGTCAGGAGACCGGATGGAACAGGAAATCGGTCTCTGACGAGTCCTTAGCGCCTGTCAAAGAATGGCTTCCCGCTCTGGCCGGTCTCCGACCGAGCCAGTTCGGTAACTTGTTTCTTGACGCGTCCTTAGCTGCCCTTACTCTCGCGTCTGGCGGTCAGCATCTTGTTCAAGGCGCTCATGTACGCCTTGGCGCTGGCAACGATGATGTCGGTGTCGGCGCCGTGGCCGCTGTAGGTGCGATGGCGCGCCTCGGCCTGGGGGTGCAGCCGCTGGCGTCCGCCGTGCAGACCGTTGCCATTAGTCGGCTCGATGCGGATCGTCACTTCGCCCACCGCGTCAATGCCTTCGGTCACCGCCTTGATGCTGAACTCGGCGAGCACGTTGGGCGCTTGCACGATGCGGTTGATGGCCCGGTAGACCGAGTCCACCGGACCGGTGCCGATCGCCGCATCTTCTCGCACGATGCCATCGGGGCCACGCAGACTGACCG
This sequence comes from Chloroflexota bacterium, assembly GCA_016876015.1. Taxonomy (GTDB): domain Bacteria; phylum Chloroflexota; class Anaerolineae; order CG2-30-64-16; family CG2-30-64-16; genus VGOD01. The sequence goes on from VGOD01000191.1 coordinate 2,919, forward strand.
TGGCGGTCGGCTTCATGCTGGTGCCGCACGAGACCTGGATGTGCTGCAGCCGCCACAACTCCTCCGGCTGATAGATCTCGTCGTGGACGATAGCCTCGATGTCGGCGTCGGCGACTACTTTCTTCTTGTCGCACAGCTCCTTGAAGCGCTCGAAGACGCGATTCAGATCGTCGCCCTGGATCGCATACCCCAGCTCGGCCAGCTTGGTTTGGAACGCGTGTCGGCCGCTGTGCTTGCCCAGCACCAGCCGGCTGTCGGCGATGCCGATGGTGTCGGGCCGCATGATCTCGTAGGTCAACGGGTTCTTGAGGATGCCGTCCTGGTGAATGCCGGCCTCGTGCGCAAAAGCGTTGGCCCCGACGATGGCCTTGTTGGGCTGCACCGGGATGCTGGTGTAGGCGCTGACCAAGCGGCTGGCGCGCGCGATCTGGGTCGTATCAATGTTGGTGCGCAAACCGTAGATCTGCGGCCGGGTGTGGAGCGCCATGACGATCTCTTCCAGGGCGGTGTTGCCGGCGCGTTCGCCGATGCCGTTGATCGTCACTTCGGCCTGCCGTGCGCCCGCCTGGATAGCCGCCAGGGTGTTGGCGGTCGCCAGGCCCAGGTCGTTGTGGCAGTGCGCCGAGATGATCACGTTTTGCGTGCCCGGCACGTGTTCGCGGATGCCGGCGATCAACGCGCCGAATTCCTGCGGCGTGGTGTAGCCGACGGTGTCCGGGATATTCAGCGTAGTCGCGCCGGCCTGGATCGCCAACGCCAGCGCCTGGTGCATGAATTCCGGGTCAGAGCGGCCAGCGTCCTCTGGCGAGAACTCCACGTCCGCGCAGAGGCTGCGGGCATAGGCCACCATCTCCTTGACGCGGGCCAGGCACTCGTCGCGGCTGATCTTGAGCTTGTGTTGCAGATGAATGTCGGAGGTGGCGAGGAAGGTGTGGATGCGTGGCCGCCTGGCGGGCCTGACCGCCTCCCAGGCCCGGTCAACGTCGGCTCGGTTGGCGCGCGCCAGCCCCGCGATGATCGGCGCGTTCTCTCCCTGCCCCACCTCGAGAGCCACGCGGCGTACCGCCTCGAAATCACCGGGGGAGGCGATGGGGAAACCCGCCTCGATGATGTCCACGCCCAGCCGCGCCAACTGCCGGGCGATCTCCAGCTTTTCGTCAATGTTCAACGTTGCGCCCGGCGACTGCTCGCCATCGCGCAACGTGGTGTCGAAGATGCGGACGGTGTCGGGTGTTTGCATGTTGGCTCCTTGGATGAGATAGAGATAGAGATAGAGATAGAGATAGAGATAGAGAGCACGTGGCTTCTACTGGACTTTGGCGAGATTGGTGAGCATGGCCGCGAGCTCGTTGGCTTCGCGGTAGTGCTCGGCATAGGCTTGTGCATCAACGAGGCCGCGCCGATGTGCAACAACAAGCAGGCTGACTACCTCGTAGAGTGATCCTTTGGCGATGCGATAGAAGTAGGCGCTCTCCTTTGGCGCATCTCGTCCTGAGCCTTCTGCAACGTTGGTAGGTACACTCAAGGAGGCGCGGCGCAACTGATCTCCCAGGGAAAACTGATAACGCTGCGGAAGCCCTTCTGAGACCGCCAGCATCCGGTCAGCAAAAGCTACACTGCGTTGCCATACTTCCAGCCTCTCAAACTTGAAGCTCATCCTCTCCCCTCTCTATCTCCGGTCTCTATCTCCGGTCTCTATCTCCGGTCTCTATCTCCGGTCTCTATCTCCGGTCTCTATCTCCGGTCTCTATCTCCGGTCTCTATCTCCGGTCTCTATCTCCGGTCTCTATCTCCGGTCTCTATCTCCGGTCTCTATCTCCGGTCTCTATCTCCGGTCTCTATCTCCGGTCTCTATCTCCGGTCTCTATCTTACGCCCCTCCCTGCCCCGGCTGCACCTCCCTCGGGTTCAGCCATGGCATCATGCGACGCAGGTTTTTGCCCACCTGCTCGATCTCAGAGTTCATCCCCTCCTGGCGCCAACGGTTGAAGTTCGGCCGGCCGTTGGCGTTTTCTTCGATCCACTCCTCGGCGTAGGCCCCGCTTTGGATGTCGGCGAGGATATTCCTCATGTTGGCGCGCGTCTCGGCGGTGACGATCTTGGGGCCGGCGGTATAATCGCCGTGCTCGGCCGTGTCGCTGACAGAATAGCGCATGTAGCTGAGGCCGCCCTGGTACATCAGGTCAACGATCAGTTTGAGCTCGTGCAGGCACTCGAAGTAGGCGATCTCCGGCTGGTAGCCGGCTTCGACCAGCGTGTCGAACCCCGCCTTCACCAGCGCGCTCACCCCGCCGCACAGCACCACCTGCTCGCCGAACAGGTCAGTTTCGGTCTCCTCTTCGAAGGTGGTCTCCAGAATACCCGCGCGGCCAGCGCCTAACGCACTGGCATAGGCTAACGCGTTCTCTTTTGCGTGGCCGGACGCGTCCTGGTAGACAGCCAGCAGCGCGGGCACACCCTGGCCCGCGACGTAGGTCTCGCGCACGCGGTGTCCTGGCCCTTTGGGCGCGATCATGCTCACGTCCACATCGGCCGGCGGCGTGATCTGGCCGTAGCGGATGTTGAAGCCGTGGGCGAACATGAGGGTCTTGCCGGCCCGCATGGCCGGCGCGATCTGCTCGCGGTAGAGCCTGGCCTGGCCGACATCGGGCGTGAGGATTATGATCACGTCGGCGGCCTGCGCCGCCTCGGCCACCGAAAGCGCCGGCAGGCCGGCGGCCTCCACCTTCGACCACGACTTGCTGCCCGGATAGAGCCCCACAACCACTTTCACGCTCGAATCGCGCAGATTAAGCGCGTGAGCATGTCCCTGGCTGCCGAAGCCGATGACGGCTACTGTCTTGTCATGCATACGGCTCAGGTCAGCATCCTTGTCGTAATAGATGTGCGCCATACCAACTCCTTTTGGGATTGCGGATATACGATTGCAGACTGCGCGCTATAGTATTGCCCGATAACATCGACGTATCTTCTCAATGATAGAACTTACGCAGTCGCCTTGAAAACACCGTCATTGCGAGGAGCATAGTGTGCGATTGCGCCAGCATCCTTCAGGACGAAGCAATCTCCTGCTTGGCGAGGGAGATTGCTCAGAAGATACGAATTGGCGATGGTGGACACCGGCCTCCAACCCATCTCTCTCTATCTCCCCTCTCTATCTCTATCTCCCCTCTCTATCTCTATCTCCCCTCTCTATCTCTATCTCCCCTCTCTCTCTCTATCTCCCCTCTTCATCCAGCGCCAGGGCGTCTTCATACTCACCGCCGCCCTCGAACGGCAGGCCTGAAAAGTAGCCGGAGCCGCGCACCATCGCCACCAGGCCGGTACGCACCATCTCGAGGATGCCGTAGGGCCGCAGCATATCCACGAGAGAGTTGATCTTGGCTTCTGGCCCGGTCACCTCGATGATCATGGACTCAGCGCAGACGTCCACCACTTTGGCGCGGTAGATTTCGACAAGCTGGATGATCTCGAAGCGCGCCTGGCCCTCGGCCTTGACCTTGATCAGGGCCAGGTCACGCACGACCACCGGCTCGTGGGTGACATTCTGGACATCAATGACGTTGACCAGCTTGAAGAGATTGCGCTCCACCATGTCCGCGTTGGTTTTGTTGGCGTCTACGACGATGGTCATGCGCGAGGTCTCGGGGGAGTCGGTGTGGCCGACCGTCAGACTCTCGATATTGAAACCGCGGCGGCGGAAGAGGCTGGCGACGCGCGTCAGGACGCCAGGTTTGTTCTCCACCAGCGCGACCAGCACGTGGCTGGACTTGGAGCCGTTCTTGCTATGATCAACCAGGGCCATGATGGAAGATCTCCTTTGCGTAGTGCGTAGTGCGTATTGCGTAGTCCGTGGTCGGTGTCTTCTCGAACATCCAGGTCAAGGGCATAGCCCTGCGCCCCTGGACCGGCCCCAGGGCGGGCTATCCGCCAGAGCCCTCTGCCATTTGCCACCTGCCATTTGCTATCTGCTCTCTGCCAGCTGCTATTTGCAATTTGCAGTCTGCCACCCTCCCCCAGCCCCGATCTTCTCCTCCACGGGCCTGCGAACCATGTCATGCAGCGCCCGGCCAGGCTGGACCATGGGATAGACATTCACTTCGCGTTCGACGACGAAGTCCATGAGGACCGGGCCAGGGGTTGAGCGAGCCTCAGCGATCACCTCAGCCACTTGCGATCTGGTTTCGGCGCGCATGCCCAGCACGCCATACGCCTCGGCCACCTTGAGGAAGTCAGGGCTGCTGATCGCGACCTCGGAATAGCGTTTGCCGTGGATCAACTCTTGCCACTGGCGCACCATGCCCAGGTAGCCATTACGCATGATCGCGATCCGGATCGGCCGGCGCTCCTGCATCACGGTCGCCAGCTCCGGCAGGCTCATCTGAAAGCCGCCGTCGCCGACGATGGCCCACACCTCGTCATCGGGCCGCGCAAAGCTGGCGCCGATGGCGGCCGGCAGGCCATAGCCCATCGAACCGAGGCCGCCGGAGGTCAGCAGTTGGTTGCGCCGGTTGTGGCGAAAATACTGCGCCACCCACATCTGGTGCTGGCCCACATCGGTGACGACGGTGGCCTGGGCGCCGTTGGTAGCCCGGCTGATTTCGCTGATCACATAGGGCGCAGGGAGCGAATCGTCGGCGGCCCGGTTGAGGATGTCGCGGCTGGCCGCCTCGTCGCGCCACTCCGCGATCTGCGCGAACCACGCCGTGCGGGGCCGGCGCTCGATCAACGGCAGCAGTTGGCCCAGCACGCGACGGACATCGCCCACAATCCCCAGGTCCGCGATCACGTTCTTGCCGATCTCAGCCGGGTCAATATCCACGTGGATGATCTCGGCGTTCCTGGCATAGGTGCTCAGGTTGCCGGTGACGCGATCGTCGAAGCGCATGCCCAATGCGATCAGGAGGTCGGCGGCCTGAACGGCCTGGTTGACGTAGGCTTCGCCGTGCATGCCCATCAGCCGCAGGTTGAGAGGATGTGCTTCGGGCAGACAGCCGATGCCGAGGAGGGTAGTGGCGACCGGGATGTTGCCGCCTTCGACCAGAGCCAGGAGCTCATCGTGAGCGCCGGCCAGGATGATGCCGTGCCCGGCCAGGATCACCGGCCGCTCGGCCGCGTTGATCATGGCGGCGGCCTGGCGAATCTGGTTGGGCGCGCCGCGGTTGATGGGCCGATAGCCCCGCAGCCGCATCTTGATGGCATCGTAGTCGAATTCGGTCGAAGCGAACTGCACATCTTTGCAGACGTCCACCAGGACCGGGCCGGGCCGCCCCGTGCGCGCGATGTGGAACGCCTCTTTCATGATATGGGGCAGCTCATCCACCTGGTTGACCAGGTAGTTGTGCTTGGTGATCGGGAGCGTGACCCCGGTCACGTCGGTCTCCTGAAACGCATCGGTGCCGACCAGGGGCGAAGCTACCTGGCCGGTGATCGCTACCACCGGCACCGAGTCCATCATTGCGCCGGCCAGACCCGTCACCAGATTGGTGGCGCCCGGGCCCGAGGTCGCCACGCACACGCCCACCTTGCCGCTGGCGCGGGCATAGCCATCGGCCGCGAACGCCGCGTTCTCCTCGTGGCGCACCAGGACGTGGTGGATGGGATAGTCGAGCAGCGCGTCGTACACCGGCATGATCGCGCCGCCCGGATAACCGAAAACCACCTCGATGCCTTCACGCATCAGACTCTCCCAGACGATTTGAGAACCTGTTCGTTTCATGGTTCGCTCCTCTGCGGGTAAATGATTGTGGTATCTTCTCAATTTGTAGGGGCGCACCCTCGCGGTCGCCCCGGTGGGCAGCCCGCCCCCTGGACCGGCACCAGGGCGGGCTGGGGCCGGTCCAGGGGCGCAAGGCCGTGCCCCTACCCCAGGTTATTGAGAAGATACTGATTGTGGTCAGGCGACCTCAGTGTTGGGCCAGGCGAGTTGGGCCAGGAAAACAAACGCCCCTCGGCCACTCTGACGAGCGGCTCGAAGGGCGTCTACGCCTCACCTGGGCGCCTGCGGCGGCCCCACCATCTAAAAAGGGCAAGAAAGAGAAAGGGCCTCCCGTTTGGGAGGCCCTCTGTAGTTGCTTAGGTTGCACCGCTCCTGGTTTTACCTGGCCCATCGCCTCCCAAACGGCTATAGCTCCTTGACGACAAGGAGCGCAATAAGCGAGAGAACGATCAAGCCGGTGCGGTACATATCTTATCTGTATCCTCTATCCAGGATTGGCGGGAGTCTAACATAGCTCAAAGGAGTTGTCAAATCAGGAAAATGCGCGGCGGCTTCGATTGGGGACGATTGATCGGTGCGGGGGGAGTGAAACAGTCTTGCATGGTGATAAGTAGAAGCAACTCGTCGTTCTGGCTCTTTGCCCCTAATCGAGAGCCATGTTATACTCTTTGGTAAACTACTTCATCGGGTTCTGGCGGCGTATGCTTCGCCTGGTATTCGACTCGAACGCCCTCATTACTTGCTGTCAGGCTGCTCCACGGCATGGGTCCGCCATCGAAAGCCTACTGGCGGTGAGCACCCTGAGTGTCCCGGCAGCCGTAGCGCAGGAGGTACTTGCCGCCTATGCCAGGTATTCCGATGCATCTCTCGCTAACCGTCTGATCTCGACCGATCGAATCAAGGTGAACCCAGTCAATTTGTCTACTGATACCGTGTTGGAGGGCTATCGGTTGGGATCGGGGGAGAAAGAGTGCATCGCCTTTTGTCTGGAACATGCTGCTCAGGTGGATTTCTGGGTGACAGATGATAGGCTGGCGTATGTAGTCGGCAGGCGATGCGGCATTCCTGCTTTGCTGTTCTTGGATCTGATGATCGAGTTGACTCAATGTAAATTGTGGGCTCAAGAACTGGCTATGGAAGTAGTACAATCAGTAAAACATCGGTTCTCGGGCGGTTTTGTGCCTCACACCCTGAGCGTTTTGCGGTCGGGAGATCGAAGATGCCTCAAGTTATAGAAGCGATGGCAGTTCATCCAGAAGTCAAGGATTTCAGCGATAAGTTACTGCGCGAAGCGGTCTCGAACCCCTCGCCTATGCTGGTGGATCTCGTTCGCCGCGGCTTTGAGCAGAAACTAACGGAATTATATGTGTTATTCCGACAAGGCGAGTGCAGCTTAGGCTACCTGGCGGAGCAAATGGGCACGACCTCCTGGGAAGCCGTTCGACTGCTGGAAGCCCGCGGCTGGCACACGACCAACCTGTAGGCGACGTCTGATTCGTCACCACAGCCGAAACGACTCGAACCGGATCGCCGTCCTCTCGCAATACGCGGCCGGACAGCCCGCCCCCTGGACCGGCCCCAGGGCGGGCTGGGGCCGGTCCAGGGGTCGTGCAGTCAATCATGCGATGGCGTACACGCAGATCTCGACAGGAGCGGAGGGCATGTAACCCTGTGTCGCGCCCGATGAACATCTGGCTCCTCAACCCCTACCACACCGGCTCGCACCGCGCCTGGGCCGAAGGGTATGCCGCGGCCAGCCGGCGCCAGGTGCGCATTTTGGCGATGCCGGGCTACTTCTGGAAGTGGCGGATGCAGGGCGCCAGCCTGGAACTGGCAGAGCAGGCTCGCGCCCGGCTGGCGACGGGCGAACGGCCCGATCTCCTGCTGGCGACCAGCATGGTCAACCTGCCGGCCTTTCTGGCGCTGACCCGCCGCGAGCTGGCGTCTACGCCGACCGTGCTCTACATGCACGAAAACCAGCTCACCTACCCCCCTCCGCCCGGCGCCAAACGCGACCTGACCTACGGCATGATCCAGCATCTCTCGATGCTGGCCGCCGACCGCGTCTGCTTCAACTCGGCATTCCACCTCGACAGTTGGTTCGACGAGCTGCCGAGGCTCCTCAAGCACTTCCCGGATTACACGCACCTGGAGACGGCGGCGACGACACGAGCGAAGTCATGCGTTCTGCCGGTCGGGTGCGATCTGCGGCGGTTGGATGAGGATGCCAGGAAACAAGTAGACAAGGAAACAGAGGGGGCGCCGCTGATTTTGTGGAACCAGCGCTGGGAGTATGACAAGGATCCCGAAACGATGCTGCGGGCGCTCTATGCGCTGGCCGATGAGGGGCTGGCGTTTCGGGTGGCGCTGGCCGGCGCGAACTTTCGCGTGCAGCCGGCCGAGTTCACCGAGGCACGGCAG
>VGOD01000192.1 GCA_016876015.1 Chloroflexota bacterium
GAGGCTTCGTCGTGAGCTCAGCCGAACGGTCGCTGCAACGCTGGCGAAGGCGCCCTGCGGCGACGAGAGCCAGCCGACGCCGAGCCTGTCCTGAGCTTGCCGAAGGATCGGCTGTGCAGTGGTGGCAGCGGTTTTCAACCGCCCGACCGACGGGCTTGGCGTTCTAGCCGTGGTGGCGGACGGGTGAGGCGGGGCCGAAGGAGACACAACCGATGAGCATCACGAGCAATTTCATCCAGGTGTTGGGAGTGCGCACCCACTATCTGACGGCCGGCGCGGAGGGGTCGCCGGTGCTGCTATTGCACGGCGGCGGCACCGATTCAGCCTGGCTCTCGTGGAGCCTGGCCGCGCCAGCGCTGGCGCAGACACACCGCGTCATCGCGCCCGATTGGCCGGGCTATGGCGACAGCGAGCGGCCTGATGTCGGGTACAGCACCGACTACTACGTTGGGTTCTTGCTGGAGTTCATGGCCCGGCTCGACCTGCCGCGCGCCAGCCTGGTTGGGATTTCGATGGGCGGCGCGATCGCGCTGGGCGCGATCCTGCGCCAGCCGGAGCGCGTCGAGCGTCTGGTGTTGGTGGATAGCTATGGCCTGCAGCCGACTGCGCCCGCGCACAAGCTTTCATGGCTGTTCGTGCGGTTGCCCGGCGTGAACGCGCTGACCTGGGCGCTGGTGCGGAACAGCCGGGCCATGGCCCGCGCCTCGCTGACCGGCATCTTTCATGATCCTCGCCGGGTGACAGACGACCTGGTGGATCAGGTGCTGGCCGAAATGCGCAAGCCGCGTACTGGCGCGGCGTTCATGGCCTTTCAGCGCCACGATATTCAGTGGCAGGGTCTTCGCACCTTCTATCTGGACCGGTTGCACGAGATCGCGGCCCCCGCGTTGATCATCCACGGCGAGCGCGATTCGCTGGTTCCCCTGGCGTGCGCACGGCAGGCGCAACAACGGATTCGCGGCGCACGGCTGGAGGCGCTGCCCGGCTGTGGTCATTGGCCCCAGCGCGAAAAGCCCGAGGAGTTCAACCGCCTGGTGGCTTCCTTCCTGGCCGCCGAAGAGCCGCCTGTCCTCCGGCCGCCAGCCGGCGGCGGGGGGCAGCCTGACCATGCCTGAGTGGATGCTGAAGCCGTGGAGGACCCTCAGCCGGCGGCTGGTGCTCGATGGGGGCAAGTATCTGAAAGTCGAATACCACGCCATCGAGCTGCCCGATGGTCAGGTGATCGAAGATTGGCCATGGGCCATCACGCCCGACTACGTGAATGTCCTGGCTGAAACCGTAGACGGTCGCTATCTGTGCTTCCGGCAGACCAAGTACGCGGTGGAAGGCTCATCGCTGGCAGTTGTGGGCGGCTACATCGAGGCGGGCGAGGCGCCGCTGACCGCCGCGCAGCGCGAGCTGCGGGAGGAAACCGGCTACGAGTCTTCCGCCTGGACAAGCCTGGGAACCTATCGCGTGGATGCGAACCGGGGCATGGGGGTCGCCCACTTCTTCCTGGCTCGCGACGCGCATCGCGTGGCCGAGCGGTCTGCGGATGACCTCGAAGAACAGGAGCTCTTGCTAGTGACGCGCGCCGAGTTGGCGGCCGCACTCGCGAGGGGCGAATTCAAGGTGTTGGCGTGGGCTGCGATCGTGGCGCTGGCGTGCGCCGTGGGGGAATGATCACCCCTGTCCTGAAAATGGCCCACCAGGCGCCAGGCATCCTCGCAGATGCCAGGCGCCTGGTGGGATTCAAGGAGGCGCATGTCATTTTGCGTGGATCAGACGTCGAGCATTCTGGTGCAGCCTGCGGTCAGCGTCATCGGCGCGGGGCTGGCGGGCGCGGAGGCGGCGTGGCAGGCCGCACAACGCGGCGCGCAGGTAGTGCTCTTCGAGATGCGGCCGGCGCGCATGACGCCCGCGCACCGCACCGACGACATGGCTGAGCTGGTGTGCTCCAACAGCCTCGGCTCCAACCTGCCCGATCGCGCGTTAGGGCTGCTCAAGAATGAGTTGCGTCAGCTCGGCTCATTGATCATCGCGTGCGCCGATGCGACCGCGGTGCCGGCCGGCGGGGCCCTGGCCGTGGATCGCGAGGCGTTCAGCCGGCTGGTCACCGCGGCCATCGAGCAGCATCCCACGATTGATGTGCGACGCGAGGAGGTGCGGGAGCTGCCCTCGCCTTCCGCTGGATCGGCGGTCATCATCGCCACGGGGCCGCTCACCTCTCCGGCCCTGGCCCAGGCGATCCGGGGATTGGCGGGCCAGGACTACCTCGCCTTCTTCGACGCGATGGCACCGATCGTCACGGCCGAAAGCATCAACATGGATGTGGCGTTCCGCGCCAGCCGGTACGAGAAACAGCTACCCGCCCAATCTACCAACCTATCTCCTGCCCAATCTACCAATCTACCACTCTACCAATCCACCGGCCACTACATCAACTGCCCGCTGACGCGCGATGAGTATCATGCCTTCGTGGCCGCGGTGAACGCGGCCGAGAAGATCAGCCTGCGTCAGTTCGAGCAGGACGAGGAGACTCGGCGCTACTTCGAGGCGTGTCTGCCCATCGAGGTGTTGGCTGCGCGACACCCCGACGCCCTGGCGTTCGGGCCGATGACGCCCATGGGGCTGCGCGATCCGCGCACCGGCAAGCGGCCGTTTGCCGTGGTGCAGCTCCGGCAAGACAACGTGGCCGGAACCCTCTACAACCTCGTCGGCTTCCAGACCAACCTGAAGTGGGGCGAGCAGGAGCGCGTTCTGCGCATGATCCCTGGCCTGGAGGAGGCCGAGTTCGTGCGTTTTGGGCAGATGCATCGCAACACCTTCCTCGATAGCCCCGCTTTGCTCCGGCCCACTCTCCAGTGGCGCACCCGGCCTGATCTTTTCTGCGCCGGGCAGATCACCGGGACCGAGGGCTATGTCGGCTCCACCGCCAGCGGACTGCTCGCCGGGCTGAACGCGGCGCGCCTGCTCCAGGCTGCGGAGCCGCTCAGCCTGCCGCGCACGACGATGATCGGCGCGTTGATCCACTACATCACCCATGCCGAGGCTGGCCAGTTCCAGCCGATGAAGGCTAACCTGGGGCTGCTGCCCGAACTGGACGCGCCCCCGCGCAACAAGCGCCAGCGACACGCGGCGTATGCGGCGCGCGCGCTGGCCGACCTGGCCGGTCTAGGGATTCCCTGCGCACCTTCACCAGATATACCGCATCTCTTTTGCCTCGGCAACGTCTTCTGATTCGAGAAGATACATAACGCGCGGCGCATCGCATCTCAATGTTGCATTCGCGCGCAACATGTGATATAGTTTCCTTGCTGAGATGCCAAGTCGTTCCTGTGGAGTGAGCGAGGAACAGACCTCATGTCCTGTCTTTGGCCAACCAATCTCTTCCTTGCGCCGGCCATCCTGTTGGCCGCGCGGCCCACGTTGCTGCTCAGTGCGGCGACGTCTCCTTCGCCTTGCCATTCGTGGCTCAACTTCGTCTGCCGGCCGCTCACAGGGCGTCTGGCGCCTGGATAGCCGTCATTCACCCATGCCCGGCTATCAGGTGACGCCAAGCCGGGCGACCCGCTCGGGAGGATGCCATGAGGAACGCGCAACACAAACAACGTCTGATGGGAGTTGCCTTGATCCTGGCCTTGACGGCCAGCCTGACCCTCGGCGGAGCCAGCGGCCTGGCGGTCGTTGACCAGGAACTGCTGGTGAACGGCAATTTCGAGGGTGGATTCACCTACATGCCAGGTTGCGGCATGGTCGGCGCCGGCTGGGGATGTTTCACCAACGGCGGTTCGGTGGACTACGGGTTCTACGATGACCAGTGGAAACCGGTAGTGGCAGACGGCGCGCACAGCCAGCTCATCGAGCTGAACACCATGCAACACGCCGCCTCCGAGCCGAATCGCTATACCGGCATCTTTCAGACGGTCAAGCTCGTCAAGGGCGGCGAGTACCAGCTCAAGCTCAGCGGCCTGATGCGCGAGGGCCTGCGGCCGGAACACAAGCTGGCCGGCGACGATGCGTATCGTTATCGAGTGCAGTGGGGCTACACCGCTGACGCCGCGACAGACTGGACCAAGGTGGCCAATTGGGTCGAGCTGCCGTGGGACAAGATTGACAGCCGCACTTCCCCCAGCGGCCTGCAGAGCTTCAGCGCCAAGTTCACCGCTCCCAGCGACAAGATCACCCTCTTCATCCGCGTCTGGAAGAAATGGGGCACCGTCTATCGGGAGCTCGACGTCAACCTGGATGCGATCAGTCTGTTTGGCCCGGTGGTCAAGGATTCGGTCATCGTCATCACGACCACTGCTCCGGCGACGACCACCGCTCCCACTCCGGTCACGGCCACGCCGGCGACCTGCGGTGGCGCAAACTTCCTCGCCAATGGCGACTTCGAGGGCGGCTTCGTCGGCGGCGTAGGCAAGGGCTGGAGCGCGTTCAACAACGGCGGCCGCGCAGTCTACGGTTTCTACGACGAGATGTGGCCGAAGGTGATCAAGGACGGCGCGCACGGCCAGTTGATCGAGATCAACACGCTGGGGATGGCCGCATCCGACCCCGATCGCTATGCCGGCGTTTACCAGGTGGTGGGCGGACTGAAGAAGGGCGCAAGCTATGAGTTCTCGCTCTATGGCATGTTGCGCGAGCGCACAAGCGGCGCGTCCGAAGACAAGTATCGCTATCGGGTGCAGTGGGGCTATGCGGCAGCCGACGCCGATCCTTCGGAAAGTGACGTAGCCGCCTGGACCGAGTTGCCCTGGGACACGATCTATCTGCGAACGTCGCCGGGAGACATGGCGTACTACAGCGTCAAGTTCACCGCGCCGGCCGACAAAGTCGTAATCGCCATTCGGGCCTGGAAGAAGTGGGCCACGCCAGAGCGCGAGCTGGACGTGAACCTGGATGCCATCAAGCTGGTGGGCTGCCCCCTGGACCGGCCAGGGCGGGCTGGCGTCCCTGGGCCGTGCGTCTACACTGTGGCGGTTGGCGATACCCTGGCCGGGATCGCTGCTCGCTACGGCACGACGACCGCGGCGCTGGCCGAGATCAACAAGATCGCCAACCCTAACGCCATCTATGTGGGCCAACAGTTGTCGGTGCCGTGCAATGGCGTCACGCCGCAGCCGCCGGCGTGCATTTGGGTCGTCGTGGCGAAGGGCGATACCGTCTCTGGCCTGGCCTGGAAGTACAACAGCTCCGTCGCTCTCATTATGGAGGCCAACAAGCTTGCCAATCCGAACCTGATCTATCCGGGACAGAAGCTGTGCATCATTGATCCGTGATGTCGCCCCGCGACCGGCGCTTTGCGCGGCGCCGGTCGCCGCTCAACCACATTCTCGACAGGAGGGATAACACCATGAACACCCGGCGCACCTGGTCAGCCTATAGCGTAATGGCGATCGTTCTCCTCGTTGCAGTATGACCCTGGCGGCCCGCCGGCGGCGCGGCTGGACACAGCCCCTGGACCGGCCAGGGCGGGCTGCTGAATGGCCAGACGGGCATCTGCGTGACCGGACAGGTGATAGACAAGGCGCACAACGGCCTGGCCGGTCTGACCGTCACTGCTACTACGGGCAACACACCTCTCTCCGCGGTCAGCGATGCGAATGGTAAGTTTACATTCAACATCCCTGCGCCCGGCAAGGTCACCCTCAAGCTGGCTGTTCCCGATGCCTGGAAGGTGACCGACACGGAGATCTCCTTCGACGTAGCCTATGGTCGCGGAACGTGCTACGACGTCCGTTTCAAGGTGCAGCCCTATGGCTGCATCATCGCCAGGAAGGTTGACGAGCAAAACAACCCGCTGAAGGACTGGAAGATCAAGGCGGTGGGCGTGATTGATCCCGAGAAGCTGACGGACGCGAACGGCGTGGCGCGCTTCGACGCCGCAGATGGCATCGTGCCCGGCCTCTACGTGGTCAGCGAGGAGCTGAAGTACCCGTATCAGGCCAAGAGCCCCACCAGCCAGACCGTCACGGTTCCGCGGGCGCTGAGCGACAAGGATTGCGTCATCGTGACGTTCCAGAATCAGCGCCAGCCTACGAGCTGCATCAGCGGCACGAAGGTGAACGACAATCATGAGCCCCTGAAGGGCTGGACGATTTACGCCAAGCCGGTCAGCGCGGCCGGCCCCATCTTCACGACCACCACCGATGCTAACGGCCGCTTCACCTTCCCCGATTTGACCTTGGGCGCCTGGACGCTGTGGGAGGACGTCAAACAGTGGTGGACGCCTGTCACGCCGAGCATGTTCAACGTGACGTTGACGACGCCGATCAAGCCCGACGATCAGAAGGACCCGAACAACTGCGTGCAGGTGCGTTTCAAGAACCGGCCGCCTGATCTCTGCGCGGTCGGCTATAAGGTGGACGAGAACGGCGTCGGTCTGGCCGGCTGGACGATCATCGCATCCTATCCCGTCATCACACCGACTATGTTCCTGACTGCCACGACTGACGCGCTGGGTTACTTCCGCTTTGTTGACCTGGGCGCTCAGGGGGATTGGAAGTTCACGGAACAGCTCAAGACCGGTTGGACGACCATCACCCCGCAGTCGGCTGTCGTGGGCGTGTGGGGCGGCGCGTGCGCGCGTGTGCCCACGTTCCGCAACCAGTCTCCGCGCGGCTGTGTGGAGGGATGGAAGCGGGATGACCTGGGCGTAGGCTTGCCCGGCTGGAACATCTCGCTGCAGCGGCCAGGCGGCGGCGGCTATCAGCATCGTGATACCGACGGCACCGGCTATTTCCGCTTTGACGGCCTGCCGATGGGGGAGTACGAGGTCTTCGAAGAGCCGCAGATCGGTTGGTCGCCCACCTCCCCGACGAAGGTGGTGGTTAAGTTGACGCCCAACGACACCGGCGCATGTGTTCCGGTCGAGTTCGCCAACAAGCAGGTAGAGCGGGACATCTGCATTGACGGCTACAAGCTTGACTACTGGGGCGGCGTGGGCCTGCCCGGTTTCGCGATCACCGCCAGGAACCTCAGCAGCGGCGCAGTCATCACCCAAACCACCAACGGCCTGGGCTACTTCCGCTTCAGCAATCTGGCGCCTGGCAGTTACGAGGTGGCCGTGAAGGAGAAGGACGGTTGGGTCCCCTGGGGCGCCGCCAGGACTACGGTGAAGGTGGACTGGCCGCCCAGGCTGCAATGCACCCCGCTCAAGTTCTACAACGTGCAGAAGGGCGCGCCGCCCAAGCCGACGACCTGCCGGTTCTATCACACGGTTCAGCCGGGCCAGACTCTGTCGGGCCTGGCGGCCTGGTACGGCGTCTCGGTGAACGCGCTGATGGCGGCGAACGGGATCGCGAATCCGAACACGGTGTACGCAGGGCGCAAGCTGTGTATTCCGTGAGGTGTGAGCCGTTCCTGGTAGGAGGCTGATCATCTTGTCAGGCCAGTGATCCCCGCATTCTCCTGCCCCGCTTCGCCCCTCGCCTGGGGGGTGAAGCGGGGCAAAGACCCCACACGCAACCCTGGAGGCAACGATGCGCTCTTCTTCCCTCTCCCGTCGGCGCATGTTGCGTGGCCTGAGCCTGGCCAGCGCAGCAACCGCAGCCGGCGCGGTGCTCGAATCGTCAGGACGGCCAACCCAACCCCTGGCGCGCGCTGCCGAGCCGCAGCGCCGCTACCTGCCGCAGGTTCCCGTCCAACTGCCCTTTCCCCGACCGCGCAATTTCATCGTCATCCTGTGCGACACTTTGCGCTACGACCATATCGGCTTCAACGGCAACACCTGGATCCGCACTCCGAATCTGGACGCGTTCGCCCGCCAGGCGTTGGTGTTCGACAAAGCCTATGCCGGCGGTTTTCCCACCCTGCCAAACCGCTGCGAGCTGTTCGCGGGTCGCTACACCTACACCTATCTGGGCTGGGATCAACTTGGGCCGCAGGAGGTCGTGCTGGCGCAGGCATTGCACGAGGCTGGCTACATCACGGGCATGATCTTCGACACGCCTCACATCAAGGGGCAGGGTCGCACATTGGAGCGTGGATTCGATTCCTGGGAGTGGACGCGCGGCCAGGAGGACGATCGCTGGCGGGCTACGCCGCTCGACCCCCTGTTGCCGGCCGATCCCACGAAGCTGCGCAAGGGCGCGGAGGTGGTGACGCAGTATCTCCGCAACGTGGCCGAGCGGCAGAGCGAAGCGGACTGGTTCGTCTCCCGCAACATGCTGACCGCGATCGCCTGGCTACGTCGCACACACGCTGCGGGCAAGTTCTTGCTCTACATTGACAACTTCGATCCCCACGAACCATGGGACCCGCCGCGTTCCTACGTTGACCTCTACGACCCCGGCTACACCGGCCAGGAGGTCATCTACCCTCGCTACTCGCCGCCCGACTACTTGACCGCGGCCGAGCGGCGCCACATGGCCGCGCTCTATGCCGCCGAAGTGACGCTGGTGGACTATTGGTTGGGCCAGCTCTTCGATGAGCTGACGCGTCTGAATCTGTGGCAGAACACGGCTGTCATCCTCCTATCGGATCACGGCGCTCTGCTTGGCGAGCACAACGCGATCGGCAAGGCGTGGGACAGGCCTGAGCACTACGAGTGCTGGCCGTTCTATCAGGAGTTGGCGCATATCCCGCTGATGATGCGGTTGCCTGGCGTGCCCCCACGGCGCACAGACGCCCTGGCGCAGCCGGCCGATCTGATGCCGACCATCCTGCAACTGGCTGGCGCGACCGACCCCGGTACGATGCAGGCCAAATCGTTGGTTCCGGTCATCGCCGATCTCGGCGGCGCGCAGCGCACAGCCGTACACGACATCGTGGTCACCTCGCGCAGCTTGAGCCTGCCCGCATCGGTGCTGCCCCGCGTCACGGTCAACGATGGCGAGTGGGCGTTCATGTGCGGCCCTGCGGGGGTCTCGCCGCGCCTCTATCACCTGCCGACCGACCCGGCGCAGGCGCACGACGTCTTGGCGAGCAACTGCTCGCGCGCACGCGATCTACATGGCCGGCTGATCGCCTTCTGGCAATCCATCGGCGTGGCCGAGGCGATCCTCTCTGCCTGGCGGCCGCCGCCGTGTTGAGAGGTCTTGGCGGTGATTCATGTTCGTTTCGATATTGTGGTAGACTCTGATGCTGGGAGATCGAAGATTCTACAACGGAGGATCGGCTTGCCAGCTTCTACCGGGGTCCTGATCCACCAACGCATACAACTCGTCAATCATTTCCCGGAACCGGTCACGGTCGAGGCTCTGCGCCGGCTGGGTGATGGCTATGAGTTGCAGGTGCGCCGCGGCGACGGTACGCTCGATGAGACCATCCTCTCTGCGGCCGAGATCGAGGAATTACTGGCTGGCGTACAGGGTGAGTCATCACGCGCTGCTCTTGCCGATCCGCTTCGGCTCCGCCTGTTAGTCGAATCTGCCCGCATCCGCCTGGCCTACACCCATGACCGGCAGTTCGCCGTCTCCCTCTCCGGCATCCGCACCCTTCCCCACCAGGTCGAGGCTGTCTACGAGCGGATGCTGCCGCAGCCTCGTCTCCGCTTCCTGTTGGCCGATGATCCCGGCGCGGGCAAGACAATCATGGCTGGGCTGTATATCAAGGAGATGAAGCTGCGCCAGGCCGTAGACCGGGTGTTGATTCTGGTGCCGGCGCCGCTGACGATCCAGTGGCAGCCCGCCCTGGGCCGGTCCAGGGGACGAGCTGCTGCGCTTCTTCGGCGAAACATTCCAGATCATCCATGCCGGCAACGACCAGCAGCAGATCATCAACCTGTGGCAGCGGGAGACCCAAGTCATCAGCTCGATTGACTACACCAAGCAGCCTGATGTGCGGGAACGGGCCTGGCAGCAGCACTGGGACCTGGTTATCGTGGACGAAGCCCACAAGTGCGCGGCCTACACCAGGCGGCGCACGGGCCGGCCCGACGACGTGGAGAAGACGCGACGCTATCAGCTCGTCGAGCGGCTGACGGGCATGGCCGACCATGTGGTGCTGCTGACCGCGACGCCGCACCATGGCGATGACGACCGCTTCGGCCATTTCCTGCACCTGATTGATCCCGACGTTTTCCCCGAACCGCATCGCTACGCCGACCAGGCGCAGGCGGCCCGCCATAGCGTCTTGCGCTTGGGCGCGGCCTCGCCGTGGGCGATCCGCCGGTTGAAGGAAGACCTGCGTGACGTGGATGGCCGGCGGCTTTTCCCCGACCGCCACGCGCAGCCCGCCCTGGGGCCGGTCCAGGGACTGTGACCTTCCAGTTGAACCGGGAGGAGTACGCGCTCTACAAGGCGGTGACCGCGTACATCAACCAGTTCCTGCCGCAAGCCAGCGGTCGCAAGAAACAGCCCGCCCTGGGGCCGGTCCAGGGAGCGTCGCGCTGACCCGCACGGTGTTCCAGCGCCGGCTGGCCTCGTCGGCCAACGCGATCTACGAGTCGCTGCGCCGCCGCTTCGAGAAGCAGACCCACATTTTCCGAACGGCGCTATACCTTCCAGCAGTTCTATGCTGTCTTCATCAACGGCACCTACGCCCGGCCGTATCTCCGCCGACTCGCCGAAACCGATGCCCCGGAGCGCGATGGGCCGCAACTTCAGGCTGAGACCGCGCGCAAGATCTTGGCGTGGCTTCGCCTCAGTGGCCTGACACCGTCAGCCATCCCTGGCGCAGAATACTTGACCATTTACTGCCTGTACCGTTGGGCCTCCTTTGGTCGCGGTTATCTCTTCGAACGCATCGTCATCGAGGACTTACGGGCCGCAGGCATCGTGTTGGCTGCTCATGCGCCTCAACACGGTCGGGAGCGCTACACGGCCAGCGATCTTTCCATCATCGGCCTCGGCGATGGCGACGTCAAGTCGTCCCTCTACTTCCTGGATGATCTGGCGGATCCACAATCGAATTTCTACATCACACGACTGCATGATGCCGAAAGCCGCGCAATCCGGCAGGTGGTCTTGATGACGCCACAGGGTGGGCGGCAACTGGATGGAGAGCCGCGGCCCGCGGCCATTGCCCAGGCCGGGCGCTACTTGCCGCGCCCGGTCCTGGTGGAGGTGAGCGTATC
>VGOD01000193.1 GCA_016876015.1 Chloroflexota bacterium
GTGCCGTGGCCGCTCTGCCGGCGGCCGCGCCCGCGGCTGTCGGCAAGGAGGTCTGGCTGGCCTATGCCAGCAACCTGGGCGCCCTCCTGAGGCTGCTCCAGACGCGCTTGCAGCGCGAGGCGCAGGGAGAACTGGCCAAGCGCGTAGCCCTGGCGCTGCACGTGTCGGCCGATGGCGCAGCCACGCTGCACCCGGTGGACATCGAGATTGACAACGCCACATCCGAGCGATATACCATCCTGCGCATCGAAGCGCTTGACACGCCCGGCTTCCTCTATGAGTTCACGAACGCGCTGGCGCTCAACGGCATCCACATTGCGCATGTAGCGGTCGAGACGGTGGGCAACCGCGTCCACGACACCCTCTATGTCACAGATGCGCAGGGCCGCAAAATCGTGGATTCCCGACAACAGCGCGAGCTGCGCGCCGCGACCGTGCTGGTCAAGCATTTCACCCATCTGCTGCCGCGCTCGCCGAATCCCGAGTCGGCCCTGTTGCATTTCCACGAGTACCTGGGCGAGCTATTTCAGCGTCCATCATGGCCAGATGAGCTGGCGTCGCTTCAACGGCCAGAGGTGTTGGCCGCGCTGGCGCGGCTCCTGGGGGTCAGCGAGTTCTTGTGGGATGACTTCCTGCGTATGCAGTACGCCAATCTCTTCCCGGTCGTGCAGGACCCGAACGCCCTGGCGAGCGCCAAGACCAAGGCGCAACTGACGGCCGAGTTGACCGCGGCGCTGAGCGGAGCGCCGGACCCCACAGCCAGGCGCGAAACGCTGAACGCGTTCAAGGATCGGGAGATGTTCCGCATTGACATGCGCCACATCCTGCCGGCGGCCGCGGCGACGGGCAGCGGGCCCAGCCCTGCCGACGACTTCGGCCAGTTTTCGGCCGAGCTGACCGATCTGGTGGAGGTCGTCGTCACGGCGGCGGTGGAGCTCGCCGGCCGCGAGCTGCGCGAACAACACGGCGAACCGATCACCGAGGATGGCCGGCCCATCCCACTCAGCCTGTGCGTCCTCGGCAAGTGCGGGGGGTATGAACTGGGTTTCGCCTCGGATATCGAGGTGATGCTACTCTATGGCGGCGCTGGCCGCACGAGTGGGCCAAAGGTCATCAGCGCAGCCGAGTACTTCGACAAGCTGGTCACCGAATTTGGCCGCGCCATCTGGTCCAGGCGCGCGGGCATCTTCGAGATTGACCTGGATCTGCGTCCCTATGGCCAGGCCGGCAGCCTGGCCGTGTCGTTGGACTCCTTCCGGCGCTATTTTGCGGCCGGCGGCCCGGCCTGGGCCTACGAGCGGCAGGCCTTGATCAAGCTGCGCGCCATCGCGGGCGATGCGGCATTCGGTCGGCAGGTGGAGGCGTTGCGCGATGCCTACGTGTACAGCGGCGCGGGCTTCGATGCGCCCGCGATGCGCGCGATGCGCGAACGCCAGCTCAGACACCTGGCGACGGCCGGCGCGTTCAACGCCAAGTTCAGTCTTGGCGGGCTGGTAGATGTCGAGTACCTGGTTCAGGGCTTGCAGATGATGCACGGCCACGCGAACCCTGGCGTGCGCCTGACCAACACGCAGGCGGCTATTGCGGCTTTGGCCGGCCACGGCATGATCGCGGCCGAGGACGCAGCCCAGCTATCGGAGGCGCTCCTGTTCCTCCGCAGGCTGATCAACGCCCTGCGCATGGTGCGCGGCAACAGTAAAGACCTCACCGTGCCGCCGGAGACGAGCGAGGAGTTCGCTTTCCTGGCACGGCGGTTCGGCTACGGTGAACTAGACCGCATCTCGGGCGGCGATCCGCCCCATTTGTTGGCTGACCTCACTCGCCATACCGCTGGGGTGCGCAGACTCAGCGGCCGGCTTCTGCCTTGAAAATCAACGCAAAGACGCCAAGACGCCAGGAAAACCATATATCTTTGCGCCTTTGCACCTCTGCGCCTTTGTGTTTTCATGGGCCGTCCCACAGGGAGGCTTCGCACTGGCGCCACGTCCGGCATGGGCAGCTGTCCCGAAAATGGCCTCCGCCATCCCACACAGTACCCATATGGGTAGTAGACGCGCGTCCAGACGGGCTGCTATACTGGTGTGGAGCGCAGAGACGTAGAATAGCGCTTCGCCCGCCCTGGGGCCGGTCCAGGGGCGGTGAGCGCCTTGCCCGCCCCCAAACCCATGATGACGAGAGAGGAGACCTCTGACCATGCCTAAGACCATAGCCGATGTCCTGAAGATGGCGGAGCAGGTCAAGATGGTGGATTTCCGGTTCACCGATATGCCCGGCGTCTGGCAGCATTTCAGTATTCCGGCGCGCGAACTGAATGAAGACCGGTTCGACGATGGGATCGGTTTCGACGGCTCATCCATCCGCGGCTTCAAGGAGATCCATGAGTCGGACATGCTGCTGATGCTGGATGCCTCGACCGCGTTCATTGACCCGATCTATCAGGTTCCCACGCTGGCGATCATCTGCGACGTGTTCGACCCGATCACGCGCGAGCCCTACGGTCGCGACCCGCGCTACATCGCCCGCCGGGCCGAGACCTACCTGAAGCAGACCGGCATTGCAGACATCAGCTATTGGGGGCCAGAGCCGGAGTTCTTCATTTTCGGCGATGTGCGCTATGGCTCCAGCGTCAACGAGGCGTTCTACGCCATTGACAGCCCCGAAGGCTGGTGGAACAGCGGCAAGGACCTCAGCCCGAACTACGGTGGGCAGATCGCGCCGAAGCGCGGCTACTTTCCCACGCCGCCCACTGATACGCTGCAAGACGTGCGCAGCCGCATCGTGATGGCCATCGAGAGCGCGGGCGTGCCCGTCGAGGTGCATCACCATGAGGTCGCCACAGCCGGTCAGTGCGAGATTGACATGCACTTCGACTCGCTCGTGCGCATGGCCGATAACGTGATGATCTACAAATACATGGTAAAGAACGTCGCGCGGCAGAACGGCTTGACCGCGACCTTTATGCCCAAGCCGCTCTTCGGCGACAACGGCAGCGGTATGCACGTCCACCAAAGCCTGTGGAAGAGCGGCGTGAATCTGTTCTTCGATGACGCCGGCTATGCCCAGCTCTCAGACACAGCCAGATACTACATCGGCGGCCTGCTGAAGCACGCGCCCGCCTTGCTCGCCTTGGCCGCGCCCGGCACCAATTCCTATCGCCGCCTGGTTCCCGGCTACGAGGCGCCTGTCAATCTGGCCTATTCCCAGCGCAACCGCTCGGCTGTCTGCCGCATCCCGGTCTATTCTAAGAGCCCCAAGGCCAAGCGCATCGAGTTCCGCGCGCCCGATCCCACGTGCAACCCGTACCTTTGCTGTGCGGCGCTGTTGATGGCCGGGCTGGACGGCATCCAGAACCGCACTGACCCTGGCGAGCCGATGGACAAGGACCTCTACGGTCTGCCGCCCGAGGAAGCCAGGCTGATCAAGCAGGTGCCTGGGTCTCTATCGGAAGTGCTGGAGGCGCTGGAAGCGGACTATGAGTTCCTGCTGAAAGGCGACGTGTTCAGCGAGGACATGCTCAAGACCTACATCGCGTACAAGCGCGAGACCGAGGTGGATCCCGTGCGGATGCGGCCGCATCCTTACGAGTTCACGCTGTACTACGATGCATAACAATTGGCAACTTGCACCCCAGCGCAAGTTGCCAACCTTTCGCCTGACCGCCAGACGGCGCTTATACGGACTGACCTTGTTGACAGCAGCCCCCAAGGGACCTGGCACGACCTGATCGAAGGCAGCCAGCTTGCGGCCGACACCGACCTGCTGGCGATTGGGCTGGCGGGCTACCAAATCCGCTGGCTGACGACTGCGACAGAATCTTCCCAATAGTTCGGGGTAGGGGCATGACCTTGCGCCTGCCCAAGCGGGCGACCGCAAGAGCCTGCCCCTTCACTGCGTTCAGGGCAAGCTCTAAGCCTGGTCGAAGGGGATCGTCCCTACCAATTGAGAAGATACCGCAAATGGCAATCTGCTATTTGCTATCTGCAATCTGCCCCCACACCCCCGTCTGCACGAACACCGGCGCCACCCGCACGCCCGTCTCGGCATCCACGTAGACCGCCTCATACTTCGTCCGGTTGGCGTCGTCCACCTGCTCCACGAAGAGCGCCAACGTGATCTCCGCCAACCCCAACTGCCGGCCGTAGGCCGCGGCCTGGCGCAGCGACCGCTGGTAGTCCGGCAGGTTGGTGAAGCTCTTGACCTCCAGGCCGTAGACCGTCCCGCCATACGCCATCAACAGGTCTACCTTGCCATTGCCCGTCGGAAACTCCGGCCAGACGCGGCCGCGATAGCTCTGCTTCGTAGGGCCACCGACAGATCAAGCGGCTGATCGGGGTGGACGTTGTACGTCTCGGTCAACAACTCCCCCAGCCACGACGTCAGCCCTGGCTGGCCGCGTGTTTCGGCATAGACACGCTCGATCACTGCCTGTTCTACCGGCTACCCGCTCTCCCGCTCGTACCAGCGAAGCATGCTCTCGACTTCGGGGAAGGTCAGGTTGGGAATGTGTAGGCCACGCTGGACGTTGAAACCTGTGGTGAGCGAAGTCGAACCAGGCGAGCCCCTGGCGTGCTCGGCTCCCAGCACGCCCCGCACTCCAACCAGGGCCAACCCGTGCAGCAGACAACTCTTCTGCCCACTCTCCCGCTTCGCCTCGGTAGCGCGGCGGCTGTAGAAGCTGCGAAACTGGCTGATAAAATGGCCGATGAACGGTTCCCCGACGGCATCGAACTCGTCCAGCACCAGAATCACCGGCCTCGAAAACCACGCGGACGTGAAGAGATTTTCCAGATCGCGCCATGCGGCAAGCTCAGGAAACTCTCTGCCCAGAGCATAACGCAGCCCGCGCGCCAGGACGTCTAATGTCCGCTCTGCAGTGGTCTCTGTTTCGGCCGGTTGCATCGTCAGCAGGGCGACCTCGAAATCGCCCCTGGCTCTGATTCGCTCCACCGCCTGCTGGAACACCCAGGTTTTGCCGCGCTGCCGCGGCGCCCAGACGGTGATGTAGTGTCCCCCCCGAGTGGGATCCTCGCCCAGCAGCTCGGCGCAGGCGCGATCCACCAGCTCCTGGCGCGGCACATAGTAGTGCAGCTCGGTGTCCACCGGCCCGTAGGATGAGAAACGACGCCTGGCTGCCCTCCTTGAACTCCATGTCACGTCATAGCTGCGTGATCCAAACCTTCCCGCAACCCGAACTGCCGCGCCGCCTCCACCAGCTCCCGCCAGGTCGTCTCCGGCAACTCGATGCCATCGCGTTCCCGCTGCGCCTTCGAGCGCATCTCCGGCTCGCCCGGAATCAGAATCTCCTCGCAATCCGGCGCCCGGTTCCCGGCCTTGATGTGCTCGAACAGCCGGTCGATCGCGCTGGCCAGCTCTGCCAGCGGGCAGAACGCCTCCACGTCTATCGCCATCATGAAGACGCCGTTGCCCGAGGTATGCTCTGGCAGCGCGGTGCAGCCGTGGCCCGTCAGCGCGCCGCCGAGCAAGTCGGCCATCAACAACAGGCCGTAGCCCTTGTGCCCTCCCAGCGGCAGGATGACGCCGCCATCGTAGAAATCGGACGGGTTCGTCGTGGGCCGGCGGTCGCGATCCAGGATCCAGCCCGCGGGCACGGACCGATCCCGCGCCTGGGCCACGCGCAGCTTACCCTCAGCGCAGGCCGAGGTCGCAAAATCGGTCAGGAACGGCTGTCGGCCGCCCGGTATGGCGAAGGCGACCGGATTCGTGCCGAACACGCGGTCTACCCCGCCGTGCGGGGCCACCAACAGCGAAGAGTTGCACGTCATGAACCCGATCAAGCCTTGCTCTGCGGCCATGAGCACATATTCGCCCAGCCGGCCGATGTGGGCCGAGTTGCGCAGACCCACCGCGGCCAGGTGATGTTGCCGCGCCTTGGCGATCGCCAGCTCCATCCCCCGCCGCGCTGCGATCTGGCCAAAACCCCAGTGGGCATCCAGCAGCGCGGTGGTGGGGGTTTCGCGCAGGACTTCGAGCTCGGCGCGGGGGTTGATCTGGCCGCGCTCGATCGCGCGCACGTACTGGACTGCCCGAATCACGCCGTGCGATTCGTGACCGGTCAGGTTCGCCTCCACCAGAGAGGCGCCGACCTGGCGCGCGACCGCTGGCGGCGCGCCGGCAGC
The DNA here is from genome assembly GCA_016876015.1 of Chloroflexota bacterium. GTDB lineage: Bacteria > Chloroflexota > Anaerolineae > CG2-30-64-16 > CG2-30-64-16 > VGOD01. Next base: position 6,138 of record VGOD01000193.1, read on the forward strand.
CTCGAAAAGGCGAGCAGTAAGATCAATCAGTTGTAGTGCTGTGAAAGTCGGCATGTTAGTAGACGATCCTTCCCGATGCGCCAAAGAGGTCCAGATAGTAGCCGCAGCGTTCTCTGAAAGTTGTGACGGCCAGGCGCGCCAGGTCGAAATAGGAAACGTCCGCGTCGCGCGCGGCTTCCCTCATGCGGCTGGCGGCCGTGATGAACAGCTCGGTGGCGACATTGACTTTGGCGATCCCGGCCTGGATGGCCGACCGGAACTGCTCTTCCGACAGACCTGATCCGCCGTGCATCACCAGCGGGATGTCGACGCGGGCGCGAATGGCGCGCAGCAAATCGAGGTCTATGTGCGGATCGCCCTGATAGACGCCGTGCGCCGTGCCGATGGCGACAGCCAGACAATCCACGTCGGTCTCTGCGACGAAGCGCGCTACGGCATCAGGATCGGTGAACCCTTTGCGTTGCGCGCCATAGGCCTGATACTCCGCGCCGCTGCCGACATGCCCCAACTCTGCCTCGACGCACACACCCATCGCATGTGCAGCGCGCACCACTGCGGCCGCCTGGGCGATGTTCTCATCGAGAGGCAGTCGCGAGCCGTCGTACATCACGTCGGTGAAGCCGTAGGAGATCGCTTTCATGCACTGCTCGAAGCTGGCGCCGTGATCGAGCATGAGCGAGACCGGAACGGTCGCCATTGCCGCGCGTTCCCGGATATAGGCGGCATGACTGCGCGCGTTGGCTTGTTCGAAAAAGCCGCCGTAAATGCCGATCAAGGCCGGCGCACGCTTTTCCTCGAAGGCCTGCAACATGCCCTCGGTTGCGTGCATGTCAAACGTATCGAACAGCGCCACCGCATATCCGCCCGCGTGGGCGTTGCGCAGTGCATCCTTGATGGATGTCAGAGCCATACATTCACATCCCCCTTGAGGTTTTCATATCACCGTGGGCCCTGCCGGGCCCTCTCAGATTCAGCCGGCGGTCTCAGACCGCCGATTTCTACCAGCCGATCCCACGCTCCTTTAGAAAAGCCATCACCTGGTCGAACCGCGGGATGGGGCGCCGGCCGCCCAGCCCGGTGCACTTCAGCGCGGCCGCCGCCGTTGCGAACTGCGCTGTGCACCGCGCATCCCATCCGGACAGCAGCCCTACAATATAGGCGCCGTGAAAGACATCGCCGGCCCCAGTGGTGTCCACAACCGCCACCTCGAAGGCCGGTGTGTGGAAGGCATCGTCGCGCGTGACGGTGAAGCTGCCCGCCTTGCCCTCGGTCTGCACCACAATGCGCGGGCCCAACTCCACCATGGCCCGGCCAGCCGCCCACACGTCCTGGCGGCCGGTCAGTGCGGGGCCGAAACCGGAGCCGCAGATCAGGATATCGCTCTCAGCGACCAACGCACGCATCGAGTCAGGGATGGGGCCGGCGGTGGCCGAGCCGTCCAGCACAACCGTCTTGCCTGCGGCGTGCATCCAGCACGCCGCAGCCAGGGCGGCCGCCGGGTGATAGCCATCCAGGTGCAGATATTCGGCCGATGTGCAATATGACTGCGACACCTGGTCGGGCAGCAGTTGATTGTCCCAAAAGGCCTCGCAGCCGGTGAAGATGCGTTCCCCTGTCGCGGCCTGGACCGTTACCAACACGACCTCGTTTTCGGGCGCAGGCAGCCGCACCATCTGGCTCACATCTACGCCGCACTCGACCAGCATCTGGCGCTTGAGATCACCCAGGCGGTCGTTGCCATAGGCGCCGATGAAGCCGGCCCCGACGCCCAACCGCGCCACCGCCGCCAGCGCAGTGGCGACTGGCCCACCGCCATCGAACGCGATGGCGCTGAAGCACGACCCGTGTTCCCATGTGGGGAGCTCAGCCAACCGCACCAGAACATCCACCGTGGCCATGCCCAGGCCGACGACGCGCATCTGTGACATGTCATGTCTCCGCTCTGCCCTGTGGCGCAAGATGGCATCTTGGGCTACACAACCACCGGCCGGATGTCCAAAAAGCGACAGGCCTGGAGCAGCGCCGCGGTCCAATCGCCGTGGACCATGCTGGCGTGATGGATGAACCCCTCCTCCACCAGGGTCCGGTAGAGCCGGGCGTGATCCTTCACCGCCACCCATGACCAGGCGCCGGCCAGCGTCTCGTCCGACGGGATGATCTCGCCGGTGGTGATGAGCAGCTTCCACTGATTGTCATATTCGGCCAGGCGGCAGAGCGTGACCGCGCCAGGCCGGACCTGGAACTGGTTGAGGCCGGCTTGCGGATCCACGGCCGGCGCCGGCAAGGCGCCGGCCATATCTTTGCGAGAGCGCAGAGCAGTCTGCGACCGATCGGCGGCCAACGACACGGGCGCGTTGCCGCAGTGCCAGGCCAGCAGCCAGTCGGGATTCTCGCGATGCTGGATTGTCCAGTCCACGAAGTGCGGTGCGGTCTCACCCAGGGCCACGCGATGGCTGATCAACATCGCCAGCGCGCCCAACACATCCGCCTCGCACGCGGTCAGCAGGCCGCGGTCGGTCAGACGGCTGTAAACGTTGCAGACGGAGATGTTCATCATGCGCTGGATGGCCGGCCAGCACTGCACCGCCATTGCTGACAGCTTGGACCGCCGCCAAAACTCAGTCAGGGCCAACTCAAGCCTGGCCGCGTTGCGCAGGTAGTGATCGCCCACCGTGATCTGCGCGAACTCGCCGCGCACCTCGGCCATCACCCGGCCGATCTGCGGGTCATCGTCAGGGTAGCGCCGGGCCAGGTCCACGATGTCATCCAGGTTGGCGTAGATCATGTTTTGGCCGAACTTGAGCGCGAGCGCGTGCTCGTCGTAGCCCACCGTCTCGAAGGTTGCTGGCCGCACCCCCACCTGGCCCAGCCGGGCGCCGCGCAGCCCCTTGACCACTGCGACGGCCCGGATGAAAGGATCGAGCGCGGCCGCGAACCCCGGCTCGTCAGGAAAGAAGATGCCGGCGAAGTGAAACGGTATCTTGCGCCGATAGAGCGCCGAAGCCATCGAGAGGTTACCGCAGTAAGAGTCGGATTGACGGCCCAGGGCCGGGCCAGGCAGACCGGCTGGCTCCCTGGTCGCGTAGAGCAAGACAGGCACACCGAGTTGCTCCGCGATCTTGGCGGCCGACCGCTCGTCGCCGAAGTCCAGTGGGCAGAGGACCAGGCCATCCACGCGCTGCTGACGAAAATAGGCGGCGATCACCTCAGCTTCGTCCAGGTCATGGACCGCGCCGTGCGGGGTCCAGCCTTTCTCGGCGTCCAGGGTTGCGCCGTTGGCCGATGGCGTGGGAAACAGCACCGCCTCTACCCCCTTCAGGGCTGACAGGGCGGCGAGGCTGTCAGCGCGCATTCTGGCAGTCCAGTCGGTCCATTGGAAACGGTAGGAGGGGACGAAGCCGATGCGTACTGCTACGGTCATAGGGTGCAGTCCTTTCTTGATAATGGGTCCAGAAACGTTTTCATACATACTCCCTTTCGCCGCCTCTGTCAAATCGCGCGACCGCCTTTGTAGGATGGCCGCGATATGGCGCTTGACAACAATGATCTTCTCTGGTATATAGCGTTCAGACGAGCTGTATCCGGCGTCTGATGTCTGTGCACGCCATTGCCCGTGCTGTTACGGTTCGCTGCAGCTTCTCGTGAGATAAGCGCCCGATGGGTTGTGCTCGCCGTCGCCACGTCCTCCGGCTGCAGCCTGGTTCACACGAAACGCCAGGAGGTGATGACCCCAACAGGCGGTTGTGTCATCGAGGTCAAAATCGTTTCTGACTCAACCGTGTCGTACGTTGTGTTGCGCGTTCATGTTGCTCCCTTTTTCATAGACGAAAGGAGAACCGAGCTATGAAGCGGCTCAATCGTCGGGAATTCCTCAAGATGAGCGCCCTGGTCGCGGGCGGCGCGGCCCTGGCAGGTTGTGCGCCGCCGGCTGCTGCGCCTGGCGCTCCGAAGCCGGCCGCAGGCGGCAAGCTGGAGATCTTCTCCTGGTGGACCTCCGGCGGCGAGATCGAAGCCCTCAACGGGCTGTATGAAGTCTTCAAGAAGCGGTATCCAGGCGTCGAGATCGTAAACGCAGCCATCGCCGGCGGCACCTCATCCGGCGGCGATATGAAGGCCGTGCTCCAGACCCGCATGATGGGCGGCGACCCGCCGGAGTCGTTCCAGGTGCACCTGGGCGGCGAGCTCCTCGGCTCCTATGTGGCGGCGGGCCAGATGGAAGACCTGGAGTTTCTCTACAAAGAAGAGGGCTGGGACAAAGTCTTCCCCAAGGAGCTGATCGAAATCGCCTCGACCGGCGGCAAGCCGTATTCGGTGCCTGTCAACATCCACCGCTCCAACATGATGTGGTACAATAAGAAGATGCTGGAAGGGGTCGGCGCGCAGCCGCCCAAGACGTGGGACGAGTGGTTCGCACTGGCCGAGAAGCTCAAGGCCAAGGGTCAGCCCACCCTGGCGATCGCGGAGAGCGGCGCCGGCTTCACTGCGCACGTCTTCGAGACGATGATGATCCCCGTGCTAGGCGCGGACAAGTTCAAGGGCCTCTTCGCCGGCTCAACCTCCTGGGAAGACAAAGGCATTGCCGATGCCCTGAATGTCCTCAAGAAGGCGCTGGACTACGCCAACCCCGACTTCCTGAACGTGAGCTGGGGCGACGTGAACGACCTGATGGTCAACGGCAAGGTCGGCATGATCATCCAGGGCGACTGGACGCCGGGCGTGCTTTGGTCGAAGAAGTTCCAGGACTTCGGCTGGGCGCCTGCGCCGGGTAATGTCGGCATCTATCAGATGCTCTCCGACTCCTTCGGCCT
>VGOD01000194.1 GCA_016876015.1 Chloroflexota bacterium
ACACTTGAACCATGCCGGCATCACACTACTGATTCGGTGTCGGGTACCGTCACATTGCGGGACTTGCTCAGTGCGCGCTACGGCACCAAACTCCCGCGCCTGTCCGATGGGAGGCTTGCAAACTCAGTTGGTGTAGCTTGCCTAGTTTACTACAAAGATGAAGGTGACTGGGTTCCGTACCTGGTGCGGCGCGTGAAGCAAGTTGGAGTATTTCCTGGTGGATTGCACTGTAGTGCCTCCGGCATAGCGAATTGGCCTCCTGGCGATCGCCCAGCCTCCTTTGACAGTTTTTTTGTAAGACCTATGTATGATGAACTACGGGAAGAGGTAGGACTATCGGCGGAGGATATTAGAGGCTTCATGCCAATAGCTCTGTGCCGTGAGTTCCTACGGGGAGGGAAACCTCAGTTGTTCTTTGTCGGCGTGACAGATCTGTCACGAGAGGAATTGTGCAAGAAGCGAAAGGGGGCCGAAAAAACGAGAAGGGCGATGGACGGGTGGACAGAGCTAGAAAAGGACAAATGGTATCGCTCATGCGACGCGGTGGTTCCCCGGAAGAAACTGAAAGAAGAGATTGCGAGCTTGGGTTTGACACACGAAGCAATTGCTTTGGTTTCCCACTATGGAGACCTGTACCTAAAGCACTATGCGGTCAATCTCTGAAGTGGGCCCGCTAAACGACTTCTCAGAACTTCGATTGAGGTGGTCTTAAGGTAATGACCAAGTGACGATAGCACTATTACATAGGAGGCATTCATGGCATCCCTACTCGACAAAGTCAACACGTTGATCTCGGCGAACCTGCATTGGTTGGTAGATCAGGCTCTCAAGCAGAATTCGATCGCAGTCATCAACCAGTATATCCGCGAGGTGGAAGACAACCTGAGCGACCTGGCCGATGCTGTGGCGACGGTCGGCGGGCAGGTCAAGACGGTGCGCCGCAAGCGTGATGAGATGCAGGTGCGGTTCGACGAGCTCGACCGCAACATTGACATCTTCCTGCGCGAGGGCCGCGAGGATCTGGCCGCAGCCGCGCAGAGCAAACTCAATTCGACCCAACGCCTGCTCGAGACCTACAGCCAGCAGCTTACCCAGATGGAGGGCGAATACAAGAACCTGATGAACGCCCGGCTCAAGCTGGAAGCCAAGCTGACCACCATCAAGCAGGAACGCGAGGAGATGGAGGCGCTGCTCGAGCTGGCCAAGTCCAAGGAGCTGACCGCCAAGACGATGAAGTCCCTGGACGACCTGTCGGGCGCCGGCGACGCCGACGTGGCTCGCATCGCAGAATCCATTCGCTCGCGGCTGGATCGCGCCTCGGCCGAAACCGAGATGCGCGCCCAAACCCTCGACAAGCAGATGGACGACGTGCTCAATCGCTCGGAGCTGGATGCACAGCTCGCGGCCCGCAAGGCGCGGCTGGGGTTGAGCAGCAGCCGGGCGGGGTGAGGACGGGGGGACGGGAGTTGGAGATGGGAGATAGAGACGGGAGGGCAATCCGATGGCATCCCTACTCGAGAAGATCCAGACGCTCGTCGCGGCCGATCTGAATCGGCTGGTGGATCGGGCGCTGCAATCCAATGAACCGGCGGTGTTCCAGCACCACATCCGCGAGCTGCAACGGCTGCAAGAGCAAGTGGCCGATCAACTCGTCAGCGCGCGGGCCGAGATCACGCAGTTGCGCCGGCGCAGCGACGAGATGCTGGCGCTGGTCGTGAAGCAAGACCAGGAAGTTGATCAACTGCTGCGGTCTGGCCTGCACGAAGATGCGCTGGCCGCCCAAGATCGGCTGAACCAGAACCGCCTGGCGTCGGCGCGGCTGGTCGAACAGGTCGAGCGGCTCGAAGCGCAATACGCCAGGATGATCGAGGCGAAGGCCCAGCTCGATGCGCGGGTGGTCGCGCTGGAAAAGAGCGAGCCCGAAGTTGAGGGGTTGGTGGGCCTTGCGCGTGCGAAAGAGCTGACCGCGGCGGCTATCAAGTCGCTGGATGACCTGGAAGGGAGCGGCGATCCGGACGTGGCGCGCCTCGTCGGCTCGGTGCGCTCCCGGCTGGCCGAGGCGGAGGCGCAGATCCATGCGCTCGAGCAGCGCGGCCTGGCCCGCGGCGAAACCCCCGAGGTCCTCAAGCGTAAAGAGTTGGAGAGCCAACTGGAAGCGCGCAAAGCACGACTGGGACTATAGAGGAGTCACACATGGAACTCGCACCGATCATCGGCACATTGGGCGGCGGATTGCTGGCGCTGGTCCTGGCAATCTACTTCTGGATCGCGACGGGCCGCGGTGGGCAGCGCACGCAGGCCGTCTTCTTCACCATCCTGGCCGCGGTGCTGCTGGTGGTGGCCGCTGGCCTGGGCTGGCGCGCGCTGACGCCCGGCGCGCAGCAGCAGCCGTTGGTTGCGCTGCCCAAGGGCCCGGTCCAGGTGCGCATATTGACCGCGCTCCCGGTTGAGCCGTGGGTGCGCGAGGCAGCCCAGCAGTTCAACCAGAAGGGCTTGCGTCAGGATGGCCAACCGATCGAGGTGCAGGTCATTGCCATGGACGGTCTGACTGCCCTGGGCAAGTTCGACCGCGACGACTTCGGCGCCCTGGGCGCCAAGACGCGCGACCAGTTGACCGCGCAAGAGCGTCAGAAGCTGGAGACGACCTTCCCGACCGTCTGGATTCCTGATAGCCGCTACCTGGTCGAGCTGGCCAATGTGGCCTACAAGGAACGCCTGGGCCGCGATGTCTTCCTGACCGACGGCGAGTATCGCGCCCGGCCGGTGGCGATCTCGCTCTTCACCTGGGGCATCTACCAGAGCCGCGCCAGCGTGCTGGATAAGAAATTCGGCGCGATTGACTGGCAGGTCATCCACGACGCGGCCATTGCGAAGGGCGGTTGGCCTGAGCTGGGCGGCGATCCGGCCTGGGGTTTCTTCAAGCTGGTCGTGCCCAATCCGCGGCGCAACGTCGGCGGGCTGGCCGCCATGATCGCCGCCGCTGGCGAGTACTATGACAAGACCAACATCTCGACGGCCGAAGTCACCGACCCGAAGTTCCAAAAGTGGCTCAAGGAGCTGATGGGCTCCCTGACCGATGTCAGCGGCGCCAGCGCCTACACCGCCGAAGACTTCGCACTGTTCGGCTATTCAGTGGGGGACGGCGGCCAGTTGTTGGAGAGCGACCTGCTCAACAACATGGCCGGCATCCAAACGCGCTGGTCCGACCCGTTGGTGATCCGCTATCCCAAGTATGTGACCTGGTTCGACTTCCCGTATACGGTCTGGGTGGGACCAGAGACGACCGCCGCCGAGAAGAACGCGGCCCTGCAGTTCCAGAGGTTCCTGTTGACGCCCGAAATGCAGAAGCTGGCCGTCAAACAAGGGCTGCGTTCCGTCAGCAGCGACGTCAGCGTCACCGATGGCGACACCCTGTTCACCAGGTGGCAGAAGCAAGGCGTGGAAGCCGTGGTCCCGCGGACGACCCGCATGACCTCTCCCAGCCGCGACGTGCTGCTGGCGCTGCTGCGCTGGTTTGACCTGAACGTGGGGAAGTAGGGGCGATCCCTGGCGGTCGCCCAGGGCCGCCAGGAGCAAGGAGCAAGTTATGAGCCGACAACGGACTGACCGGCGCCAACGCAACGCCGTTTTGATCGTCGTGGGGGGCGTTCTGGCGCTGTGCCTGCTGACCGCGGTGTTCGCCGTGCTCGTCAGCGTGCGACCGGCCGGTCAGCAGGCTGCAGCGACCCCCGCAGCCGAACAGCGCAGCGCGACGCTCACAGTCGCCTACTCGCCGGAAAAGGCCAGCCTGATCAAGAGCCTGGCGGAGAAGTTCAACGCCAGAAACTTGCGCACGCCCGATCGCCAGCCGATGAAAATCGAGTTGATCGAGATGTCGCCGGACGAGATGGTGACGAAGGCGCTGGCCGGCGACGTCAGCTTTCAGGCCCTCACGCCCGATTCGAAGCTGTGGCTCGATCAGCTGAACTACCGGTACGGGACTCAGACCAAGGTCGAACCTGGGCAGATCGCCCCGCGGCTCACCGGCGAACCGGTGCGCTACGCGATCACGCCGATCGTGATCGCGGCGTGGGAAAGCTCTGCCAGAGCGCTCGGCTGGCCCGACAAGCCGGTGGGCTGGGGCACGCTGCAAACGCGAGCCAGGCAGGACGCCAGCTTCAAGTGGAGCCATCCGAGCACCGCGCACGCCAGCGGCCTGCTTGCCACCCTGGCCGAGTTCTATGCCGGCGCGGGCGTGCAGCGCGGCTTGACCGCCGAGCTGGCCCAGGCGCAAAAGACCCTTGACTTCGTGAGCGCGGTTGAAAAGACGGTGCGCTACTACGGCGAGGGCGAGCTGGCCGTGATCGGCCGGGCCCAGAAAGAGGGCCCGGGCTTCCTCGATGCGTTCGTCGTTTCCGAGCAGTTGGTGGTGACGTTCAACACGGGCGTCTTCGGCAAAGCGCCGGCCAGGTTGGTCGCGCTCTATCCCGCGGAGGGAACGTTGTGGGCCGATCATCCGCTGGCGCTCCTCGAGACGGCCGAAGTCACGGCCAACCAACGACGCACCTTCCAGGCGTTGCGCGAGTATCTGGCTACTCCCGAAGCACAGACCGCCATTCTGCGCGGCGGCTATCGGCCGGCTGACCTGAGCATCCCGCTGAACAGCCCTGGCTCGCCGCTGCTCGCGGCGAACGGCGTGGATCCGGCCCAGCCGCAGACCACGCTGCAACTGCCCTCGGCCGACGTGGTGGCTGTCGTGCAGAACGTCTGGGCGATCACCAAGCGCAAGACCAATGTCATCCTGGTGGTGGACACCTCTGGCTCGATGAAGGGCGAGAAGCTGGCCAACGCTCAGGTTGCGCTGCGCACCTTCCTGACGCAAATCCCGAGCGACCAGGAGAAGGTCGGTCTGGTGGAGTTCAACACGAGCGTCGCCAACATCATCGAACTAGATACCCTGGCGCGCAACCGTATGACGCTGACGCGGGTCATTGACGGCCTGCAGGCGAATGGCAATACTGCGCTGTTGGACGGCGTCCGCACCGCCTACCGCCGGCTGCAGCGCGAGGGCGATGCTTCGCGCATCAACGCCATCGTCGCCATGACCGATGGCCGCGAGAATGCATCGCAGGTGACGTTGCAGGCGTTGGCCAGCGAAATTCGCCAGGGCAACGCGCGGCTGCCTGTGATCATCTTCTGCGTGGCCTACGGCTCGGACGCCGACCTCAAGACGATGCAAACCCTGGCCGAGGCCGGCGGCGGGCAGGTGCGCGCCGGCACGCCAGAGACGATTCGGGATCTCTACAAGATACTGTCATCGTACTTCTGATGCCCAACGACTCCATCCTCGACCGCATCGAACAGGAAGCCAAACGCGCGCTGCTGACCAACGCCGTGTTTCGTTGGGAGAGCGCCGCGGTCATCGGCGGCGCTGTGTTGTTGAGCGTCTTCTTCAACCAGCCCTTCCCGGGTTGGCCCCTGTGGGCCTGGCCGGTGGTGGGGCTGGCGGCTGAGATCGCAGTGGTGGTTTCCAGCCTGACCGACAAGGCCGAGTTGGCCAAAGTGATGGAGTCGCTCTTTCGCGAGAAGTACAGCACGGCCGGCATCCGTGATCGCGATCTGCGCGCCAGGCTCGATGAAGCCGAGCAATATCGTCGTCGTATCCAGGACCTGGTAGCCCAACAGCGCGCCGGGGTGCTGGCCGATCGGCTGCGCGCGACTACCGCAGACGTTTATCATTGGATCGCCAACATGGTGGCGCTAGCGCGCCGCGTCGACTCCTTTCGCGCGGATCGGATCATCCAGCGCGACCTGGGGGCGGTGCCCAAAGACGTCAAGAACCTCGAAGCGCAGCTCAGGTTGGAGACCAACCCGCGCATGCGCAGCCAGGTGGAAACCACTCTGGACTCGAAGCGCCAGTTCCTGGCGAACCTGCAAGAGCTGGCCGACCGGATGGCGCGCGCCGATCTGCAACTGGAACACTCGCTGTCGGCGTTGGGCACGGTCTACTCGCAAATGCTGCTGATCGGCAGCAAGGACGTGGATTCCGATCGCGCCGAGCGCCTGCGCGACGACATCCGCGGCGAGATGCTGGCGCTGCAAGACATCGTACAGTCGTTGAATGAGGTATACGACGCGAGCAGCGAATTGGCGCTGGAGCCGGAGACAACGGCAAAGGGGCGGCGACAACAGGTGGGGCGGGCGGGTGGCTGAATCGAGGCGCTGACAGCATGGACATCGAGGTCATCCGGCAATGAGTTCGCGCTGGACACTACTTGGTGAAGGGTCATGCGGTACAGCACGCCATCAAAGAGGGATTTGAGCGTAGGAATATCGTCGAGGCCATCCTTCGTGGCAAGATTGTCGCAGAGTATCCGCATGAGCATCGGATGCTGGTCTGTGGCAAGACAACCATCCCAGGAGGTTCTGTCGCGTATCTACACGTTGTCTGTGAATACTTTGATCCTGTGGATATCGAGTTTGTGACCGCTTACATTCCTGATGAAGTTCAATGGGAACGCCCGCCATTCAAGCGACGCAGGCGAAAGGTGAAGTAACCCTATGGCAATAACACACATTCCTATTTGTGGTGAGCATCGGATCACTAAGGAATGGCGTCCAACTACCTTCGAGTACAATGATGAAGGCATCGCCGTCCGAGTTCCGAATGTCTATGCCTGGGTATGTCCGCAAGATGGGGAAGCATCCTTCACACCAGAGACAGTAGACGAGCTGATCGGGACCGTGCGAGAACTGCTTGAGACAGCCCGCCGCGCCCGCCGGCGCCGGTCCGTGCTGACTGAGTATGCTGTTGCAATCGGTCAACCACTGCCGATGGAAAGTCCTGCTTGAGAGAATTGGTATTGTGTGCCATCTGGGCGCGTTGTCCGCAGAGAACTTCGCTCAATGAACGACTATCACGTCAACATCTTCTTTTGTGCAGAAGATGGGGGTTATGTCGCCGATATTCCCGATCTGATTGCGTGTTCGGCTTACGGCCAGACACCTGCTGAGGCGCTGGAGCAATTGCAGATCGCCCACGCTTTGCGAGTTTGTGCTTTCCTTGCTTCCTACAGAGGTGCATCCCTGAAAGTTGAGGTGGTTTCATGAAACGCTGCGCGATTGCGATGTTGTTTTTGATCGTGACCCTGCTCCTTGCTGGCTGCGCCGGCGCCGCGCCGACCAAAGGCGAGGCGATCGTCTACGTCGCGGGGCCGCTGTCCGGCTTCCAGGCCAATACCGGCCAGACGGTGGCCGGCGGCGTGCGGCTGATGGCCGCGCAGCTCAACCGCTCCGGCGGGCTGTTGGGCTACCGTGTGAAGATCGTCTCGCTGGACGACGAGGCGGATTCGGAGGTCGCGGTGGACGTGGCGAAGCAGATCCAGGAGGCGGTCAAGCGCGGGGACAAGATCATTGGCGTCATCGGCCACCCCAATTCCGGGCAGACCGCCGCGGCGATGACGATCTACAAAGACCTGCCAATCATCGTCATCACGCCCACCGCCTCTGAGGTGGCCCTGACGCGACAAGGCTACCGCAACTTCTTCCGCGTCAACGCGGCCAATGATCTTCAGGCCAAGACCGGCGCCGAGTACCTGGTGGCCAAACTGGCCGCTAAGAAGGTCGCCGTGCTCTACAACGACGATCCGTATGGCATTGACCTGGGCAAGCTGGTGGGGGCCGAGCTGAAACGCCTGGGCGCCGACGTGCCGCTCTCGGTGCAGGTGAAGGTGGAACAAAATCGCTTTGCCGACGAGGTCGCCAAGATCAAAGCGGCCGGCGTGGATGCCATCTACTATGCCGGCTACGAGGTCGAGTGCCCTTATCTGCGCGCCGATCTGCGCGATGCTGGCTTGAGCCAGCTCACGTTCATGGCATCGGATGGCTGCTTCCTGGCCGCCACGATTGACAACGCCGATGGCGCGGCCGAGGGCATGTACGTCACCGGTTTCGCGCCCAGCCCCAAAACCTCGGTGGACCAGGCCTGGGTGCAGGCGTACCAGGCGGTCGAGTATCGCAACCCGGACACCTACTCGATCAACGGCTACAGCGCCATGCAGATTCTGGCCGAAGGGGTCAAGAGAGCAGGCGCCTTGAGCGCCAACAAGGTCGCCGATGCCATCCGCAAACTCGAACTGGACACGCCGCTCGGCAAGGTGCAATATCAGGACAATGGCGACCTGCGCACTCCGCAGATCTACATCTTCCAGGTGAAGGGCGGGGAGTTTGCGCAGGTGGCTGAACGGTAGATTGGGATTTGGGAAATTGGTAGATTAGGACTTGGGAAATTGGTATATTGGGACTTGGCGGACTGACACCAATCTGCCAACCTACCAACCACCCGGAGGCAACGATGAAATCACGATCTGACGGAACGACTCTCATCGCGCTGTACCACTTCATCAGCGCGTTCTTGAGCCTGATGGGCCTGTGCGCTGTTTTCAGCCTGCCGGTGATCGTCGGCCTGTCGGCCGGCCGAGACCCAGACGGCCAGACCGCAACCGCGATTCTCGGCGTGTTCGCCTTTCTGCTCGGCTGTCTGTTCTTGCTCATCGCCAGCGCGAACATCGTTGTCGGCTATGGCCTGTGGCGGCGTCGCGAATGGGCGCGGCTCGGTGCGATCGGCCTGGCAATCCTGCGGCTGATCAACATCCCGCTTGGCACGGTCATCGGCGGGCTGATCATCTGGTATATGTTGCAGGACCATGTGAAAGAGGAGTTCACCGGCTGAGTTCATGGAAAATGCTTTGACCATTCTGGCCGTTTTCGCCCATCCCGACGACGAGATCGGCGCCGGCTCGACCCTGGCGCGCTACTGCGATGCGGGTGTGCGCGTGGTGTTGGTGTGCGCCAGCCGCGGAGAGGCCGCCACGATCTATTGCGACGAGTGCGCCACGGCCGAGAACCTGGCCCAGGTGCGCACCCGCGAGCTAGAGTGCACCTGCGCGCAGCTCGGCATCCGCGAGCTGCGCTGGCTCGACTGGACTGACGGCGGTATCGCTGCCTTGCCGCGGCCAGTCGCCATCGGGCAGATCGTGAAGCTGATCCGCGAAATCCGGCCCGATGTCGTCCTCACACACCCCGAACACGGCCTCTACCCTCACCCCGACCATCTGGCGGTCTGGGAGCTCGTGCGCGATGCGTTCGCGGCCGCGGCCGACGGCGACGAGTATCCAGAGGCGGGCGCGGCGTGGGCGCCGGCGCGCCTCTTCACGCGCGCCATCCCACAGAGCTTCTTCGATGCCGCGCCGGCCTTTGCCCAGTATCGCGTGCAGCTCAACGGCCAGCAGCTTCCCTTTCACGCCACTCCCGATGCCGAGGTTGACGTGCACATGCGCGTGGTAGCCTGGGCCGACCGGCGTATGGCTGCGTGGGATTGCCATCGCTCGCAACACAACCCCAACGGCGCGTTCACCAACGTGCCAGAAGCCGTGCGCCGCGCCATGGCCGAGAGCGAGCACTTCGTTCTCGCGGCCGCGCGCATGCCCCTGCCAGACGGCGTGCAAGATGACCTGCTGGTTGGGCTGGAACCCAGCCAGCCCCAGCCTTTTGGGACGCCGGCTCATGCGGCTGATCTGCGCGGCGTCTTGACCAGGCAGCGCGCCTATCTGACAGTCTGCGAGAACTACGGTCGCCGCGTCGCCGAGCCGGGCTTCAGGGACTTGCTTGGCGCCCTGGCCGCGAGCTATCGAGAGGCAATCCATCTGCTCGCCCAGGCCTTGCGCCGTTCTGGGGCTGCGGTCGGCGCCATCGAGGCCGATCCTCGGCCGGTGCGCGAAGCCGCACGCTGCAGGGGCGCTGACGCCCAACTGCGGTTTCTTGCGGCGGCCGCCGAAGAGTCCGCGGCGACCAGCCATAGCCGCGCAGCCGCGGCCAGTGGGGGCGCGGCGAGCTTCTGGCGCGAGCTGGCCGCGGTGGCAGAGGTGCAACAGGAAGCCATCAAGAAGTTCCTGCGCGGCTGATAACCGTGATACCATACCTTAACGATCCAGCAAGCCATCCAACTTACCGACGGAGCTAAGTAGTGATGAGACTTCTCTCCGGCAATGAAGCCGTGGCGCGCGGCGCGTGGGAAGCCGGCGTCGCCGTGGCTGCGGCCTATCCAGGCACCCCCAGCACCGAAATCCTCAAGAGTTCGCATGCTTCCCCAACGTCTACGCCGAATGGTCCGCCAATGAGAAGGTTGCGCTGGATGTCGCCATCGGCGCGGCCTGCCAAGTACAACATGGTTCCTGCCAACGCACGGCCGCGCCATGCGATCATCGAGGCGCGTCTGGCTGCGATTGCGGAGTTCGCCGAGACCTACTCCTACAACCGGGTCGAGGCGGGCGACAAGGCGTTAGGCATCATCACGGCCGGCGTGTCCTATCAATACGCCAGGGAGGTTTTCCCGACCGCCTCGATTCTGAAGTTGGGCATGACGTGGCCCTTGCCGCTCAGTCTGATCCGCCGATTCGCGGGGTCGGTGGACCGGCTGATCGTGGTCGAGGAGTTGGACCCGTTCATCGAGGAGGCCGTCAAGCTCATGGGGGTTCCCTGCGAGGGCAAGAGCATCTTCCCGATCACCGGCGAGCTGGATCCCCGCGTGGTGCGCGAGTGCGCGATCGGGGCTGGCCTGCTGCCCGCGACGGCGCGCATCCCGATCTACCAACACACCAATACAGAAGAACCAGAACTATGCAAAACACTCTCAACTTCCTCCTCGCCGGCGTGGGCGGGCAGGGGACGATTCTGGCCAGCGACGTGTTGGCGAATGCAGGGCAGGCCGCCGGCTACCAGGTCAAGCAGGCCGAGGTGCACGGCATGTCGCAGCGCGGCGGCAGTGTGACGAGCTTCGTGCGTTGGGGGCATGTGGTTCACTCACCGCTGATCGGCGCGGGCGAGGTAGATGTCTATCTGGCGTTCGAGAAGGCCGAAGCGTTGCGCCATCT
>VGOD01000195.1 GCA_016876015.1 Chloroflexota bacterium
TGGTACATTGGTACATTGGGGAAATCCAATCCACCAATTTACCAATATACCAACTCACCAGATTTCGGAGACAAGACCATGTTGAGCGAACATCAGCTCCAAGCCCTGGCCCAGCGCGTGTTGGGCCTTTCGCAGGCCGATGAAACCGAAGTGCTGCTGCTGGGGCAGGTATCGCGCCTCACGCGCTTCGCCAACAACACCATCCATCAGAACGTCGCGGAGAGCAACGTGCAGGTGCGCGTGCGCGCGATCGTTGGACAACAAGTCGGCGTGGCGACGACCGACGACGTGACAGACGCCGGGTTGGCCGGCGTGGCTGAACGCGCGGTCGCGCTCGCCAGATTGCAGACCGCCGATCCCTTCTTCACCGGGCTGCCTGAGCCGGATCATGCGCTCAGCGGCGCGCTGATTGATCTCGGTTATGCGGAAGCCACGGCCCGTTGCGCGCCCGAAGTACGCGCGCGCGCAGCTGGCGTCATCTGCGATGCGGCCGAGCGGGCTGGACTGGTCGGCTCCGGCGCGTTCAGCACGGTCGAAGAGGCTGCCGCGCTCGGGAACTCGCTCGGACTCTGGCGCTACCACGTAGGCACGACCGCCAAACTCAACACCGTGGTCATGGGCGCGACCGGCTCGGGGTGGGCCTCGGCGGCGAGCAGCGACGTGGCCGACATCCATCCGGCCGAGCTGGCGCACGAGGCGGTGGACATCGCGACGCGCGCTCAGAATCCGACCGATCTGCCGCCCGGTGAATATCCGGTGGTGCTGGGGTCAGATGCAGTGGCCGATATGCTGGGGTTCTTCGGGTATGTCAGCTTCAACGGGCTGGCCGTCCACGAGGGGCGCAGCTTCGTGGCATCCCGCATGGGCCAGCAGGTCATGGCGCCGACGGTCTCGATCTGGGATGACGGCCGGGACCCGACCGGATTGCCGCTGCCGTTCGACTTCGAGGGCGTGGCAAAGCAACGAGTAAGCCTGGTCGAGAACGGGGTGGTAAAGGCCGCAGTGTGGGATCGCCGCAGCGCAGCCAAAGCCGGCGGGGGCCGCGTTTCCACCGGCCACGCGCTGCCCGCGCCGAACAACTACGGCGCGCTGCCGGCCCATCTATTCATGAAACCCGGAACTGCCAGCCGTGAGGAGCTGTTGGCCGGCATCGAGCGCGGGGTGTGGGTAACGCGCTTCTGGTACACGCGTGTCGTGCATCCCCTCGAGGTCGTCATGACCGGCATGACGCGGGATGGCACATTCCTGATCGAGAACGGGAAAGTGACGCGGCCGGTGCGCAACCTGCGCTTCACGCACAGCTATCTGGCCGCGATGGCCGACGTGGAGGCGATCAGCGCGGAGACCAAGCTGATCGAGAGCGGCATGTTCGGCGCGGTGCGTGCGCCGACGATTCGCGTGCGGCGCTTCACCTTCACCGGCGCGACGCAAGAATAGGGTGCTACACGAGCTTCTCCCGCAGCTTTGCGCTGGCGAAGTCCATCAGCGCCACCACGACCACGATGAACAGAACGACCGTGCCGGCCTTGTGGTATTGCAGCATCCCAAAGAAGGTCGAAAGTTGCAGGCCGATGCCGCCGCCGCCTGCAAAGCCGATGATCGTCGCCATGCGAATGTTGATATCCCACTGGTAGATCAGGTACGAGATAAAAGGCGGGATGATCTGCGGCAGGACCGCATAACGAATGACCTGTAGACGGTTGGCGCCGGTGGCGGCCACAGCCTCCATCGGCCCCAGGTCAATGTTCTCGATCGCTTCGGAGAAGAGCTTGCCGAGCAAGGCGAAGGTGGTGACGGCCAACGCCATCGCGCCCGCAAACGGGCCGATGCCCACCCAGTAGACGAAGATCGCCACGTAAAGCAACGCCTCGATGGAGCGCAACACGTTGAACAGCGAGCGCATCACGTAGTAAACCCACGCCGATAGCTTGCTGCGGCCCGTCAGGTTTTTGGCGGCCAGGAAACTGGCAGGGATGGCGAAGATCGCGCCGAAGGTGGTCGCCAACAGCGCCTGGAAGACCGTGATCAGCATCTGCTTGGTGACGATCTCCAGCACGTCCTGGCTCAGGTCAATCGTGACGAAGTCACGCACCAGCCGCCAGAAGGTCGGCGCCGGCTCGAAGAGGGCCTGGACGTTGATCTTGGCGACGTTCCAGCAGTAGGCGAAGAGCGCCAGGCCGAGAACGATGTAGATCACCGTGCGCAGAGACAAGCGCCGGCCGGTCACGGCCTGTCGCGGCCTGTCCTCCAGGATGTTGGCGCGCCAGCGCGCGCTCAGATAATCCACCAGGATGATAACCACTGCGACGGTCCAGAGTGCGGCCGCGTATTCGCGATACCCTCCCTGGCGGATCGTCTCCACCACAAAGAAGCCGATGCCGCCGCCCGCCACGAAACCCACCACGGTCGCCGAGCGCATGTTGATGTCCCAACGCAGCAGCGTGTAGGCCAGGAACGGCGGTACGATCTGCGGGATGACTGCGTAGCGGATCACCTTGAAGAGATTCGCGCCGGTCGCGGTGACCGCCTCCACCGGGCCGGGGTCAATGTGCTCGATCTCCTCGGAATAGAGCTTGCCCAGGGCCGCGACCGAGTGGATCGTCAGCGCGATGACGCCGGCAAACGACCCCAGACCCACCCACACGACCACGATCAGGCCCCAGATGACGGTGTCCACCGCGCGCACGACGTTGAGCAGGGTGCGCATGACGTAATAGATCGTCGAGCCGCCCGGCACGCGTGACATGACGTTGTGCGCGGCGAAGAAGCTGAGCGGAACGGCCAACAGCGTCGAAAAGAGGGTGGCCAACAGGCCGATGGCGATCGTTTCGACCAGCTTGCCGGCCTGAAAGCGCGGCGCCTGGGCGTCTTTAGTGGCCAGACCCAACCGGATCAGCCAATCAGAGGGAGGGCCGACCTTCGTGCGCCCCATGATGTCGCGGAAATTCTCGCTGGTGCGCAGCGTGCCCTTGACCTCGGCGCCGGTCAACCGGAGGCGCGCCTGCTCCACCAGACAGCCCAACCCGCAGATCTTCGGTTCCTGCCCCGGCGCGCTGAGGGTGAAAATGTCGGGATTGGCCAGGTCGGCCGCGACCTTCCGGGCATCGGCGAAGCGCGTTACCAGTCGCTCGAGCCTGACGTCGGTGACATTCCAGGCGATGACATACAGAATGAGCGCGGCAAGCAGCACACCCACCCCGATGTTGCCCGGCTTACCGGTCGCCAGATGGCGCGCGTCCCAGATGTTCCAGGCCCAAAAAAGAATCAGAGGCAACCACAGCCAGCTCGTGGTAAACGCGCCGAGCGTCACTCGCCCGATCTTGAAGGTGGCCAGGGCCCAGTTGATCACAAACGCCAGCAGCCCGACGAACAGGAGGATCAGCGCGCCGCGCCAGCGTTTGTGGAGGTAGAACTGTCCTGCGCCGGGGATGAAAACCGAAAGCAGCGTGACCAAAGGGGCAGCGCGGGCCGAGGTTGTGGAAATAGATGACGCCATGTGGGATCACCAATTTGGGGCGAGGTTTACACTCACACGATGGTCACGCGCTCGGCTTCTTGACCGTAGATCGCCTTGAACTGGGCGTCGTCAATCTCCTGCGGCAGGCCCTCGAAGACGACGATGCCGTCCTTCAATGCGATGGCGCGCGTGGCGTAGCGGTGCACCAGGTCCAGGAAGTGCAGACTGCACAGGACGGTGATGCCGCGCTCCTTGTTGAGTTGTTCCAGATATTTGAGGATCGAGTGCGCCAACACCGGATCGAGAGAAGCCACCGGCTCGTCGGCCAGGATCAACTTGGGTTCCTGCATCAGCGCCCGCGCGATGCCCACGCGCTGTTGCTGCCCGCCAGACAGCGAATCGGCGCGCACGTGCGCCTTCTCGCTCAGCCCCACCTGCTCCAGGTTGGCGAACGCCCGCGCCCGGTCATCGCCCGAAAACGCGCCGAGCAGACTCTGCGTGGTGTTGACGTAACCCAACCGTCCTGTCAGCACGTTGGTCAGCACCGACGACCGTTTCACCAGATTGAACTGCTGGAAGATCATGCCGATCTGGCGGCGAATGCGCAGCAGTTCAGCCCCGCGCGCCACGGTCACGTCGGTGTCGTCCCAGGTGATCTTTCCGGCCGTCGGCTCGATCAGCCGATTGATGCAGCGCAGCAGAGTAGACTTGCCCGACCCGCTGAGGCCGATGACGGCCATGAATTCGCCGTCCGCGACCTGGAAGCTGACATCGCGCAGCGCCTGCGTGCCGTTGGGGTAGACCTTGACCAGGTGTTCGATTTTGAGCATGGGCATTCTCGAGGGGATGAACGACCTGACAGGCCGTCGGGGCCTGTCAGGTCAGCTTGGGAGGCTACTTCACCAGGGTCGCGGGATCTACGCCCGCCTTCTTGAGGACGGCCGCGAAGTCGTCGTAGTACGGCTTGTCCAGCTTGGAGTAGCCGTTGATGCTGTACAGGTTGGACAGCATCTTGACGCCGCCCGCATCGGCCGCGATGGCCATCAACGCATCGGTGATCGCGGTCTTGATGCCGGCGTCCAGCCCCTTGACGAACTGCACGCCGTCGTTGGGGATGCGATCGGTGACGGCGAACGCGGCCACCTTGTCGGCGATATCGGGGAACTTCTCCTTCAGGTTGGCGGCCGTGTCGGTCAGCACGTCAATGAAGGTCACACCTGCATCGCAGTCGCCCTTGTACACCGCGATGCCGACGTTGTTGTGGGAACCGGCGTTCTGCACCGCCTTGAAGTCCTTGTCGGGGTTGATCCCATTGGCCTTCAAGATGATGTTCGGGATGATGTAGCCAGAGGTGGAGGTCGGGTCAACGAAGCAGAAGGTCTTGCCCTTCAGGTCTGCGTATGACTTGATGCCCGAATCCTTCTTGGCGATGAACTGACCCTTGTAATAGGGCGACATCTGGCCCTTCAGCGCCTTGTCCGGGTCAATGTCGTTCGTGTTATACCTGCGCAGGTTGATCAGGGCCGGCTCGATGCCGTACTTCTGTTGAGCCAACAGGATCGCGAAGGTGTTCAGGAACCCGACCTGCGCCTTGTTGGCACCCATCGCCTCGATGGATGCGGCGAAGGTGGTGCCGACCTCGATCTTGAACGACAGGCCAGTCATCTTGTTCAGGCAGTCCGCGATGTCGGTGCCAGCCTTGGTGATCTTGCCGGTGTCGCCCGAGGGGACGAAGGCGATCACGAGCGGCTTCTCGGCCGAACCGGGGTCGCCAGCCTTGACGGTCGGCATGTTAGGCAGCTTGTCGCACTTGGGGGGCGGGGTCGTCGCGGTCGGCGCCGGCGCCTGGGTCGCGGCCGGGGCTTGGGTCGCAGTCGGCGCGGGAGCTTTTGTGGGTTCCGGGGCCTTGGTCGGCTCGGGCGCCTTGGTTGGCTCTGGCGCTTTGGTGGGCGCCGGAACCGCGGTCGGGGCGGCCGCGGGCGCCTTGGTAGGCGGGACCGGCGTGGGCGTGGGCTGAGCGCAGGCGCTCAACACAAAAGTGGCGATGACCAGCAAGGTCATCAGGACGCTGAACTTCCTCATGGTCGTCTCTCCTTGTTGAATGAATGGATGGACAAGACACTGCCTATCTTAGCCGATTCCGCCGGATTGCGCAACCCGCGCCCGTCGCCACCAACGGGCGGTTGGAAACGGGAAAGCACACCGCATGTGCCGTCGCAAGCATCGCGAAGCCGACCTTCGTCGGCTGATCCTGGTCGGCAGCCGATCTTACAGGTGTTGCAGCGACATCGGTCGTCCATAGCAGATTCTTGACCGACATTCCAGGCCAGTCTGGGTGAACTACTGACACGGAACCTGGTAGAAATCAACGAGGGCGCGGATCTTCGACAGGTCGGGGTATCGCAACTGAAACCGTTGGCTCCAGATGTTGACGCCTTTGATCCATACGGTGTAAACATCCACTGAGAGGGCCGTGACGTTGTAACCCCCACCGGGGTCAATCCCAAAATCGTGAATGTACTGGTTGGTGGCGGGAGGTCCTTCGACCCGGATGACTGCGCCTCGTGGGCCAGAGGGACGACCCTGCAGGTCATAGATCATTCCAGCCACTTCGGCGCAGCACCCCTTATGCTCTTCATAGTGACGTAGGCGCGCCTGGTAGCAGACTGGGGCAATCGTCGGTATTGGTGTGCGCGTTGAAGTGGGAGCGAGCGTTGGTATAGGTGTGTGTGTCGGGATCATAGTGGCGGTAGGCGGAAGTGTCGCCGTCGGCAGCTGGCAGGCTTGAAGTCTGTCCAACGCCACGGCGCGCTCTGGAGCTATCGCACGCGCCGCCCTATACTGCTCCTGTGCGCTTTGCACTTCGCCTGGGGTCCGGCGTGTGCACAACGCGTCGCCGAACCCGATGTAGGCCTCATACAGCCGGTCAACCAGGTCGGCATAACCCGGAGCCTCGGCATACAGTGCTTTCCATGCCGCTATCGCATTCTCGAATTCGTGCGCCTCTAGTGCACGGCCACCCTGCAGGTAGAGGTCGGCCCGGCGGCGACCAGCCAACGCGCCAGGATCATCGGGGCGTTCTGTTAGCACGCAATTCCACCAATCCCGACTAAGGGTGGGCTCAGCCATTTGTTCTGATTGCAGCGCCAGGTTGGTACAGGCAGTTGCACGCAGGTGACGGACATCCTCGGAGCGAAAAGCGGCATCTATATCGTGGATCTCAGCGGTAATCGCGACTACGTCCTGCCAGGCTCCCGCACTCACGCGAGCCTGAACCTCGTCCCACCGTTGCGCCAGAGATGGACTTGTCGCGTTTCTTGGCGTTGTGGCCAGAGGCGTCCCTCCACCTTTGCGAGATGTGGAAGCAGCCGTCTGACTCGCAGTTGCGCCAATGACCGTTGTGCCGGGTGCACTGGCAGCAGGTGGGTCTGTCAATCGCTGCGGAAGCGTCAGAACCAGAGTAACGATGATAGCAACGGTCACCAGGATGGTCAACAGGGCGGCCGGCAACCACCAGCGAATGCGACGGCGAGGGACGCCAACTTGGGGTCTGGTCATGGGCGGAGCGGCTGGCAGCGGCGCAGCGGACGCCGCGGTGATGCGCGTTCCACACTTCATGCAAAACTTCTGTCCGGCCTCGACTGCTGCGCCGCAGGTCGGACACAGATGCCAACTTGGCATCTGTGCCGCCGCGCCGCAGACGTTGCAGAAGCGCGCGTTGTCGGGTAGGGTAGCTTGGCAGCGAGGGCATTGCATGATCGCGTCCTCCTCTATTTCCGCCCCTGGCGCCAGCACGCCAGGCCAACGCAGCCGGTCGCATAGAGCAGCAGGGCGGCCCAGCAGCCGAGCAAATGAAGGATGTCCGCGCTATACGCGGCATTCCAGTCGTACCCCGGCATGACGCCAAGCAGCAGCCGGTTGAGATCGGTGCTGCTGCCGAGCGCCTGGAGCGACCACCGGCTGATCGTCAGGCTGGCCGGAATTTCTGCCAGGCCGCTCGGTTCGAATAACAGGCCAGAGAAGATGACCTGGACGATCAGAAGCAAGAACATCAGGGTGTTCGCCAGATCGGTGGTGCCCGCCAGCGCCGAAATCAGCAGGCCCAACGCCTGGCCGGCGACGACGGTTAGCGCCAACGTGATGAAGTATTCCATCTGGATCGGCGCCATCAGACCCCTGTCTGGCAACAGCAAGACCAGGCCGATGAAAAACACCAGCAGGATCATTTGCACCAGGCCGATCATGCCCAAGACGGCGATCTTCGAGAAAACATAGGGCGCAGCGCCCAATCCATAAAGCCGTTCGCGCTGATAGATATCCTGCTCGGCAACGATGACTTTGGTCGAGTTGACGATGCCCAGCCAAACCGCGGCGCACGCCAGGATGAAGAGCACCTTTTCTGCATCGAGCGCGCCGGCGGGCCGCAACGCCTGAGGCGTCGAGACAGCCGCCAGCAGCAGCGCGACCAGCGGCGCCTGCAGGAGCAGAAAAGCGGCGTTCATTTTGTCGCGGCCGATCAAACGCGCATAACGGCCGGCCAGGAGGCCGAATTGCCGTAGTCCTGCCGTAACCTGGGGGCGCGTCGGCAGCAGACGCCGTTCGACAGGCATCTCGGCTGGCAGGGTCAGCGCTGTTGAGGTCGCCTGAGAGCTGCGTCCTGCGACATAGCGCTCGAAGTAGGCTGACTGCTGGTAAACCTCGGCCCAGGAGTCGGCCGCAGCGGCGACTGGGGCTGGGCCGGTTGCCACACGCAGGTAGATCTCGGCGAATGTGACTTGTTCTGGCTCGCGTTCCGGATAGAAGAAGCGTTTCGCTTCGTGCGGCGGCCCGAAATAGGCCAGTCGCCCACCACGTTCCATGAACGCGATGTAATCGCACAACTCGATGTTTTCCGTGGCGTGGGTCACCAGGACGATCGTCTTCGGATCGCCTGGCTCGCCGGTTGAGGTGACGCCCTGCCCACGCGCCCATCCGCGCAGCAGCTTCATGACCTCGAGATCGAGGCCTGGATCCAACCCCGAAGTGGGCTCATCGAGGAAGAGCAGGCGTGGCCGCGCGAGCAACTCCATGGCGATGTTGACGCGCTTGCGTTGGCCGCCCGATAGGAACCGCACCAGCTTCCTGGCATGTTGGCTCAGATCAACCGCCACCAGCGTCTTGTCCACGGCGTCGCTAATCTCGGCTGCGGTCAGGTCGGCCAGCCGCAGCCGTGCGACGAAGGTCAACAGTTCGATCACGGTCAGATCGCGGTGCATCACGTCATCCTGCGGCACGTAACCGACGATGCTGTGCAATGCCGCAAAAGGCTGCGTGTTGGCGCCCTCGATGATGGGACGGCTGTCAATCAACACCTGGCCTTCTTGGGCAGGCGCTTGACCGTTCAATGCTCTCATCAAGGTGGTTTTGCCGCAGCCGCTGCCGCCAACCAGGGCAATGAACTCGCCCGGCACGAAGGCTAGCGGCGTTTGGCGCAGGTCCAGGATGGTCTGCGTTTCGCGGCCGACCTTGACCTGACGCCGGAGGTCTACGGCATCGAGCCGCATGTGCGCCGGCTGCAACTCACTGCGCGCGCCTTCTGTCCGCAGATGGAAAGCGTAGGGCGCGATCCAGAGCGTGTCGTCAGGGCCGAGCGGCTGGCCGACCGGCCCCGGCGACACGCGTTGGTAGTTGACGAACGTGCCCTTACTGCTGTTGAGATCTACCGCGAACCACTGATCGCCGCGGCGCTCGATCCTGGCATGCTGCAACGAGACGGCCGGATGGTCGAGGAAGCAATGCACGGTATCGCGCAAGCTGGGGTCGCGGCCGATCAGAATGACCTCCTGGTCAGGGGCGGGGATCAGCCAGTTATGAGGAGCCGGTTGAGGTTCCACCCGCGCCAAAGCGCGCAGTTCAGCTCCACAGAAGGCGCAGTATCGCTGGCTGTCCGCGGCCGGCTTGCCGCAAGCTGAACAGATCATCTTGGACTCTCGCTACTACTTGCAGTTGGTGTCGCCCTGCCCGTTGCGACCGAACGTTACTTTCGTCAGTTTGGGTTTGGCGTCGCTTTCGCAGGTGATGCCATTGCCCGTCGTGTCGGTGACTTGCACGGCCTCGATCGGTGGGCTGACGCCTGTCAGCCGGATGCCGACGGTCGCATAGCGCACTTTGGCCTGCTGGATCTGACTCAACCGGTCGTTGCTCTCGCGGTTGAAGCGGATGCCGGTCCAATCGCCGGCCGCCGGCCGCGCGGCGCTGCCGTCCACGTCGCCGCCGGCGTCTGCAGCGTCGTCTCGCAATGAGGTGAGGATGACCGGCTTGCTCTCGTCGCCCAAGACACGGAGCGCGCCGTTGACCTCGATGCCGGTATCGCGGGCAAAACGCACGATGGTCCCCGCGCCGATCTCGAGGACGCCATCGCGGCCGATGTTCAGGTTGCCGGTGACGACACGCACCATATCGCTATCTGCGGCCAGCCAGCGCCAGGTGTCGCGGGTGCTGAGCGCGCCGCCGCGCACTTCCATGCCGATGCCCTCGGTGATCTTGTTGAGCACGTTGCCGTTGATCTTCGGTTGTGCGGCCGGATCGGCGCTGATCGCATACCAGGCGCTTTGCTCAATGCGGTTGCCCGTAATTTCGGGCGAAGCCGATTCGATGTGGATAGCTGCACGGCGATTCTTGCCCGCGTAGCGAATCACCGCGCCGTGGATCGTCGAACGACTGCTGCTGCCGCGCAACAGAATGCCAGACCAGTCGCCTGCCTCCGCTACGGCTGCGCGCACGTCCGTGTCGCCGGCCACCTCATCATCTCTCAGGGAGGTGAAGACGATACTGCCCCCTTCGCCGACCTTCGGCGCGGCGCGTGGCGTACCGGACGCCATCAGCGCGCCCTCGACCTCCAGACCGGCACCCGGTGCGAACTTCACGATCACGTTCGGCTTGATGGTCAGGCGGGTCGCCTTGCTCACAAGAACGTTGCCTGTGACCACGTACACAGGGCCTTGCGCCTCCCACGTGGTATCATTGTTGATCTGGCCCCCGCGAATTTCGATGCCGCGTACCGGTGTATTGATGAATTCGATCTTGCCTGAAAGTGCTGGCTCGGCGCTGGGATCCATGCTGATGGGAAATGCTTTGCTATCGCTGATCGTGACTTCGCTCAACATCGGCGAGGCCTTGCCCAGGTGAATCGCGCCGTGATTATCGCGGCCGGCAAAGCGGATTTGGACGTGTCCCAGGACCGACTTGTCGTTGCTCTCGTCGTAGAAGCGAATGCCGATCCAGTCGCCCGCTTTAGCAGTGGCGCTCCCGGTGCGCTTGGGATCATCCAGATCGGAAGTGAAGACGATCGGCTTGCTGCTGTTGCCGCAGGCATGGAGCTGCCCGCGCACGTCCAGAGCTGAGCGTGCGCCGAACTGCAGGCGCGCGCCTGGCTCGATGA
>VGOD01000196.1 GCA_016876015.1 Chloroflexota bacterium
CCGACCCGCCGCCCCCGCCGTCCAGCGTCGTCACGCCCGCGCCCGCGCCCTGCACCCGGACCCCGGGCCGCAAGGTGATGCGCTCGGTGTACGTCCCCGCGGCCACTGAAACGGTCCCGCCCGTTGTCACACGATTCGCCAGCGCGTAGCCGATGCTCCGGCACGCGGCGCTGCCGGCGGTCGCGCCGCAGGTTGGGCTGTCGCTGCCCAGGCTGGCGTCCACGTAGACGGTCGCCAAAGGGACAGCCGTCGGCGTGGCGGTGCGCGTCAACGTGGGGGTCGAGGTCGCCGTCCGGGTGAGTGTAGCAGTCGCACTCTGCGTGGCCGTCGGCGTGGCGGAGCGCGTGGGTGTGGGCGTCCGCGTGCGTGTTGCGGTGGCAGTGGCCGTGTATGTCGCGGTCGGCGTTGGCGTGTGCGACGGCGTAGATGTGTTGGCGGCGGTCGGCGTTCGGGTTCTGGTCGGCGTCGCGGTAGGCGGGCAGGCGCCGGTGATGGAGTCGCTGGTATTGCTCCAGTTGCCGACCGCATCGAAGGTCCTGGCGCGCAGTCGGCTGCCGCACGGCACATCGAGTTCGCCGCTGCCGGGCCACCTGGCCGAACCAGGGTCCGGCTCCTGGCTGTACCAGGTCGAGAGGTAGGTCACGTAGCGGCCGTTGGTCATGACCTGATCCCAGTTGCCGAGATACAACCGCCAGTCGCTGCTCTCAGGCAGTTGACCGCCGCGCAGATCGGGCGCCGGCAGGGCGCCCGGCGGCCAGGGCGTGGATGTGGCCGTCGGAGGTGGGCTAGGCGTGCGGGTGGCGGTGGCGGTCGGCAGCGGGGGGCCGGTCGGCGTAGACGTCGGCGCCGCCGCGCCGGTCGGCGTGCGGGTGGGCATGGCCGCGGGCAGCAACTGGATGGTCGTGCAGACCTCTTCATTGTCGGACTCGAAGTTGCCCGCGCGGTCCGCCGCCTGGCTGCGGAAGCAATAGGTCTGCCCATCGAGGCCGGTAAACGCCGCGCCAGTGGCTGTGGTGCCAACGGGCTCGAACCACCTGGTCCAGGTGAGACTGGGCGATGGCCGCCAGAACAGGTGGTACACCTGGATACCCGCACAATCATCGGCGCCGCGCCAGTAGACCATGAATTGCGTGTTACGTTGGAGAGACGCTAACGGCAACACCCACGAATCGGGCGCCCTGGCATCCTTGTTGATGCCGTGCAGGTTGAACACCTGCCAGGTATCGGTGCATGTCCTGCCTGCGGCGATGAAGTTGTCCCAGGCTTCGTGGACGGTGTCGGCATAGTCGCCGATGTTGTCGCTGCCAGCAGTCGCCACCGGCCGGCCGAAGGCAGCCAGGATCGGCGCTGAGCGCCAGGCAACATTGTCGCCAGTCTCATTGACGCTGTCATAGATGTCCCACAACAGACTGCCAACGGCGCCTTCGACAGTCGCGCCTCCAAGATTGTCCTCAAGATTGTAATCAACAGAGATGCTACCATCGCGATTCAGGTCTACATAACTCGCATCGTCCTGCACCATGCCCTGGGCATGGCCAGCCCAACCCTCAGTCCAGGCCACCTGGAGGGTTGTGGGGCCGGTCCATGTGTGACCCGATTGAGCGCCAGGAAAATAGCCATAGGTGCACCGCATCACCGCATGGGCATACTCATGTAGGATGACGTCAGGGTCGTTCTCATCAGCGTAGTAACCGCCGAGCAGGTTGATACTCAGGCCAGTTGAGTGCGTACCGGACGCTGGCCAGTAGAACTTGACCAAAGGGCAGATGTAAACACCGAAACCACTGCGATACAGATTCGCGGTCTCGAAGATGTGCCAGGCACCGGGAGAGCCGTCTCCTTCGGGAAGCGTCCAGTCAATCTGAAGCACAGTGCTTTCATAAGGCACTGCAATAGGAGCCCTCTGAGTCCAGCGATACACCCATGACGTTCCTTGAGGTGAACCGACCCAATGAGAGCCGTTCTGTGTCTCGACAGCGAGATGCACCTGCGCCGGCAACATGTACGGCAGGAAGGCATACCGGCCGTCGGCGTCCGCATAGACGGTCGCCGGCGCTTCAGCGGGCCATGGCATGGACGGCCATTGCAGCAGGTATACCCTGGCGTGTGCGGCCGGCAACTGCGCCCCGCCACTCTGATAGCGAATCACGCCCGAGACAGTAACCGGATTCACGTCCATCTTGGCAGGGTCTTCAGTGTCACTGTGAGCATTTGGAGCGAATGGTGTCGCGGAAATCTGTCGAACGGCAGCGCCTTGATCTTGCCGTACTATAGCCCCTTCGCTACGCCGCGTCGCCATCGCGGTCACCAGCAGAACGGCAACAGCAGAGATCAGAGTCAATTCGGACAACCGGCGTAGCGTGACCATTTGAGATCCTCCTTGACCCACAATCTGAAGGCTAATCTGCCAAGCGGGGCACGTAGACCTTCAGGCCCCGCACTGCATCATAATGGAGAAGAAACACGCTGTTCGCGGTTTGCTGACTTACGAAAGCGCTTATCGCACCTTCTCCTGTCAGCACCGGCTTAAGTCTTACTCTGATCTCGATCCGCTCGCCCTTGACCATTCTTCCTTGCCAAAGCATAGGATCTCGCTCGAGAGCGAGAAGCGTTAAGCCAGTGCCATGCAGCATGATTACCTGCGCAATCACTAGTCCCTTTCTTGGCAGAGTAATACCAACGGTCAGGTTGTCCAAATCGGCTGCGGCCGCGATCTCGTAGATCAACTCCGTTTCCTGGTCGAGCGCGAGAGGCCCGGTCAGATACAAGCGGCCTTGGATGGGCGAACTCTCCGGTGGTATGAGTGTGCCCGCCGGGCTGAGCCCACTGCCTGTCCAGTTGTTCTTGGGCGGCTGTTTGCCGACCCAGGCCTCGGCGCCGTCCACCAGCAGATACAGGTCCGCGAAGTTGCCATAGCGCCCGCCTATCCCAAGGTCAATATACGCATACGCATGGATCTGGTAGTAGCCGTTCTGGGTGATGCGCAGCGCGGTCGTCAGGACTGTGGCTTCACCCTTCGGCGACGAGCCTTGCCACACCGCGTGCTGCACCGGGCCGATGGCAGGGTTTTCGGCCCGCTGAACGCTTTGCCACACGGTTTCGCCACCGGCGAGCTCGATGCTGCCGGCTGGCAGGGTCAGCGTGACAGCGGCGCTGGGCGCATCCGCCAGCAGCTTGACCAGCAAGTCAACCTGCACCGTGGCGCCCAGGGTCGGCCGGCCGCGCATGTTCAGATCCATCTCGATGGGGGGCATGGGTTTGGTCCGCGCGGAGCTGCCAGGCGGGGTCTGGAGGGCGGCAGGGGTCAGCTTCGCTGGGAGATTTGCACAGCCGGTCACCAGCAAGACCATCACCAGTGCCAGCAAATCGGTGATGATCGCCAATGTGGTTCGAGTTTTGTGCATCATGCAGCACCTCCTTTACTGTAAGAACGACTTCGCCTGTGGTGGATCATAGCACGAGTTGCCCTTGTGGTCAATGGATTTGAGAATATCAGCGCGCCTTGCACTCTGTCTCAATGAAAGCACATCCGCTCCCTTTACCATTATAGGGTATTGCATAGTTTCGTGTCAACCAGACAAGCTTGCAGTTGACTTACAATAACCTGACGCAGGCCATAGTCAAACGGGCAGACCTGTGGTTTACTCAATGGCGGATTCCCCAGAAGGAGGAACAGATCGGATGGCTACAGGACACAGCGTCATCGAGGATCTGCTCCGCAGGCGCAAGGCGGAGCGCGTCGGGTTGGTGGATGGCCCCTGGGCCGATAGCATCGCAGCATGGGTCCAGCAAGGCTATCCCACGCGGATGGTCTACAAGGAGGTCGGCAAGAAACGCTGGCGGCGAGCGGATGGCCGCTGGGAAGATGTCACGGTCGCGGGTGAATATGAAGAGCCTGTGCCGGCCTGGGAGCACTTCAGCTACGACATGGCTGGCGTGGGCGGCTGGTTCGACATCCAGCCGTTGCGCGGCTATAGCGAGTTGCTCGAAGAAACCGACGAATGGGAGGTGAAGCGCAACGGCTCCGGCGCGGCGCTCAAGTACTGGAAGCACAAGTCGGGCACGCCGGAACACATTCACTTCCGCATGACCTCACGCGAGATTTGGGAGCGCGACTATCGGCCCCACCTGCTCGAATTCGACCTCAAGCGGCTCGGCGACCTGGACGAGACGCACAAGAACCTGGCCAGGGCGCGCGCAGCAGGCGCATGGGCGCACTACGGCCACATGTTCATCTGGGAGACGATGCGCCAGAGCATGGGGGATCTGACCCTCTATCAGAGCCTGCTCCTGGATCCCGGCTGGATCCACGACTACAATCGCGTCTACACCGATTTCCACAAACGCTACTACACTTACCAGTTCGAGCACATCGGCCTGCCTGACGGCATCTGGATGTACGAAGATCTGGGCTACAAGAACGGCCTCTTCGCCTCGCCCAAGGTCCTGGCCGAGCTGATCTTTCCGTACTTCACGGAGATGGTGGACTTCTTCCACAGCTACGACCTGCCGGTGGTGCTGCACACCTGCGGCAGCACGGCCGCTGCGTTGCCGATGATCGTCGCGGCGGGCTTCGACGGCCTGCACCCGATGGAGCGCAAGGCCAAAGACAACGATCCCTTCATCTTTGCGGAGAAGTACGGCGACAAGCTGACGTTCATCGGCGGGCTAGACGTGCGGGTATTCGAGACCAATGATCGCGACATCATCCGTCGTGAAGTGACGCACTACATTGACGGGATGAAAGCGCGCGGCGCACGGCTCGTCTTCGCCTCCGATCACTCGGTCCCGCCAACGGTGCGGTACGATACGTACCGGTACATCGTGGATGTCTATCGCGAGCGGATGATGTATTGAGGTCGAGGGTAAGGCTGAGGCTAAGGTTTGGGTCAACGTAAAGCTTGAGGCCGAGAACGAGAGCGGCCTTGACCACGAGGCGTTTTCTCTAATTTGAGGAACAGGCTATGAGCGACAAGGTACGCATCGGCGTCATCGGCGTCGGACAGATCGGCAAGGTGCACCTCGATCGGTATCGCGAGGTGGCCGAGGCCGAGGTCGTGGCCGTGGCCGACATCCGCACCGACGAGGCGCAGCGCGTAGCGCACGCCAATGGCATCCCGGCGGTGTACGAAGACTATCGCGAGCTGCTGGCCCGCGATGACATCCAGGCGGTGGATGTCTGCCTGCACAACCGGCTGCACATGCCGGTCACCATCGCCGCGCTGGAGGCGGGCAAGAACGTCTACTGTGAAAAACCGATGTCCTGGTTCTACGGCGAGGC
The DNA here is from genome assembly GCA_016876015.1 of Chloroflexota bacterium. GTDB lineage: Bacteria > Chloroflexota > Anaerolineae > CG2-30-64-16 > CG2-30-64-16 > VGOD01. The sequence goes on from VGOD01000196.1 coordinate 5,282, forward strand.
CAGGGCCATGTATGACGCGGCCCAACGCACGGGGCGCATGTTGCACATCCAGCTCAACACGCTCTATTCTGCCGAGGCGCGCGCGGCCAAACGCCTGATTGACGAGGGCCATCTGGGTGCGATCTACTACGCCAAGTCCAGCCACTACCGGCGCCGCGGGCGACCCTGGGTGGACGGCTATGGCACGCCGGCGTTCGTCCAGAAGGAATCAGCCGGAGGCGGCGCACTGGTGGACATGGCGGTCTATCACATCAGCCGGATGCTGTGGCTGTTGGGCAACCCGCCGGTGCTCAGCGTCTCTGGCAACGCGTTCCAGATGCTCGACAACATGTACGCCGACCGCCGCGCCAGCGGCAAGTACAATGTCGAGGAGCTGGGAATGGGGCTGGTGCGGTTGGGCGGCGGCATCACCTACTTCATCGAAGAGGCGTGGGCCATCCAGGCGGAGCAGTCCGATGGCGACCGCATCTTCGGCGCGCACGGCGGGCTGCGCGTGGAGCCGCTGGGCTACTTCACCACGCTGGCCGACATGGAGCTGAACGCCACGTTCGACCTGAAAACAGCCGATTGGCGCTGGCATCAGTGCAATCCGCTCGAAGCAGCCTACGATCACTCGCAGCGCCACTGGGTTTGGGCGCAGTTGGGCCGCGTGCCGCTGTTGGACACTGCCGGCCTGGCGCTGAAAACTGCGCTGATCACCGAAGGCATCTACCTGTCCGCGCACCTGGGCCGCGAGGTCACGGCTGCGGAGATCGAGCAGGCCGAGCCGGAGTACCGCTCCCGTGCCGCGGCGACTCGTCCTTGAAAGGAGATTATTGTGTTCATGCCCAACGACTGGGAAAACCACCAACTCCTCAGCCGCAACCGCGAGCCAGCGCACGCCACGCTGCTCCCCTACGCGGACGCCGGGGCCGCGCTGACCGGCGAACGGGGCGCGTCCCCCTTCTTCAAGCTGCTCAATGGTCGCTGGCAGTTCTGCTATGCGGCATCCCCGGCTGATGTGCCCGCGGGCTTTCAGGCGGAAAGCTTCGACGCCTCGGACTGGGACATGATCCCGGTGCCGGGCAATTGGCAGATGCACGGCTACGGTAAGCCGAACTACACCAACGTCAACTACCCCTATCCCGTGGACCCGCCGGTCGTGCCGAACGAGAACCCGTGCGGCGCCTACCGTCGCACTTTCAGCTTGCCCGCAGCGTGGACTGGCAAAGAGGTCTTCCTGGAATTCGAAGGGGTCAATTCCGCGTTCTACGTCTGGATCAACGGGCAGATGGTCGGCTACAGCCAGGTTGCGCACGCGCCGGCCGAGTTTCGGATCACACCGTTCGTGCGGCCCGGCGAGAACCTGCTGGCGGTCCAGGTCTTCCAGTGGTCCGACGGCGCGTATCTCGAGGACCAGGACATGTGGCGGCTGAACGGCATCTTCCGGGATGTCTATCTCTTTGCGACGCCAGCGGTGCACGTCCGCGACGTAGAGATCACCACCGAGCTCGACGCGAGCTACACAGACGCGACGCTCCGGCTCCGGTTGGCGCTGAAGAATTACGCCGCGGCCGCAGCCCAGGGCTGCCGCGTGGCGGCCCGCCTGCTGCCGCGTGGCCTCTATTCGCTGGAGGCAACCGCCCCGCCGATCTTCGACCGTGAGATCGCCGGCCCGATCGTGCTGGCGGCCGGCGGCGAGACGACGCTGGAGGCCGCGTTCCCGGTGCAGTCGCCGGCCAAATGGTCGGCCGAGGAGCCGCACCTGTACACCTTGCTTGTGAGCCTGTATGACGCCGACAACGCGCTGGTCGAAGTCGAGCGGTTCGACGTCGGCTTTCGCAAGATCGAGATCGTAGACGGCGTCTTCCTGTTCAACGGCGCGGCCATCAAGCTGCAAGGGGTCAACCGGCACGATACGCACCCCGACCTGGGCCACGCGGTCTCTCTGGCCTCGATGATCCAGGACGTCCTCTCGATGAAACGGCACAACATCAACGCGGTGCGCACATCGCACTACCCCAACGATCCGCGTTGGTATGACCTGTGCGATCGCTATGGTCTGTATGTCGTGGACGAGGCGGATTTGGAGTGCCACGGCTTCGGTCCGGTCGGCGACCAGGATCAACTCAGCGAGGATCCGTCGTGGGAGGCGGCCTACCTGGACCGCGCGGTGCGCATGGTCGAGCGGGACAAGAATCACCCCTGCGTGGTCATGTGGTCGCTGGGCAACGAATCGGGCTATGGCCGCAACCACGCAGCAATGGCTGACTGGATCCATCGCTACGATCCCACGCGGCCGGTGCATTACGAAGGCGCGACCGGTTGGGGCAATCGGAATGGAGGCAAGCCCTATGCCGGCGTGGTAGATGTCTTCAGCGTGATGTACCCGACGGTGGAGCGGCTGATCTCCGAAGGCCAGAAGACCGGCGATCCGCTGCCCTTCTTCATGTGCGAGTACGCCCATGCAATGGGCAACGGCCCCGGCAACCTGAAAGAATACTGGGACGCCATTCGCGCCTATCCGCGGCTGATGGGCGGCTGCGTGTGGGAGTGGGTGGATCACTCGGTCCGCCAGCGCACAGAGTCCGGCGAGGAGTGGTTCGCCTATGGCGGCGACTTCGACGATCACCCCAACGACGGCAACTTCTGCGTGGATGGCCTGAACTGGCCCGACCGCACGCCGTATCCCGGCCTGATCGAGTACAAGAAGATCCTGGAGCCGGTGCAGGTCGAGGCGGTTGAGCTGGCGGCCGGGACGGTCAAGATCGCCAACCGCTATGCGTTCAATTCCTTGAGCCACCTGACGGGCGTGTGGCGTGTAACGCGCGACGGCGACGTGCTATCTCAGGGCCGTCTGCCGAAGCTGGACATCGCAGCCGGCTGCGCAGAGACGGTGACGCTCGACTACCCGTTGCCTGCCCCGGTCCCAGGCGCCACCCATTGGCTGGAGCTGAGCTTCAGCCTGAATCAGGACCTGCCGTGGGCGCCGGCCGGCTCTCTGGCGGCCTGGGCGCAGTTCGAGCTGCCCGCGCCTGCCCTGGCTGCGCCGGCCATCCAGCTCGGCGCGATGCCGGCCGTAAAGGTCGAGACGACGCAACGCGCCATCATCGTGACCGGCGACGACTTCCGGCTGGCATTCGACGCCTATCGCGGCGCGCTGGCATCCTGGGAGTACCAGGGTATGCCGCTCGTGCTTGCAGGGCCGCGGCTGAACGTCTGGCGCGCGCCGACCGACAACGATGTGCGCATTGCGGTCGAATGGCGCAAGGCCGGCCTGGATCGGCTGGGCCAGCGCGTCTCACGCGTGGAAGTCGTGCGCGAGCTGCCAACGGCGGTGCAGGTGGAGGTCGAGGCTACGGTCGCCGGCTACGCGCTGCGGCCGGCGTTCGGCGTGACTTATCTCTATACGATCTACGGCGCCGGTGATGTGGTCGTGCGCACGCACGTGAAGCCGCTGAGCCAGGCTGCGCTCATCCTGCCGCGGCTGGGGTTGCAGATGCGGCTGCCGGGCAGGCTGGATCAGTTCGCCTGGTACGGTCGCGGGCCGCACGAGAACTACATTGACCGGAAGGAAAGCGCCGCGGTGGGAGTTTACAGCGGCGCGGTGCAAGAACAGTACGTACCCTATGTCTTCCCGCAGGAGAACGGCAACAAAGCAGATGTGCGGTGGGCGGCCGTGACCGATCTGCGCGGGGCGGGCCTGCTTGCGATCGGGATGCCGCTGCTCAACGTCAGCGCCCACCACTACACCACCGAGGATCTCACCGTCGCCAGGCACACCTATGAGCTGAAGCGCCACGGCGAGACGATCCTGAACCTGGATCATGCGCACTGCGGCCTGGGAAGCAATAGCTGTGGCCCTGGTCCGCTGCCCCAGTACCTGCTCCACAACACGGAGACGACTTTCAGCGTGCGATTGAAGCCCTTCTCCGCGGACGCGTCGTCGCCGATGCGGTTGTATCGGCAGACGCTCGAGGCGGTGGGGTGATGGGGTGACAAGGTGACAAGGTGACGGGGTGACTGGGTGACATGGGGCGATTTGCAGGATAGCTCACGCAAAGACGCCAAGACGCAGAGGCGGCCAGAAGCACTCAACCGTCCTTTGCGCCTTTGCGTGAGGCCAATGGGGCGATTTGCAGAACAGGGGCGATCGCAAGAGATCGTCCCTACTCGATCATATAGGGAGGCATTGCCATGGCCATTCCGATCGGACTCCAACTCTACTCGGTGCGCGAAGACTGCGCGCGCGACCTGTCGGGCACGCTGGCGGCAGTCGCCAGGATGGGCTATGCCGGCGTCGAGTTCGCCGGCTACTACGACCGCAGCGCCGCAGAGCTGCGGATGATGCTGGACGACCTCGGCTTGAAGTGCTGCGGCACGCACATCCGCCTGGACACCCTATTGGGCGACGAGCTGGCCAGCACCGTCGAGTTCAACCGCATCCTCGGCAACAAATACCTGGTCGTGCCGGGCCTGCCGCCGGAGCGTCGCAGTTCGCGCGCGGCCTGGCAAGAAACAGCCCGCATCTTCGACGGCATCGCCGAGCGCCTCAAGCCCTACGGGATGCTCACGGGCTACCACAACCACGGCATCGAGTTCCAGCCATTGGACGGCGAGCTGCCGTGGGACACCTTCTTCGCCAACACCCGGGAAGAGGTGATCATGCAGCTCGATCTGGGCAATGCGCTGCACGGCGGCGGCGACCCGGTCCCCTACCTGGCGCGTTACCCTGGCCGGGCGATCACGGTGCATCTGAAAGAGTTCTCTGCAAGCGATTCTAAGGCGATCATCGGCGAGGGCGATGTGCCGTGGAGCCGAGTCTTCGAGCTGTGCGAGACGCAGGCCGGCACCGAGTGGTACATCGTCGAGCAGGAAAGCTACAAGTACCCGCCTTTGGAGGTTGTGGCGCGCTGTCTGGACAGCCTGCGCAAGATGGGGAAGGGGTAGCTGCCGGAGGAGAGAGATGAAGGTCATTGTGTTCAGCGCCAGCCCCAATGACAATGGGTTGACGGCCGCGTGCGCGGCCGCGGCCGCGGCAGGGGTGCGGATGGCCGGCGGTCAGGCGGACGAAGTGCGCCTGACGGACGCGGGGATCAACGCCTGCGTGCAGTGCAACAACGGCTGGGGCGCGTGCCGCACCGAGCACGTGTGCCGGCCGGTGGGGAGAGATGGCCAGCAATTGAGCGAGGATGGCTTCGAGCCGCTCCACTGCGCCGCGCTCCAGGCCGACGCGTTGATCCTGGTCACGCCGGTCTACTGGGGCGACCTGAGCGAAGCGGCCAAGGCGTTCACCGACCGGCTGCGCCGCTGCGAAGCCAGTCGCGGGGACGAAAGCGGGTTGCGCGGCAAGCCGGTCATCTGCGTCGCGGCGGCCGGCGGCAGCGGTGGGGGGATGATTACCTGCCTGCTGAACATGGAACGCTGGATCCAACACGTGCGGGCGCGGACCTGGGATCTGATCCCGGTCAATCGCTGGAGCCGGCCCTACAAACTGATC
>VGOD01000197.1 GCA_016876015.1 Chloroflexota bacterium
GGCAGCCTTTGTCGGACCTGGTGGCCGAGGCGATGCGCCGGGGCTACACCGAGCCAGACCCGCGGATTGACCTGGGCGGGATGGACGTGGCGCGCAAGGCGCTGATCCTGGCGCGCACCCTCGGCTGGCGATTGGAGCTGAGCGATGTCCAGGTCGCCGCGTTCCTGCCGGCGGAGTATGGTATACTATCGCTGGCCGATTGTCTGGCTCGCCTGCCGGAGTTGAACGATGCCTTCGCTGCGCGCGCCGCCGCGGCGCAGGCCGCGGGCGAAGCACTGCGCTACACCGCGGAGCTGCGGGAGGGCCGCGCGACCGTCGGGTTACAGGCCGTCCCGCTCCATTCGGCGCTCGGCCGGCTGCGCGGCAACGATAACCTGGTCGCGTTTCAGACACGCTACTATCCCGACACGCCGCTGGCGCTCCAGGGCCGCGGCGCAGGCGTAGACGCCGCCGCGGCCGGCGTGCACGCGGATGTGATCGCCCTGGCCGAGCAAGAACTGTAGTGGAAACCTGAAAGAATACTGGGAGTGGCGCAACCGTGGCAACTGAACAGATGAACTCCAAACTCAAGGTCGGCGTCCTGGCCGCGACCGGCGCCGTGGGCCAACGTTTCATCCAACTGCTGGCAGATCATCCGTGGTTCGAGATCGCCGCGCTGACCGCATCCGATCGCTCGGTGGGCAGGCGCTATGCCGACGCGTGCCACTGGCTGCTGCCGGGCGGGATGCCGCCGGCGGTCGCCGATCTGGAACTGGTTCCCACGGAGCCGGCTGCGATCCCGCAAGCCGTGCGTCTGCTCTTTTCGGCGCTGCCAGGGAACATGGCCGGCCCCTACGAAGAGAGCCTGGCTGCCGCGGGCTTTGCGGTCTGCTCCAACGCATCCGCGCACCGCATGGATCCTGACGTGCCGCTGTTGATCCCCGATGTCAACCCGGATCACACGGCGCTGATCCCCATCCAACAGGCGCGGCGAGGTTGGGGCGGCCATCTGGCCTCTCCCCCGCCGGGCAGCGAGGGCAGCCGAGAGCGCAGGTCTGGCTTCATCGTCACGAATCCCAACTGCACGACGACGCACCTGGTCTGCGCGCTGAAGCCGCTGCACGACGCCTTTGGATTGACCGCGGTCAATGTGGTCTCGATGCAAGCGATCTCTGGCGCGGGCTATCCTGGTGTGGCCTCGATGGAGATCCTGGATAACGTGGTTCCCTTCATCGGCGGCGAAGAGCCCAAGCTGGAAGCGGAGCCGCGCAAGCTCTTGGGGACCTTCACCGGCGACGCGGTCGCACTGGCCGATTTCGTCGTCTCAGCGCAGGCGAACCGGGTGGCGGTGCAAGACGGCCACCTGATGGCGGTCTCGGTCAAGCTGAAGCGACAGGCGGGACTGAACGAAGTGGCTGCTGCGTTGCGCGGTTACCGCAGCGAGCCGCAGCGCCTGGGCCTGCCCACCGCGCCCGACCCGGCCATCATCCTCCACACCGCCGAGGACCGTCCGCAGCCCAGGCTCGACCGGATGGCGGGCAACGGCATGGCGACGAGCGTCGGTCGCCTGCGGCCGGACCCGATCCAAGACTATAAGTTTCTGGTCCTCGGCCACAACACGATTCGCGGCGCAGCCGGCGGCGCGCTCTTGAACGCCGAGCTGCTGGCCGCGCAAGGCTTCCTGGCGTGAGCGAACCGCAGCCTGTCTTCCAGGTCGCGCACCTCACCAAGGTCTACGCCGGCCCGCCAGCGGTGACCGCGAACCAGGACATCTCATTGAGCATCGCCGCGGGCGCGGTGTGGGGCATCTTCGGACCGAACGGCGCGGGCAAGACGACGCTAATCCGGCAGATGCTCGGATTGCTCAAGCCAACCGCAGGCCAGGTGTTGCTGAACGGATGCGACATCGGCCGCCAGCCCGCGCTGATCGCTCAGCAGGTGGGTTATCTGCCGCAGACGGGCCAGGCGCTCTACGATTTCACGGTCCAGGAGGCGATCTACTTCACGGGGCGTCTGCGCGGGTTGGCGCACCGGCCGGCCCGCGGCGAGGCCGATCGCCTGATCGAGGAATGGGGGCTGGCGCGGCTGCGCGAACGCGTTGTGCGACGCCTGTCGGGCGGCGAGCAACGGCTGGTCGGCCTGGTCAGCATCTTGATGGGCGCGCCCGCCGTGTTGATGCTCGACGAGCCGACCAACTTCATGGACCCCGGTCTGCGTCGCCTGGTTTGGGATCACCTGCTCACGCTGAACCGGGAACACGGCGTCACCATCGTGCTGGTGACGCACAACGTCCTGGAAGCCGAGACGGTCGTCTCGCGGGTGGCGATCGTCGCGGGCGGCCGGCTGTTGGTGCAGGGCGCGCCCGGCTACTTGCGGGCCAGCCTGGGCGACCAGGTGCACCTCGACCTGACCTGGCGCGAGGCCGGCCCGGCCAACGAGCAGTTGATCGCGGGATTGGGGCTGCCGGCGCGGCGACTCGATGCCTGTCGTTGGCGCATCACCACCGCCAGGACCGTCGCGGACGAAGCCGTGCAACGGCTTTTGATGCGCACTTCGCTGCGAAATCTTGCCGATCTGCGCATCCACGGTGCCAGCCTGGAGGACTACTACCTGGCCGTCACAGGCAACGAAGGGTTGCTGGCCTGAAAATCGTTCCCGCCAGTCATTGCGAGCGCGGTTTGCGAAGCAATCTCCCGGCTAGCGAGGCAGATTGCTTCGTCGCACACTACGCTCCTCGCAATGACTTTTCATCCGCCGTCCCACAGGGAGGCTGCGCACTGGCGCCGGCCGCGGCATGGGCGACTGTCCTGGAAATCACCGCCACGCGGCAGGCGCTTCGGAAGCTCCTGGCGCGTGGTGGGTTCACAGACGACAGCCGCCACGTGACAGGTGTCCTTCACAACGAGAGACTATACATGCCGAGACCTTTTCGCGTCAACCCGCTGGCCGCGCTCTGGCTGCTCTTTCGGATGCAACTGCTTAGTATGCGTTGGTTCTGGCGGGCGACCCTTGTCGGCGGCTTCTTTCTGCCCTTGTTCACACTGACGTTCTGGAAGCTGCTGGTCGCCGGCTATGGCGCACGCTCGTCCGATGCGATCTATTTTCTCTCCGGCAATGTGGTGATCAGCCTGCTGTTCGGCAACATGCGCGAGGTTGCATCGCGTTTCGCCTTCCTGCAGGAGACGGCCGCGCTGGACTACTATGCCACGCTGATGACGGACAAGGTTTCGCTGATCCTGGCCGTCGTTCTGGCGTTCCTGGTCATGTCGCTGCCGGGCGCGCTCTTCGCCCTGCTCATCGGGACGGCCTGGCTCGGCGCGCCGGTTCAGCCCCACCCGCTGCTGGCGCTGGCGCTTGTCCTCGGCTCGATCGCCCTCTCGGTGTTGGGCGCGATCGTGGGAGTCTATTGCCGATCGCGAGAGCAAAGCTCGATCATCATCACGCTGCTGACCTTGGGGCTGGCGGTGCTCTCGCCGGTGATGGCGCCGATCGAGCGTCTGCCGAAGATCTTGCAGGCGACGAGCTACCTGACGCCGACGACCTATGCAACGCAGGCCGTGCGGAGCGCGCTGGTTTCAACATTGGATGGCCGATTTTGGCTCAATCTGGCGGTGCTGGTATTATTCTGTCTGGCCGCGCTGGCGTTCGTCAGCCGGCGGCTCGATTGGCGGGCGTGAGTATCGAGAGTGTCAATTCTATGTCGAGCAAGCTAACCCTTTACGATCTACTGGGCGATCTGGTCGTGTTCCGCGATCTGAATGCGATGGACCCCCGCATTCCCGGCTTCGACCAGGCGTGGCGCGAGATGGGACTATCGGGCCCTGCTCGTCCGCGCAAACAGGACCCGGCCTATGCGCAGACGCTGGCCTGGCTGCTGCGCCGCGGCCGCAACCTCAACGGCATGCGCGACCAGTTGGCGGAGCTGGTCTATCTGGGCGACACCGCGCTGGCGGACGCCAATGCCTTTCGCAACGTGCGCGGGGCAGGCGGCTGGCGCGGTTGGGCTTTCATTGCCGCGGAGCGGGATGAAACCCTGCAGGTGGACATCAGAGATGGCGTCTTCGTCGCCAATCGCTGGAACGCACTGGCTGAGTTTGCTTCCTGGCTGCGCGGCGAGGGCGCAGCGCTTGATGCACGCACCGCGGTGATCCTGGACATTGACAAAACAGCCCTGGGCGCGCGTGGCCGCAACGACGCTGCGATTGACCGGGCGCGCATCGCCGCGATCGAAGCTACCGTCGCCGAGGCCCTCGGCCCGGCGTTCGATCAGGAAGTCTTCCGCCGCGCCTATGTCGCGATCAACACCCCGAAGCACCATCCTTTCACGGCCGACAACCAGGACTACCTGGCTTACATCTGTCTGATCATCAGTGCAGGCTGCCGGTCGCTGGAAGGAGTGCTGGAAGAGGTAGACAGCGGCCGCCTGAAGGGTTTTGGTCAGTTCATCGCTGAGGTCCACGAGATGCGTTCACGCCTGCCCAACGCGGCCCTGCAGACTCTGCACGACGACATCTACGCGCGCGTGCAGGCCAAAGACGCGACCCCGTTCAAGGCGTTTCGCCGCCGCGAATACCGGGAGACCGTCAGTCGCATGGGCCATCTGCCCGATGACATACCCCTGGCGCGGCGTCTGGTCGAAGAGATCTGTCTGACGCGCGAGGTCGTGGATCTGGCGCGGTGGCTGACCGCACGCGGCTGCGTGTTGATGGCCGTGTCCGACAAACCTGACGAAGCGAGCGTTCCGACGCCCGAGCTGGTCGCCGATGGCTACCTGCCGCTGCATCGGACGCCGACCCATGTCATCGGCCAGTCCATCGCCGAGCTGTTGCCGGACCGATGAGCGAAACCCAAGGAGGCGTGGTTGGATCATCAATCCCCCAAGTTGCGTTGTAGCGTAGGCGTAACAGCCTATAACGAGGAGGCCAACATCGGCCGGCTGCTGGCCGCGCTGTTGGATCAACACCTGCACGAGGTCGAGGTCGCTGAGATCATCGTCGTCGCCAGCGGCTGCACTGATAACACCGTGCCGATCGTCGAATCGTACACGCTGAAAGACCCGCGCATCAAGCTGCTGGTTCAGCCGAAACGCGAAGGCAAGACCGCAGCCGTCAATATCTTCCTGGCCGATGCCCAGGAGAACATCTGCGTGTTGGAGAGCGGCGACACGCTGCCGGATGAAAACGCGGTCGAACACCTGGTGCGCATGTTTCACGATCCCACGGTGGGCATGACGGGCGCACACAAGATGCCGGTCAATACGCCCGATCACCTGATCGGTTTGTTCACCCATCTGCGCCTGCGCCTGGAGCATCAGCTCTGTCTGGAGATCCCGCGGCTGGGCGAGATGATCGCGTTCCGCAAGGTGTTCGATCGCATCCCGCCCGACGTGGCGATGGATGAGGCGTTCGTCGAGGCGCTGCTCATCCAGCGTGGGATGCAGGTGCGCTATGCGCCCGATGCGGTGGTCTACAACACCGGCCCCGAAACGATCCATGACTTCGTCACCCAGCGCCGGCGCAATCACGCAGGGCACCTCTACTTGAAGGCCAAGTACGGCTATGCTGTCTCCAGCATCCGCAACACGCGCGTCGCCCGGATCGCGCTCAAGGAAATCTGGGGGGCGCTGCAGTTGATCTGGACCCTGTTCCTGCTGGCCGTGCTAGAGGGCTGGTCGAGGGTGCTCGGCTGGTACGATTTCGCCGTCAAAAAGGATCGCCACGTCGTCTGGGACATGGCCTGGTCGCAAAAGGCCGATGTGGAAGCAGAACGGCAGATCACGCGGCGCGGGGACGACACGCGGCCGGCTGCGCTGGCGCGAAAATCCTGACGAAAGGCTCTTGTTTTGCGCGTTCAGTTCACCACTATCCTCAAGTTCATCATCAGCGCGGCGCTGATTGCCTGGGTATTCAGCCGGGTGAAGCTGGCCGAAGTCGGCGCACAGCTCGCGTCGGCCAACCCATGGCTCTTCGCAGCGGCGCTGATCCTCTATCTGGCTGCGATCGCGGTCAATGCCGCCAAATGGCGGATTCTGCTGGTCGCACAGGGCGTAAGAATCCCGTTCGCGGCGCTGTTGGAGTTCCAATTCGTCGGCTTTTTCTTCAACAACTTCCTGCCCAACGTAGGCGGCGATGTGATGCGCGGCTATACGCTGGCGCGCTACACCGATCGCACGGCCGCGGCCGCCGTCTCGGTGATCGTGGATCGCATCGTCGGCTTTATCGCGTACATGAGCACGGCAGTCATCGCCGCGCTCGTGGCGGTGAACGTCGCCGGACACCGCGACCTGCGGGCAGTCGAGGGGGTCGCGCTCGTTGCGCTGGGGGGCCTGGCCGCAGGCTTCGGCGTGCTGCTGAGTCGCCGGCTGCGCAGCCTGATCGGCCGCGTTTTCGCCTGGCGTCCGTTGGCGCCTCTGGCCCCGCGTTGGGAACACGTCTCCGAGGCGTTCAACGCCTACCGGTTCCGTTACGGCGCTCTGGCGCAGGCCTTCGGAGTCGCGCTGCTTGGCATCCTGTGTACCACTTTCGTCAACTGGTCGCTTTCGCAGGCCATGGGCGGCCTGATGCCCCTGCCGGTGATCTTCCTGTTCAACCCGCTGATCGCACTCGTGCTGATGATCCCCATCTCCATCGGCGGGATCGGCGTCAGCCAGACGGCCTATCCGTTCTTCTTTGGACTGGGCGGCGTGCCGGCCGGTCACGCGCTTGCCGTATCGCTGTTGATGCAGCTCGTGATCATCCTGGGCAGTCTGCCGGGCGGTTTCTTCTGGCTGCGCGGGCGACGGCCGACAGCCAGGCCCGCCGGAGGCTAAAAGCCGTCCGGCTACTATACCTCGAATCAGTTACCAGCGCGCTCCGCGCGAATACTCGCTTTCCCTGATGTGCAGTCGCATGGCCCTGTGCTACAATCGAGCCATCCCGGTAATCTGGTTTAGAGAAAGCGACTGCCATGAGGGATGGCCAACTGACACACTCCCGGCGCATGTTGATCGCCTTGCTCGCCGTCGCCATGACGGTGTGGCTCGCCGCGTGCGCCAGCCGCACAGCCTCGCCGCCGACCACCGTTCCTCCACCGCCATCTCAGGCCGGCGCGTTGATCGTGCGGCCCGCGGCGTCTCTCCAGCCGACGGTCGAGCCCGACACGACATCTGGCCCCGCGGAGCTGGCCGCAGCCACGGCGCCGCACGCGTTGCGTGCGGCCGAGCCGCAGCCGGTTCACCAGAGCGCAGCGACCGCGCAGCCGGCCCCGTCGTCGGCCACGCTGGTAATAGACTACGCGCCGCAACGGCCCTCTGGCGAGGCGCGGGTCGGCGCGTGTTGGACCAACGCGCTCTCGGTGCCGAACCGGCAGGCCTGGCGCTGCAACGTGGGGAGCCAGGTCCTCGATCCCTGTTTTCCCCTGGCCGATGGCCAGCACGTCGTCTGCCAGCCCAACCCCCTGACCGGCGCCGCCGGCATCCTGGTCAGGCTGACCGAGCGGCTGCCGCAGCCCGATGCGATCATCAGCCGGGGCGACGCGGCCTGGCTGGTCGAGCTGGAGGATCGGACGATCTGCCGGCTGGCCACAGGCGCAACTGGCATGGTGGGCGATCGGCGTATCAGCTACGTCTGCGCTGCGACCGGGCTGAAGGCCAACGAGAACCTGGTCATCCTGGGCGATCTGCGCGGCGGGCCGACCTGGGTCGCTGATGTGGCGACGATCGCGCTGGATCAGGGAAAGCTCGCGGTGCGTCAGGCGGCCGCGGTTCCCCTGGTCGCGATCGTGCGCGGCCCCGCGCGCTTCGCGCCGGCCAGGTGCGACGCGCTGGCGCAGGACATGACGGCGCTGTCTGGGTTGGCTGCCGGGCAGGCGATCGTCCCCTTCGGCGATCCCTTCAGCGGCGAGAGTGGGCGGGGCTGCCAGGTGCGCGTCTTGGGCCGCAGTGCGGTGTTGTTTCAGCCGCTGGATGCGTTGCTGCGCAAGATGCTGGCCCTCCAGGGCTGGCAAGAGGAAAGAAGCTATCGGTCGAGCGCCGTCCAGGAGAGCGCCGCGGCCTTTCGTCAGGGGAACATCCTTTGCCTGTTGCACGCTTCATGGATGGCGGCCGAAGGGGCCTCCTGTTCGACGTGTCAAAGCGCGCCAGAACAGCAGATCTATGCGATCGAGCTCACCTGCGCCCAGGACCGCTCGATGCCGGGCGTAGATCTGCCTGCCCCGCAGCCGCAGCGCATCGAGTTCGCGACGGGCGCTACCGCGGCCGCGCTGCCACTCCGCATCGCCAGCGGCGAAATCCGCTCGTTGGTCTTGCGAGCGTTTCAGGGTCAGACAATGCTGGTGGAGGCCAGGTCCCTGCGCGGAGACGCTGCTCTCACCGTCTGGGGGCCCGATGCCGCCGCCCCCCTGCCGCCGGCGACGGCAAGCGTGGATCGTTGGCAAGGCCAACTGCCGGCCACACAAGACTACCTGGTGCGCGTCGCGGGCCGCGGACAAGACGCCGATGTGACCCTGACCGTGGTCATCCCGGCGGATCTGGCATTGCCGCCTGCTAGCCAAACGACGGCGATGCGCTCGGGGTTGACGCCGGGCGAGACGATGTACTATCTTCTGGCTGGCGAAGCGGGGCAGACCGTCACGCTGACCGTAACATCGCCCGCGCAGAATGTGTTCATGGAGCTCGGCGGCCTGGAGGATGGGCAGGCCCTGGTCACGGCTTCGGAGCGCGCCAGCCGTTGGACCGGCAGCTTGCCGGCCACCCAGCGGTATCTATTGCGGGTCTCTTCCGACGCCGCGCCGACCACGATCAGCTATACTGTCCAAGTCGCTCGCTGATGCGAGAAGAGTGTGTTCGATGAGCGCCAGGTCTCATGACGGGATGTCAGCCACAAGACGCCGCCAGCCGGCCGGGCCGCGTTTGCCCTATCTGCCCGGCCTGGACGGACTGCGCGGCTTCGCAATCCTCGCGGTGGTCTTCTATCATGCCGGCCTGCCGTGGATGCCGGGCGGCTTCCTGGGCGTGGAAATCTTCTTCGTCATCAGCGGCTATCTGATCACCTCGCTGCTGCTCGCGGAGTGGCGCGAGCGCGGCCGGGTGGACTTCAGGGCTTTCTGGCTGCGCCGCGCGCGACGGCTGCTGCCGGCGCTCTTCCTGCTGTTGGCAAGCGTCCTGGCTTTTGCCGTGGTTTTCCTGCCCGCCGAGGTGGCCGGCCTGCGCAGCGACGCCGCGGCCGCGGTCGGCTATGCTACCAACTGGTATCTCATCTTCAGTCAGAAGTCCTATTTCGAGACGGTGGGCCGGCCATCGCTCCTGAGACATCTGTGGTCGCTTGCGGTCGAAGAGCAGTTCTACTTGTTGTGGCCGCTGCTCTTCGCGGGCGCCGCGCGCGTGTTCCGCGGCCGGCATCTGGTTTGGGTAATCGCGGCGGCTGCGGCCGCCTCGGTGACGCTGATGGCGCTGCTCTACCGGCCTGATGTTGATCCGTCCCGCGTCTACTACGGAAGCGACACGCGCGCCGCCGCGCTGCTCATCGGCGCGGGGCTGGCTCTTGTCTGGCTGCCGGGAAAGCCGCCGCGTTGGGCAGGTCGCGGCCAGGGCTGGCCGGCAAACCTGCTCGGCCTGCTGGCGCTCGGCGGATTGGCTGCCTTCTGCGTGCGGATGGATGAGTTCACGCCGTTTCTGTATCGGGGGGGCTTCGTCGCGGTCGCACTCGCATCAGCCCTGGCGATCGCGTGCGCGGTTCACCCCACTGCCCGCGTGATTGCGGCGCTGCTAGGATGGGGGCCGCTGCGCTGGATCGGATTGCGTTGCTATGGCATCTACCTGTGGCACTGGCCGGTGTTCATGGTCACGCGGCCGCAGCTCGACGTGGCGCTGGACGGCGTATGGTTGCTGGCGGCTCGCCTGGCGATCACCGCGCTGCTCGCGGAGTTCTCCTATCGCTGCGTCGAGATGCCCATCCGCACGGGCGCGTTGGGCCGGGCCTGGAATGCGCTGCGCGACGCGCACGGCGCACGCCGCGCCTGGCTGGGGATGCGGTGGGCGGCGGCGGCCGCAGTGGTCGCGCTCTTCTTCGTGGCGCTTGGCGGACCAGTGGTGAGCGCGCAGCCGCAGCCGCAGCCGGCGTATCTCGCGGTGACAGAGGTTCACGTGACGTCGCCTGCGGTGTCGCTCACGCCGGTTGCGCCTGCAGCGCCGGCGTCAGTGGTACACGCGCCCGCGGTCTACATCTCCTACGCGGCAGTCGCGGCGGCTGCCGCCGGTGAGCCGGCGGCGAACACGCAGCCGACGCACACCGCCACATCCACCCCCAGTGAACCGGTTTCGACCCCCGCGCCAGTGCGCATGGCCGCGGCGACCTCGATGCCATCCGCAGCCCAAGCCGTTTCGTCCACCATCCCCCTCGCTGCGCCTCCGCCGGCCGGCCGGGAGGCGGAGGCCGGCGCCGATTTCCTGCCGTCGCGCCGCCGTGTGAATCCGGCCGCCTACCTCAAGACGCCTCTGAAACCGGATAAGATCACGGCCATCGGCGATTCGGTGATGGTGGGTGCGGCAAACGAGTTGACCGGGACCATCGCCAGCCTGGATCTCGACGCCGCGTTGGGGCGTCAAGCGCCGGCCGCGATCGAGCTGCTGCGGACGCGCCGCGCCGCGGGCGAGTTGGGCACGGTCGTGATCCTCCATCTGGGCAGCAACGGCGCTTTCAGCGGCCGCCAGCTCGACGACGTCATGGCTGTGCT
>VGOD01000198.1 GCA_016876015.1 Chloroflexota bacterium
GAAGGTGACGTAGGCCAGACTCGCCCCCGTGCTGTTCAGTTTGGCCACGAAGGCGTCCCAGTACCCACCCCAACTCCGGTCCAACGCGCCGGGGGTGGTAGGAAAGTCGGCGGAGCCGGTCCCCCCCGTGACATAGGCCGCCCCGCTGCCGTCCACGGCGATGCCGTTGCCATAGTCCGAACTGCCCCCGCCCAGGAAGGTGGCGTAGAGCAGAGCCGCCCCCGTGCTGTTCAGTTTGACCACATAGGCGTCCCTGTCCCCGCCGTTGTAACTCGTGTCAAACGCGTCGAGGGTGGTGGGAAAGTCAGAGGATTGTGTCTGCCCCGTGACGTAGGCCGCCCCGTTGCCGTCCACAGCGATGCGCCAGCCATAGTCCTCACTGCTGCCACCCAGGAAAGTAGCGTAGGCCAGAGCCGACCCCGTGCTGTTTAGTTTGGCCACGAAGGCATCACTGTACCCGCCGTTGAAACTCGTGTCCCACGCGCCGGGGGTGGTGGGAAAGTCGGCGGAGCAGGTATACCCCGTGACGTAGGCCGCCTCGCTGCCGTCCACGGCGATGTCATTGCCATAATCATAGTCGCTGCCGCTGCCGCCCAGGAAGGTGGCGTAGGCCAGGGCCGACCCCGTGTTGCTCAGTTTGACCACATAGGCGTCTTCGCGCCCGCCGTTGAAACTCGTGTCCAACGCGCCGGGGGTGGTGGGAAAGTCGGAGGACCAGGTCTCCCCCGTGACGTAGGCCGCCCCGTTGCCGTCCACGGCGATGCCCCTGCCACCGTCACTACTGCTGCCGCCCAAGAAGGTGGCGTAGAGCAGGGCCGACCCCGTGTTGCTCAGCTTGGACACGAAGGCGTCATCAGGCCCGCCGTTGAAACTCGTGTCCCACGCGCCGGGGGTGGTGGGAAAGTCGGTGGAGCCGGTCACTCCCGTGACGTAGGCTGCCCCGCTGCCGTCCACAGCGATGCCCATGCCATAGTCATAACTGCTCCCGCCCAGGAAGGTGGCGTAGGCCAGGGCCGACCCCGTGCTGTTCAATTTAGCCACGAAGGCGTCCTCGGACCCGCCATAACTCGTGTCAAACGCGCCGGGGGTGGTGGGAAAGTCGACGGAGAAGGCATATCCCGTGACGTAGACCGCCCCGCTGCCGTTCACGGCGATGCCAGAGCTACCGTCAGCATCGCTGCCACCCAGGAAGGTGCTGTAGAGCAGGTCGGCAGGGTTGTCGGCCGGGGATTGTAGATTTACGATTTGCGATTGCCGACTGCGCGCTTCCCAAGAAGTGGGGGCAGAATTTGTCGAGGTGAAGGGCGCGACTACCTCAAATGCCCGTACACCGCGCTGCTGCACCTTTGGGCCTGCAACCTCCGATCCGTCCACCCGCAGCAGTGGTAGGGCGACTTCGCCCGCAGCCGTGCCCAGGCGCAAGACACCCCCGTCTGCCGTCACTGCGTCGGCGCCTTCGACATGCACTCGCACCGCCGCCAGGTCTGCGCCGGGGCGCGCCGTCAACCGTTGGATCATCTGCCCGCCCTCGCTGGCGACCTCCAAATCCACGCCGGGGTACAGCTCCACGTAGCGCACGCCGCCCCACACAGGCACATCTGGCCGCCATTTGGCGGAATCGTTGCCCAGGAAGTAAGAGACGACGGTGTCCAGGCGGTCGAACGGTTCAATCCGTGGGTGCGCATTGGCGCCGAGGAAGGTGAGGCGGATGTTCGCGCCTTTGCTGGGTGGGGGTGCAAGGGAGCCAGTGTGCAGGGAAGATTTGATCCACGCCTCTCTGCTTCCCTGCTCGATCACCGTGATCCACAGTGCATCTTCGGCCAGCCATATCGTGCCGCTACCGCCGCGCACCTGGAAGCGCGCGCCATCGGCGAACTGGCCGACGTTCTCGATGAACATGACAGAGGAACTGTGAAGAGTTGGGGCAGGTACGGCCGACAGCTGTTGCGCTACTGTAGGTGGATTGCCCACAGGGAGGAGTAGGCTCAGGATGAGCACCAGGCTGACGAAGGAGAACCGTTGGCAAACAGATCGAGCGGACATGGTGCCGCCTCCGCGAGTCAAGGCGGGGTCGCGTGCATGCCGGGGAGAAGCGGTGAAGAGACCAGCGAGCGACGCGGCCTCGCAATTGTGTATACCAAAGACAACGGCAGGAGTATATCAGGAGTGAATGAACCGGTCAAATCGCGCTTCGAGGGATTGAAGGGCCCTCTACCGCTTCGTGGCGAGAAGATCGTCCGGCGTCAAAACTCTCGGCAATGCGGCATCCGAGTACGGCGACGGCAGTTGCGCCGCCATTGCCGTAAGACGTCGGAAAACCTTTGCCTGTTGGGCCTCGAAGTTGTGGATCATGGGACGGTCGAAGGTTACGACGGCCGAAACGCCCAGGATCAGCCCGTTGGACGAAAGTCCAAAGGTGCCGTAACTCAGCACGAGTGCATCTTCGCGGGTGAAACCGGATTCCCGCAGCCGACGAGCCCAACGCGAGAAATAGCGCCCCCGACGGATCGGCGTCACATCGTTCAGCAGCAGGCGAACCGCAAGTAACTGCGCGCGATGAAGGAGGATATTGGCTGTCTCAGGCGTGATGAGCACAAGAGCGGAGGTCTGCGCGCCGCGCCGCAGCAGTCGCAGGGCCAGGCTTTGCTCTACGGTCAAGGGCGCCGCCGCCAGTGAGGCGCTGATACCCTCAGCGGCCCTACGAACGACAGATTTATCGAGCAGCCACGCGAGCCCCAGATCGGGCATCGTGTTCCTCCAGATCGTACGGCCCGGTCTTTTCCTCGGCGAAGATCCGTTCCCAGAGCGCATCCTGGCTCGCTTCTGGCAGCGCGAAATACGCCTGGTACGTCAGCCCCTCGAGGAACTCGTCCTGCAGCGAAGGCAGCTTGCCCCCAGTCAGATCCATTGCCGCGCGGCGGTAGTAAGCGATGGCCTCTTGCTCTGCTTCCAGTGTTTCAGCAGAGCTGGCCCGCGGCAGCTCAGGCGTCAGGCGCACCAGTTGGTTCAACTCCACCGGCGTCAGCCGACGGAGGACTTGCGAGAGACGCTGAACGTAAGGAGGAACCCTCATTTCCATGCTGATCGTCATAGGTCTTCTCCGTGTAAACACACCGTTCTCGACATACAGCAGCAGGATATACCCATCGCCCCATATTGTCAAGGCAATCGAGCGGGTGACTCTTGTTCGCCAGCTCAGTATACTTGGGCGTCCGATGCCCACGTTGGGTCAAAACCGCAAACGCCTGCGTCCGCCGCAAGACCGAGCGTTTGTATTCGGCCAGCAAGCGGGCGCGTTCAGCCTGCTCACTTTCAGTCAACGGCCGCTCATCCGCTGCGTCGTTCAACTCGTTGAGCCGCTTCTGTTGTTGCAGCGTAAACGTCGGCCGCGTCGCCGCACGCAGTTGCGTGTCGCTCAGCCACATCATGCCGGCCAGCTCGTCTGCCAGAGGTTCGGGCAGATCAGGTGCAGGGGGCAACACGACCGTGATCGCCGATGCCAGCATGTCGGTAATCGAGCGGCGTGTTAGCGTCGCTACGCGTTCGAGCCTGCGATAAAGCGGCTCGGGTACCGGAACCGAGATTGTTGATAATGTCATCGCTCCCCCCCTTCCGATCAGACCGTTTCTCCCACTTCGTCAACGGTCTGGAATTCATCTGCCAATTCCTCGTGTGAGTAGTCGAAATAGGCGATACCCTTGCGCGCAAGCAACCGGGCAAACTCCCGTGTGCCGATGCCCAGCAACTCGGCGGCCTTGCCGGTCGAGATGCGGCGCTCCTGGTATAAACCCAACACGGAGAACTCGCGCACGGCTTCCGCAGCTTTCGGCTTCGAGTACCCCAATAACGCGAACAGATCGTTCGGTAATGCAACCTCTAGTGTCGCTGTGTCCATCGGTCAGCTCCTCTCATCATCCTCGGCAAAGATCCGCTCCCAAAGCGCATCCTGGCTGGCTTCCGGCAGCGCGAAATACGCCTGGTACGTCAGCCCCTCGAGGAACTCGTCCTGAAGTGAAGGCGGCTTGCCCCCGGTCAGATCCACTGCCGCGCGGCGATAGTAAGCGATGGCCTCTTGTTCTGCTTCCAGTGTTTCAGTTGAGCTGGCCCGCTGCAGCTCAGGCGCCAGGCGCACCAGTTGGCTCAGCTCCACCGGCGTCAGCCGGCGGAGGACTTGCGAGAGACGCTGAATGTAGGGGGGGGACCCTCATTTCCATGCTGATCGTCATAGGTCTTCTCCGTGTAAACACACCGTTCTCGACGTGCAGTAGCAGGATATATCCATCGCCCCGTATTGTCAAGGCGATCGAGGGGCTGACTCTTGTTCGCCAACTCGGCGTACATGGGCGTCCGATGCCCGCGTTGGGTCAAGACCGCAAACGCCTGCGTCCGCCGCAAGACCGAGCGTTCGTATTCAGCCAGCAGGTGGGCGCGTTCGGCCTGTTCGCTCTCGGTCAATGGCCGCTCGTCCACGGCGTCGTTCAACTCACTGAGTCGCTTCTGTTGTGACAGCGTAGTATCTTCTCAATTTGTAGGGGCGCACCCTCGCGGTCGCCCCGGTGGGCAGGCGCAAGGCCGTGCCCCTACCCCGGATTATTGAGAAGATACACAGCGTAAACGTCGGCCGCGTCGCCGCACGTAGAAAAAGTCAAGCCGTTCCAGCATATTCTGGAACACGCCAACCTGGCCGAAATTGCCCGCCGGATCGGGGTCGCCGAAAGCACCCTGCGCTATGATCGCGCCAAGGTGCTGGCGGCGCTGTCCCAGGTGCTCGAGAATCGGCGACCGGGCCCCAAGCCGGCGGTCGTGGTGACGGCGCCGCCGGCGCCGGCCCAAGAGGCGGGCCGCCCCACGCAGTGTCCGGTCTGTCAGAGCCAGCACATCTGGAAGAACGGCGCCTATCTCGTGCTGCATTGGCTGGCCACGTTGTGCTTGGGCTGGTGCGGCGTGCAATGGCGCCGCATCCAGCGCTGGCGGTGTGCCGAGTGTCACTGCGAGATTCCGGCCCCCGAGCGCACGGCGCAAGCGCAAGCCCGCCAGGCATGGCGGCAACAGGTCAAACGTCTGGTGGCCCGCACGTGGGAGCTGACCGCTGAGGAGATCAGCCGCACGGTCCATGCGCACCCGACGCTATCCGAGGCGCTGATGGAAGCGGCGCACGTAGTGAGCGGGCAGGCGATACACGTATAGGAGGAAACTGCAAGCTGCAAATTGCAGATTGCAGTGAGAAAGGGATTTGATCACGCCGCGCGTGACCTGATTTGGGCGAGAAGCGCCAGGCTCGCCAGCGAGAAGACCACGCCCGCGGCGAAGAGCAATCCGTAGGGGTCCAGAGCCGGCCCGCCCATTTGCGAGAGGCTTTGCAGGCTCTCCAACACGCGGCCGGCGAGCATCGCGCCAAACGCGCCCGTCAGCCCGGCCCAGGCATAGTAGGCCGCCATGTAGCGTTCGGCGCCATCGGCCGGCGCCACGTCAATGAAGAGGAAACGGGTGGAGCCGATGGCCCAGGCGGGCGCCACGATGCCCGTCAGGAACGCTATTGCCAGGGCGAGCGGAAAGCTCCAGGCGCTCTGGCCAGGCACAGCCAGCCACAACGCGGGCAGCAGCGCCGCGCCGGCCACACCAGCGAGCATCACTGGCTTGCTGCCCCGCCGATCGGCGGCCAACCCCCACAGATAGCCGAAGAGCAGCCCGCCGGCCAGCAGCGCGTTCTGGAGCAGGATGACATTGGCCTGCGCCAGCCCGATCCGTTCGCGGGCAAACAGCGGCAGAAAG
Organism: Chloroflexota bacterium; assembly: GCA_016876015.1. Taxonomy (GTDB): domain Bacteria; phylum Chloroflexota; class Anaerolineae; order CG2-30-64-16; family CG2-30-64-16; genus VGOD01. The sequence continues at coordinate 5,773 of VGOD01000198.1, forward strand.
GAAGTGAGCGGCACTGCCCCCAACGCCATCAGACCGAGACCGGCCAGGAAGCGGCCGAAGCTCCGGTCGCGCAAGGTGGCGAAGACCGCCCGCGCCGCGAGGCCGGCGGTTCGCTCCCGGGGGATCGGCGCGCCGCCAGGGATGAACGCGGCCGCAACCACGCACAGCAACCCGAAAACCACGCCGACGCCGATGAGACGCGTGAAGCCGGTCAGCCCTGGCGTCCGCGCGATCACATAGCCGGCCAGGCTGACCGCGGCGAAGCCGAACAAGGTGGAGAGAATGCTGTCCACCGCCACGAAGCGGCCGCGCACCCGGTCCGGCACGAACTCGCGCAGCCAGGGGAAGAGGGCGGTCTCGGCGATGGCGCGACAGAGGGCAAAGACCGCCAGCACCGCGGCGACGAAGCGCAGCGTGCCCTCTGGCCCAACCCGGCCGGCCACCCAGGGGGTCAGGATCAGGCACGCCGCCACGAGCTTGCGCATGCCCCACAGGCTCATAAAGACGCGTTTGTAGCCGACCCTGGCGACGAGCGGCGCTATGAAGGGCGCGACCACGCCCGCCAGTGGAAACAACGCCAGCAACAAGCCGACCTGCGCCTTGTCGAGGCCTAGCTCGGTCAGGAACAGCACGAACACAGGCCCCGTGAAGACCAATTGGGCAAACACCGCGTTCGCTGCGATGTGCGCCAGCGCCCACGGCAGCCGGCGGATTTTTTCGGAGTCGGTCAGGAGTGACTCGGCGCTAATCGGAAATGCTCTTTCAACTCGGTGGTGGTGTTGGCGATGCAGGAGTAGGGCCTGTCGGCCGCAGAGGTCATACCCCGGCCGCATCGGCCAGGCTGCGACCGGCGGCCAGGAGGTCATGCACCGCTTCGGCGCTGTGCGCCTCGGCATACACCCGCAGCACCGGCTCGGTGCCCGAAGGTCGAATCAGCAGCCAACTGTCGTCGGCCAGGAGATATTTGACCCCGTCACGCATGTTGACAGACGCCACCGGAACGCCCGCCAGCGAAGCCGGCGCCGGGTCGGTGAGCCTGGCGACCAGTGCTTTTTTATCGAACGGCCGCACCTGGAAATCATTGCGCGCGTAGTCGAAGTGGCCGATCTCTGCCATGATGTCGGCCATCAACTGCTCCGGCGACTTGCCATAGACCGCGACCATCTCGGCCAGCAACAGCCCCATCAGCACGCCGTCTCCTTCCGGGATGTGGCCCTTGATGCTGATGCCGCCCGACTCCTCGCCGCCGATCAAGACATCGTCGTTCAACATCAGATCGCCGATGTAGTTGAAGCCCACCGGCGTCTCGTGCAGCGGCAGACCGTAGCTGCGCGCCAGACGATTCAACATCTGCGTGGTGGAGACCGTCTTGGCGACCGCGCCGCGCTGCCCGCGTTCGCGCACCAGGTAGCGCAGCGCCATCGTCATGATGCAGTGCGGATCAATGAAGCGACCGGTCGGCCCCACTGCGCCGATGCGATCGGCGTCGCCATCGGTGGCCAGGCCTAAGTCGTAGCCGCCAGCCGTTACCCGCTCCATCAACGGCTTCAGATAGCGGGCGATCGGCTCGGGGTGAATGCCGCCGAAGCCGGGGTTCATATCCCCGCGGATTTCGATCACCTCCGCGCCGGCTTCGATCAGGAGGTCGCGCAGATAGCCGCGGCCAGAACCGTGCATGGCATCCACCACCACGCGCAGCCTGGCCCGGCCGATCGCCGGCAGATCTATCAACCGGCGCAGATGGTCGCGATAGGCCGGAAGGGGGTCGAACCGGGTCGCGCGACCCTCGGCCGTCGCCGCCGACCATTCCATGCGCTGCGCCGGCCGGCCAGCCGCGACGTTGGCCGCGATCTTGCGTTCGACGCGGCGGGTATCGCCGTTGGTCGCGCTGCCGCCATAGGCCGCCTTGAGCTTGATGCCGTTGTAGCGCGGGGGGTTGTGGCTGGCGGTGATCATCACGCCGCCGCTGGCGCCCAAATGCGGAATGGCAAAAGAGACGACCGGCGTGGGCGCGTCGGACCTGGTCAGCGCCACGCGCAGGCCATTGGCGGCCAGCACCTCGCTTACCGCGACCGCATAGCGATCCGAGAGGAAGCGCGTGTCGAAGCCGACTACCGCCAGGGGCGCGGTCTGCCCAGTCGTGTTCTCCAGCAGGACCTCGGCGATGGCTTGCGCGACGCAGCGAACATTGGCGAAGGTGAACTCGTCGCTGATGACGGCTCGCCAGCCGTCGGTGCCGAACTGAATCGTCATGGCGAAGACCTCTTCAGGGTGGTGTGATGATAATCTGGCAAGCGCCCAATTTTAGCACGTTGGTCTGAAACCTCAAACTCATGCGTGTCCGCTTCTTGTCGCCCCTTTGACAAGCGGTCGTTCGTCAGGTAACATGGATGCAGCGGTCTTCTATGCTCTGAATTGATGCAGACAAAATGCCTGACACCCTGATCCTCCCACTCGACTCTCAAGAAGCGACTCTGGCGGTCGCCGGGGGCAAAGGCGCCAACCTGTCGCGCCTGATCCGCGGCGGCTTCCCCGCGCCCAGCGGATTTATCGTCACCACAGCGGCCTACGACGCGTTCGTCGCAGCCAACGGCCTGCGCGCCTGGCTCTTGCTGACGGCGGGCGCAGCGGCCGCCGATGCTCCGGCAGCGCTGGAGAATGCCTCGGCTGCGATCCGCGCACGTTTCGCGGCCGGCGTATTGCCGCCGGGTCTGGCTGAAATCATACGCACGGCCTATCTGGGGCTAGACGCGACGGCGGTTGCCGTTGCGGTGCGCTCGTCCGCGACCGCGGAGGATCTGCCCGGCCTGTCGTTCGCCGGTCAGCAGGACACGTTCCTCAACGTCGTGGGAGAAGAGGCGCTCTTGCGCGCGGTGGTGAACTGCTGGAGCAGCCTGTGGACGGCGCGGGCGATCGGCTATCGAGCGCGCAACGGCATCTCTCACGCCGACGCGTCGTTGGCGGTGGTCGTGCAGGCGATGGTGCAGAGCGAAGTCGCCGGCGTGCTATTCACAGCCAACCCACTGACCGGCAGGCGTAGAGAGGCGGTGGTGGATGCGGCCTTTGGCCTGGGCGAGGCGCTGGTGGCGGGCCGGGTGGAGCCAGACCACTACGTCATCGCCGCAGACGATCGCATCGTCGGCAAACGACTGGGGCGCAAACAGATCCTTGTCAGCCAGGACGCCGGCCCATCGGCGTTCGCCGCAGAGGACGCTGCGGATCGCCAGGCGCTGCCCGATGACGCCATCGTCGAGCTGGCGCGGCTGGGCCGTCGCGTGGAGACGCTCTTCGGGACCCCGCAAGACATCGAGTGGGCCTGGGCCGACGAACGGCTGTGGCTGCTTCAGGCGCGGCCGATCACATCGCTCTATCCGTTGCCAGACGGCGAGATGGCTCCCTCATCGCCGCTTTCCGTATGGATCTCTTTCGGCGCGGTGCAGGGGATGCTCGATCCCTTCACGCCCCTGGGCCGCGATGTCATGCGCAGCTTCATCGCCGGCATGGCGGGCTTGTTCGGCTATCGTTTCTCATACGAATCGCTGCCGACCCTGGTCGAGGCGGGCGAGCGGCTCTTCATCGACATCACCGGCGCGTTGCGCAATGGTTTCGGCCGGCGGATGGCGCGCGCAGTGACCGGATTTGTGGAGCCGGGCATCGGGCAGGCGCTGACAGAGATTTGGGATGAGCCAGAGCTGGCGCCCACGGCCGCGCGGCCGGGTTTCACTGTGCTGCGCCGCGTCGTTTCGGCCTTCCTGCCGGTTGCAGTCCGCTTTCTGGCGACTCTGCTGCGGCCTGATGCCAGCCGCCATCGCATCCAGCGCCGGATCGAAGCCCTCGTGACCAGTATCGAGGCGCGCAGCCGTCAGGACGTCACCCTGGCCGCGCGCCTGGCGCTGCTGCCGGAGTTGTTAGACGTGCTCCCGGTCGCCTTGCTGCGGGGCTGGCTGCCGACCTTTGCGCCCGCCATGGCGATGCTCAACGCGCTGATGCACCTGGCCGCCGAGCTGCCCGATGGCCGGCGCAGCGCGCTGGAGATCACGCGCGGTCTGCCGCACAACGTCACCACCGAGATGGACCTGGCGCTGTGGGAGACTGCACGGCGTATTCAGGCCGACCCGGCGGCCGCGGCCCGCTTCGCGACTGATGATGCGGTCGCGCTGGCTGCTGCGGCCAGCCGCGGCGCTTTGCCGCCGGCCGCGCAAGCTGCGATCGACGCGTTTCTGGCCCGCTATGGCCGCCGCGGGGTCGGTGAGATTGACCTGGGCCGGCCGCGCTGGCGCGATGACCCGACGCCGGTGATGCAGGCGCTGCAGAGCTATCTCGGCATTCAGGATTCGGCCCAGGCGCCCGACGCGGTCTTTGCGCGCAGCGCCCTGGCCGCCGAGGCGACCATCGAGCGCCTTGCCGACGCGCTCGCGCGGTCGAGAGGGGGCTGGTTGCGGTCGCGGCTGGCGCGCTTCGCGGGCCGGCGCGTGCGCGCGTTGGCCGGGCTGCGTGAAAGCCCGAAGTTCACCATCATTCGCCTGCTCGGAGTGGCGCGCGAGGCGCTGCTCGCCAGCGGCCGTGAACTGGTTGCGGCCGGGGTGCTGGCGCAGGCGGATGACGTGTTCTTTCTGCGCCTGGCTGAACTCCACGCGCTGGCGGCCGGGGAACAAGGACGCGGCGACGCTCATCCTGCGCTGCAACAGCTCATCGCGGAGCGCCGGGCGCTCTACGCCGCCGAGAAGATGCGCCGCCAGACGCCGCGCATCTTGCTCAGCGATGGCCGCGCATTCTACGAAGGGGTG
>VGOD01000199.1 GCA_016876015.1 Chloroflexota bacterium
ACGGCGGTCGCAGACCGCCTATGAGCCTGCTCTCAGGGGGTCTGTGACCCCCGTCGCCTCCACTTATTGAGAAGATACGCAGCCCGCCCTTCACGCTTGACGCTCTTCGCCTCCTCACCCAAACACCTTCGTCACCTCATCGGCCGCGAAGACCGGCCAGGGCACGACCTCTCCGTGTCGCCGCGCCGTCAGACCCTCCTCGGGCCGGGTCACGCGGCCGATCGCCGCAGTGGGGTAGCCGGCCGCGGTCAGCGACTCGATCAGGTGCAGCGCGTCGCGCGGGGACGCGGTGAGCAAGATCGCCCCTGATGCGATCGTGCCGAGGGGGTCCAGGCCGAATTCCCGGCACAGAATGGCGCCCTCCGCAGCGATCGGGATCGCATCCAGGTCAACGGTCAACCCCACGTCCGCCGCACGCGCGATCTCGAGCAGACCGGTCATCACGCCTCCTTCGGTCGGATCGTGCATGGCGTGCACCTCGGCCGTCTCGACCGCCAGGCGGGCCGGCGCCACGACGCTGATGCCGGGATCCTGCAAGAAGCGTTGGCTGCGCTCGATGAACGCCGGGCTGTAGCCGGCCGCGCGCAGGGCGTCGATGCGCTCCAGCGCGATGAGCGCCGTGCCCTCGATGGGCGCCGGCTTGATCTGCAGCACTGTGTCGCCCACCCGCGCGCCTGCGGTCTTGATGAGGCGATCGGGCGCCACTTCGCCCAACATGGTGCCGGAGACGATGGGCCGATCCAGGTTGACGGTGATCTCCGTGTGTCCGCCGGCCAGGCTGACGCCCAGCGCGGCGCACGCGTTGTAGATCTGGGCGAAGATCGCCTCGGCCATCTCGGCCGTGGCCTGGCCGGCCGGCAGCAGCACAGTCGCCAGGAACCAGCGGGGTTGCGCGCCCATGACAGCTACATCGTTGGCGTTGATGTTGACCGCATACCACCCGATCTCGCTCGTGGCGAAGGTGATCGGGTCGGTCTTGGCCACCAGGTAGCGATCTCCCAGGTCGAACACCGCGGCGTCTTCGCCCGCGCGCGGCCCGACGACGATGCGCGGGTCGTCCGGCGCGAACCGGGCCAGGAGCCTCTCCAGCAGAGGCAAGGGCAGCTTGCCGGCTGGCAACGGATCAGAGTGAGCAGACATGTTACCTCATGATGCTTCTATCTTCTTGCCGTGTTGCTGCGCTGATGCAGCCAAATGCGCTTCCCATCTGTGACTACTTCCAGAACCGCATCGGCCGGGACGCGGCCGGCGCCGCGGCTGGCCAGCATCTCAGCCACGTCCGGCGGATAGGTCGTTTCCAGCGGCCAGAGGATGAGCTGGGGAGCTGTCGCGGCCAGAAAAGGGGCCGTGGGCCACGCGCCAACGCCGGGGCCTGGCGTCTTGAGCAACGTGACGGCCGGCGGTTGGCCGGCCGCCAGGAGCGCGGCCTGGGTCGCGGGCGGGCAGGTGGCCGGCAGCAAGGTGGAAAACTCGCCATAGCGCAACGTAAAGGCCCACCCGCTATTGGCCGTGTGCAACCGCGTGAGCGAAACGCCCTCGTCCAGTCGCAAAGACGCGCCGGCCGCCAACTGCAACGGGTCAACGGCCGGACTGATCGGCAACGGAGCCGCGGCCTCGCCCCCGGTCGGTGCAGCAGATGTGTTCGGCTGACGAAGAGTGAGGGCTGGCTGCACGGCCGCGTCCGGCTCTCGTCGCCAACCGGGCGAATGCGCCTGCAGCAGCCGGAGCAGGGCGGCCCCATCGCCGCGGCCATCCCAGACCCATGTGCGGCGGCCAGTTGGCGTCACGATCAGCACGGCCTCGCCGTCCTCGACCGGCAGGTAGAGCAGGTGCAGACGGCCATCCGGCACCGCATTGACCACGGTCGCGATCAGCAAGACGGGCGCGAGCGCGGCCGCGGCCCAGGCGACCGCCCGCCGAGATGGCAACCTCAGCCGGCCGGCGGCGCTGACCTCTCGCGCCAGCAGCCAGCCGAACAGGGCGGCGTAGTAGATGGGCGCGAGCGCCTGCCCGATCGCGCCGGCCTCGACCGATGCCAGCGGGACGCTGGCGGCGGTCCGGACGACCGCGGTCGTATAGGTCAGGAATAGCCAGGGGATCACGGCCAGGACGCGCCCCACCGGCTCCCAGATCAGCCCGCCGATCAGCGTCGCCAGACCGCCCATCAGGATCGGCGGCTGCGCGGGCAAGATGAGGAAGTTGGTGAAGAGCGAGATCAGCGACAGCCGGCCGAAGTAGTAGACGATCAGCGGCAGGGTGGCGATCTGCGCGGCCAGGGTGACGATCAGAGAGTCGTTCAACAGTCTCAACGCCTGCCGCGCGCGTTCCTGAGATAAGCGATGTTGCAGGAAGCGCTCGAGGCGCGCCGCGATGGTCGGTGTGAAAAGGATCAGGCCGAGCGTGGCCAGACCGCTGAGCTGAAAGCCGGCGTCCCACAGCGCCAACGGGTTGACCAGGGTCATGACCAGCGCAGAGAAGGCGAGCGAGACGAACGCGGTGCTCTCGCGGCCCAGGGCGATGGCGATCACGTAGAGGATCCCCATCAGGCCCGCGCGCGTGGCTGCGGGATCTGCGCCGACCAGCAGCACGTAGAGCGCGATGCCGGCGATCGTCGGCGCCACGGCCCAGCGCCGGCCGAGCAGCCGGCTCAGCAACCTCATCAAGACGCCAGAGAGCAAGGCGATATTGCTGCCGGAGATCACGATGACGTGCGTGGCGCCGGTGGCCTGGAACGCGTCTTCCACGGCCGGCGGGATGCCGCTCTCGATGCCGAGGGTCATGCCGTTGGCCAATGCCGCGGCCGGTTCAGGCAGCACGCGGTTCAGCAGGCGCGAGCCGGCCGCGCGCAGCGCGTAGAGAGCGGTCCAGAATGGCGCCCCCTCATCGCTGGCAATGCGCTCGACCCGTGCGCGGGGCATCAGGCTGTGGATGCCGCGGCCCGCCAGGTAGGCGCGATAGTCGAAGTCATCGAAGCGCGGGGGCGTTTGCAGTTGTCCGGTCGCCCGCAGCCGATCGCCATAGGCGTATTCGGGAAAGCGCGCGGTCCGCACGAGCAACGCGCCGGCTGCATCGCGAGTCCGACCGGCGATGGTCACGGTCTCGACGTGCAATGTGTATTGGGTGCGCACGTCGCGCACGTCCGGGTAGCCCATCACCACACCCTCGACGGTCGCGTGGACGGCCCGGCGTTCATCGCCGTTGTAGAATGACAGATCGGCCAGCGTGGCGCAGGCGGCGAAGGGATGGGCGTGATAGCGCCACGCGGCCAGGATCGCCGCAGCCAGGATAGCGGCCCCCAACCGGCTGGCAGGCCGGCGTCGCAACCCTGCGGCGCACAAGACGAAGATTCCGGCCGCAGCTCCGATCGGCCAGCCGGGGGTCGCGCAGCCGAACAGCCCCAGCGCCCAGAGCTGGTGACACGCCCAGATGCCGCAAAGCCACGCCAGAGCCAGATAGACGAGAGTCATGGCGAAAGATGCGTGCTCCTTGGCGCGCTATTCTCGCACAGATCGCCGCGACTGACAAGCGAAGAACAGAAACCAACCTTAAAGTTTCCACGAACCTATTGACAAGCGGCCGGATTCAGGGTATACTGTGGCTGCCACAGTAAAGGCAGCTAGTGAAGTCTATAGGCCACGGCTCAGGGAAAGTTCAGCAAAGAGCCGAGAAGCTGCATAAGCTAATCGGAAGACCTGTTGAAAGTTCGTAGGGCGTAGGTTGACCGAATTAGCAGTTGGAACTGTGGCGAGGGAGCCCCGAGAAATCGGAAGGCCAATCCGCAGCCCGGAAACAATCCAGGAAACTGGAAGTCTCGCGGCCAGGTCTGATAGCAGCGCTGAAGAGAAAAGCGCCAGGCGCAGACAACAAGGCCACCCAGGCGAGCAATGTAGCGGGTGCAAGCGGTAGCGCCGGATGGTTGCTTGGGGCCCCTCTGTTTTCAGGACAGCCCCAACACTTCGGGCTTGAGTTCTGCCACGAACGGCAGGTGCCGATACGCCTCCCGGTAATCTAACCCCCACCCCACCACGAACCGATCGGGCAGGTCAAAGCCTTTGTACTTGATGGGCACGTTTGCCAGCCGGCGCTCTGGCTTGTTGAACAGCGCACACACCTCCAGGCTGGCCGGCGCGCGCGCGCGGAGCAATCGCAACAGATAGCTCAAGGTCAGACCGGTGTCTACCATGTCTTCCACGAAGACCAGGTGCTGGCCTTCGACGTTGTCGTCCAGGTCCTTGATCAGGCGCACAGGGCCTTTGACGCGGCCGCGCGGGTCGTAGCGCGAGATGGCGATGAAGTCTACCCGCACCGGGATGGTGACGGCGCGCAGGAGATCGCTCATGAAGAAAACGACTCCTTTCAGCACGCCGACCAGCAACGGGTTGCGGCCTGCGTAGTCGTGGCTGATCTGTTGGCCGATTTCGGCCACGCGCTGGCGAATCGCCTCTTCGGACAGCAGCACGCGGCCGACGCCGCGCATCAGTTCGGCCGGCTCCTGACGTTGCCCCGCGATCGGTTCAGAGCTCATTGGCCATCATCTCCTCGTAACCTGCGACGCCGAACTTGAGCAGGAGTGCGCGCACATCGCCCCGCTTGAAGAGCTTGATGTTGATCTCGGGGTGGATCTCGCGCAGGCGGCGGATTTTGTGGTTCTTGTGGCGGATTTGGTTGGGCTGCATGGTCGTCAGCTCGACGTACAACTCCTGATCCGGCAGATAGAAGTCGGGGGTGAATGCCTCGATCACGGCGCCGGCCGGGCTGCGCTCCAACACGAAGGTGGCCGGCTCATAGCGCCAGGGAATGCCATAGAAATCCAGGATGCGTGCGAACTCGGCCTCGACCGGGTGCGCAAAGGGCTGTGGTGTGTCAGGGGTCATGGCTCAGCTTTCACCGATGCGCAGATGATCGCGACGGCGGCCTCGACGGTGAGACGTCGCATATTCAACAGCAGGTCGTAGAGCGCGTGATCGTGCCAGCGCGCGGCGTAGTGCCGACGCAGATAGCTGGCGCGCGCCCGATCGGAGGCGGCGACGCGTGCGGCAGCGGCCTCGGCTGAGACGCCGCTGCGCTCCTGGATGAAGGCAACGCGCGCCTCCAGCGGCGCGATCACCCGCACGTGCAGCGTGGCAGGCTGATCGGCCAGCACGATCTGGCCCCCGCGGCCTATCAGCAGCAGATCGCCCGCGTCTGCCAGCTCGCGGATGATCCGGCCGACCGTCTCGCGATAGAGCCGCAGCGCCTCCGCGCCGGGCTTGATGCCCAGCAGTCCCAGCTCGTCTATCTCGGCGAGCGCGACTTCGGGCGCGCCGGCCTCGCGCGCGGCGCGGTTGATCAGCTCGCGGCCGACCAGTCGCAGCCCCAATCGTTCAGCCACGGCCACCGCGATCTCGTCGCCGCGGCTGCCCAACTCGCGGGACATCGTGATGACGGTCATGGGAACCTCCTCTCTACAACCTCCCCAATCTCTCCGCCAATCCAGAGAATCTTGTCTGCGCCCGGTCGGCTCTCACCGCGATACCGATGGCGCGCGGGCTGCCGACCAGCACCACGAGTTTCTGGCCGCGCGTGACGGCCGTGTAGAGCAGGTTGCGCTGGAGCATCATGTAGTGCGTGGTCAGCAGCGGCACGACGACCGCGGGAAACTCGCTGCCCTGCGATTTGTGGATGCTGATCGCGTACGCGTGGACCAACTCATCCAACTCCAGGAAATCGTAGGGTATGTTGCGGTCCTCCATGCGCACGGTGAGGGTCTGCTCCTCCAGATCGAGCGCGGTGATGCGGCCCATGTCGCCGTTGAAGACGTCCTTGTCGTAGTTGTTGCGGATTTGCATCACCCGATCGCCCACGCGAAAGGCGCGACCGCCCACCATCCGCTCAGCGATGGCTGGCCGCGGCGGGTTGAGGCCGGCCTGGAGCCGGCTGTTGAGCGCGGCCACGCCCACCTCGCCGCGGTGCATCGGGCTGAGCACCTGGATGTCGTCGCTCTTGAGGCCGAACTTGCGCGGAATGCGCTCCAGCACCAGCTCTACCAACAGGTCGGCGGCCTTCTGGGGATCATCCTCCTTGAACAAAAAGAAGTCGGCGGCGTTGCGATTGTCCAGGATCGGCATCTGGCCGCGGTTGATGCGATGGGCATTGGTGATGATATAGCTGCCCTCCGGCTGGCGGAAGATCGTGTCCAGGCGGACGACTGCGCAGGAGCCAGGAGGCAGGAGACAGGAGGCAGGCGTCAGACTGGCCCTTGACCCCTGATCCCTGACTCCTGCCCCCTGCTCTATCGCCTCGATCACATCCCGCAGCACGTTCCCCGCGCCAACGCTGGGCAATTGGTCTATGTCTCCCACCAGCAGCAGATGCGCGCCGGGCGCGATGGCCTTGAGCAGGTGGTTGGTCAGCAGCAGGTCGAGCATCGAGGCCTCGTCAACGATCACCAGATCGGCCTCCAGAGGGTTGTCCTCGTTGCGGGTGAAGGCGAACCCCTCGGCCGGTTTGACCTCCAACAGCCGATGGATCGTCTTGGCCGGCCGGCCGGCCGCCTCGCTGAGCCGCTTGGCCGCGCGGCCGGTGGGCGCGGCGAGCACCGTCTTGACGCCCGCGGCTTCCGCCAGGCGGATGATGGCGCGCACCGTCGTGGTCTTCCCCGTGCCCGGACCGCCGGTGAGCACCGTGACCTTGTGCGTCAACGCCGCCTGCACTGCCTCCTGCTGCCGCGGGGTCAGGGGCAGATAGCCTTGCGGCTGGGGCGCTCTGCCAGACGCCGGCCGGGAGAGCATGGCGAAGGCAGCCGGCCAATCGAACCGGCTGAAGGCCGCCAGCCGATCCGCGGGCGCTTCGACTAGCCGCTGGAGCCGATTGGCGACGCCGATCTCGCCGTGATAGAAGGGAATGAGATAGACAGGACGCTCTTCGGCCAGCCGCGCCAGCGAGGGCGCAGCGGCGGCCCTGTCCGACACCGACCCAAACGCGTTGGCAGAGCCGCTTCCCGCGGTCTGGCTGGCAGGCGCGAGCGCGGCGCGGCCGCCTTCCACCCATACCCGTTCATCTTCCGCCAGGGTCCGGATGCCCTGTTCGACCAGCGGGGGCGCGACGCTCAGCAGCTCGCCGGCGCGACGGGTCAACTCGGCTGCGGGCAGATAGACGTTCCCCTCGTCTGCAGCCTGGCTCAGCACATAGGCGACGCCGGCCGCCACGCGTTCGGGCGCGTCCGCGGCGATGCCCAGCTCGCGGGCGATCTTGTCTGCGGTGATGAAGCCGATGCCGTAGATATCGCGCGCCAGCCGATAGGGATCAGAGCGCACGATCTCCACCGCATCATCGCCGTACTGTTTGTAGATGCGCACCGCAAGGCCTGTGGAAACGTTGTGGCTCTGCAGAAAGAGCATGACCTCCTTGATCTTCTGCTGTTCGGCCCAGGCGCGGGTGATGGTCGCTACGCGCTTGGGGCCAACCCCGAGCACATCGCGCAAGCGCGCCGGCTCATCCTCGATGATGCGCAGCGTATCCAGCCCGAACCTGCGCACGATGCGATGCGCCGTGACCGGCCCAATCCCCTTGATCAGGCCGCTGCCCAAATATTTCTCCAGCCCGACGATGGTGGCAGGCAACACCGTGCGGACCGTCTCGGCCTTGAACTGGCGGCCATATTGCGGGTGGGCGGTCCACGCGCCGCTCAACTGCACCGATTCGCCCACATTGATCCCCAGCATGGCGCCGATGACCGTGACCGTGTAGGACTGGCCTTCGGGCGTCAGTTGGGCGACGGTGTAGCCATTCTCTTCGTTGTGGAAGGTGATCCGCTCGATAGTCCCGCGGAGAAACTCTGGCATGGCCCGCATTTTACCAGAGACCGGCCAGCGCGCAAGCCAGAGGGCCGACAACTCATGCTGGACGACGGCAAGAAATGTGATATAATCGGTGTTGCTCCGACCACACGACGCCGTCGGCAGAAAGGGGGGTCCGATGTCGCACACGGCATTCATCTACGCCAGGCCGCGCCAGCGCCGGAAGCTGGCCAAAGACGGGATCGCGTTCCTGGCCGAGTATCCCGATTACGTGCTCGCAGAACTCACTCCTGAGCAGGTCGCCGCGTTGCGGGCGCAAGACTACGAAGTGGAGGTGCAGCAGGAACCGGACATCCTGCGGGTGCGCGGGCGATCGGTGCTGATGCTGCCCGGCGAGCGCTCTTTGCGCAGTGCGGAATCGGCCGGCGAAGGCGTTCATCCGATTCCCGCAGGGCCGCCGCCCGAGACGTTCGGCCCGGGCCAACATTACTACCTGGCGCAGTTCATCGGTCCGGTGAAAGCGGAGTGGCTGGCTGAGATCGCGGCGCATGGCGGCGACGTCCACGATCCACTGCCCCCCTATGGCTATATCCTGGGGCTGGATTCGCCAGCCTATCGCTGGATCACCACCGAAGCCGACTACGTGCGCTGGGTGGGTCACTATGGCGCTGCGCTGCGGATTGACTCACGGCTGCTGGATGCGATCGGCGCAGACGCGGAGTTGTCGCGCGGGCGACTGGTGGCTGATGGCCCCCCTGGGGCCGGAGCGCGGCCAGAACCGCTGCGCGGCGAGCGGGCTCTCGAGAGCACATCTGAACCTCCGCCCGGCGCTGAACGGGTGGTGAACACGTTCCTGGTGCGTTTCTTCGAAGAGGACGATCTGGAACAGGCTCTGCCGCGCATCCAGGAGTTGGGGGGCATGGCAGGCAGTTATGAGCCGGGCGCGACCGTGATCACCGTCAACTTCCGGCCCGACTCGACCGACATGGCGGCGAAGGTGGGTCAGCTCGCGCGGCTGCACGGCGTCAAAGCCATCGAGCCTTTCACCTTGCGCCAGCTTCTTAACAACGTCGCGCTGCGGCTGATGGACGCCGAGCCGATCATCCAGGGCAACTCGCTTGCGCTATCGGGCCGAGGCGAGGTTGTGGCCGTGGCAGACTCTGGGTTGGATACCGGGAATCCCCAGACCATCCACGAGGACTTCGCGGGCCGCGTGACAGCCATCTACAGTTGGCCGGTCGCGGGCGACTGGGGCGCGGTGGTGACCAATGTCGGCGAGGATGATGGCGCGGCCGATGCGCGCTCGGGCCACGGAACGCACGTGGCGGGATCGGTTTGCGGCAATGGCGCGGCGTCAGCCAGCGCCACCGAGGGCGCGATCCGCGGCCTGGCGGCCGAGGCAGAGCTGGTCTTTCAAGCTGTGGAGCAACGACTGGCATGGACCGACAGCTATCGTCGCGACTTCTACCGGCGCTATGGCCGCTATCCTTCGGCCTACGGTTTGGCTGGCCTGCCGGCCGATCTGCGCGGCTTGTTCCAACAGGCCTACGACGCGGGCGCGCGCATCCACAATAACAGTTGGGGCGGCGGCGACTTCGGCGCCTACGACCACTACGCCGAGACAGTGGATCGCTTCATGTGGGAGCACAAAGACATGTTGATCCTGTTCGCGGCCGGGAATGACGGGGTGGATGCCGACGCGGATGGCGCGGTGGATCAGGGGAGCATCACGCCGCCTGGCACGGCCAAGAACTGTCTGACGGTGGGCGCAGCGGAATCGTTGCGGACGAGGGGCGGCTACCAGAACACGTATGGCAGGCTGTGGCCTGGTTTCTATCCAGCAGATCCGCTGCGCAATGATCGGCCCTCGGATTGCGCCGATCACATCGCCGCGTTCAGCAGCCGCGGGCCGACGAGAGACAATCGGATCAAGCCTGACCTGGTGGCGCCGGGAACCAACATCGTCTCCACCCGCTCTCAGGCGTTGGGCGCAGGCAACCATGGCTGGGGCCGCTACGATCCACTGCCCGACGAATACATGTTCAACGGCGGCACCAGCATGGCGACGCCGTTGGTAGCGGGCGCGGCCGCCCTGGCGCGGCAGTATCTACGGTGGGCCAGGCGACGGCGCAAGCCCAGCGCGGCGCTGCTCAAGGCCACGCTGATTCACGCCGCGATCTACCGCGCCGAACGGCCGGCCGCCGCAGCCGACGAGCGAATCAATGACTTCGCCCAGGGTTGGGGACGTCTGCTTCTGGCGAGCATCCTCACGCCGCAGCCACCCATCCGCGTGCGCTGGTACGACTATCAGCGCGGGCTGAACACCGGCGAGAGCACGGCCGTGTCGTGCCGGGTCACTGATCCGAGCGCGGCGCTGCGCATCACCCTGGCCTGGACCGATTATCCCGGCAGCGCGGGCCACTATCCGACTCTGGTCAACGATCTGGACCTGGTGGTGACCAGTCCGTCGGGCCAGGTGTACCACGGGAATTGCAGGGCGGGGCAGGCCGACTGCGGGCCCGATCGCGCCAACAATGTCGAGCGGGTGGTCATTCCTCACCCGGAACGGGGCGTCTATCGCATTCGCGTGCGCGCCTTCAACGCGCCGCGCGGCAGGCAGGATTTTGCGTTGGTGTATTCGGGGGGGATTGCGTAGCGTCAGCCAGACACGGATGGGCCTGACACGGATGGGTGGTACGGATGCCGCGGATGAGCCAGACACGGATGGGTGGTACGGATGCCACGGATGGGCCTGACACGGAT
>VGOD01000200.1 GCA_016876015.1 Chloroflexota bacterium
TCTTCTCGCAGAACGGTTGGATGACGCCCAGGTTCTCCTCGATATCGGCTTCGGGCTGCGGGGCCAGCAGGACGATCCGGTGCCGTTGAGACAAGAGCCGCAACTGATGATAGGCGCGCAGACTATCTCCATGTGTCAACGGCCATGGGAAGCGTGAGGCGACAAAGAGGATTTTCATCGCACGATGCCCACCTTACGCAGAAAATTCACCATGCGCTTTCCGGCCGCGAAGATCGGCGTCACCTCCAGGAAGTAACGCCGGAACCAGGCGTATCTGCTCAAGCGATTCATCCCCGCGACGGCCCAATCCAGTTGGGCAGGCTCGAACGGTGTCCAGCCTGGTTCAGGTTCCCAGTCGGAGTCTATCTGAATGTCCTCTGGCTGGAACTTACCAAGCCCGGCCTGGGCCGCCATTACCACATGCCTGGCCCGTGTCGGATCCAGGCCAACCAGACGCATGGCCGTAGCATCCAACGCCACCGCATCTGCGCTGCCCAAGACGATGTCGAGCCGCCGCGGCCGGCCGTTCGTCGGCCCGCGCCGATCCACGCCGATGATGCCGTCCATGATGCACAATTGCGGTTTCAGGAGGCGTTGAAGATCAACCAGTAGCTCGTCGAGCGCCCAGTGCAACGAGATGCGATCGTATCTCGGCACACAGCCCCACTGATTCTTGAGCGAGCCGGTAAAGTAGGTGAGGGCGTGCGTTTTGACCACCGGCAGCGTCATGAAGACATCGGCATCCAGGAGAATTGCCGGCAACGCGCCCAGAATCGGGTTCCCAACCTCCCGGCATGGCTCGTGCGATAGGTTGATGACCTTTGCACCCACTCGCTGCGCGACCTCATAGATGCCAGTTGCAGCAAAAGCTTCTTCGGCCGAGTTGCGGTAGGCGTGCGCCTCCACCAGGGCGATGTCGTGGGTGCGCGCCTGCAACACGCGGCAAACCGACTCAACCAGGGCGGGAGACGTGTTGGCGCTCTCGATTTTCTCCGGGACCGCCGTGTTCAGGTTGAGCTTGAGCGCCACGCAACCATCACGCGGCACGATCTCTTCCCACTGGCAGGTCTCCATGAGAGAACGGACTGCTTCGTCGAGGAGCCTGGTTCGTGTAGAGCGTACCACAACTTGGGCGGCCATCTTTATCCCTTTCTCGGGTAAGCCTATGGCTCAGTGGGTGCTTGCCGCACGTGCCACGCGCGCTGCACTGACCACATCCATGTAAGCCTGTTCCAACAGGTCGGTCGCTGCTTCCCAGGAGTAACGTTCTGCGACCAGCCGGCGGGCATTCTGCCCCAGACGTTCCTGCAACCCGCGATCGCGCAGCAGGCCGGCCACACCATCGGCAAAGTCGGAAGCGCTATCCGCCAGAAGGATGTGTCGGCCATGTTCCACGGCAATCCCCTCGGCGCCAATCGAAGTGGAGACGACGGGTTTCGCCATCGCCATCGCCTGCAGGAGCTTGACCCGCATACCGCCGCCGACGCGCAAGGGAATCACGCAAACGGCCGCGCGCGCCAGATAGGTTCGCACGTCATCAACGTATCCCGTGACATGGATGGCGCCAGCTTCCATCAGCCGTTTTATTTCTACGGTGGGATGCCGGCCAACCACATAGAATTGAAGCGTGGGAAACTCCTGCTGAAGGCGCGGCAGCACTTCTTTGGCAAACCAGAGCACGGCGTCAACATTGGGCAGCCAATCCATGGAGCCTACGAAAACCACTGTATTGGCCTCTTCCAGATGGGGCGCCGGTTGGAACTCCTCAAGATCAACGCCCGCCGGAATCACGCGAGTGTTGGCGTTTGGGCTGAGAGCACGCAGCCTCTCCGCATCGCCTGCTGTAATCAACAGACAGCAGTCTACCTTGGCGCACATCTCTGCCTCGTAGCGGCGCAGCCTGACCGCTTGCAGTCGGGCATAGAGCCGCCGCAAACCGGCTTGGGTCTGCCAGAACCGTTCCGCCAGATGAGATTCGACGTTGACCTGCCGGAGAACCACCGGAACGCCAAACTCTTCGCTGGCGATCGCCTGATAGCACGCCGTATGCACCTGCTCAAGGTGGACCACATCGAACGCTTCTTCTGTCAGCATGTCCCGAAGTTTCCGCGCCATCAGCGGCGACCGATACTTGGAAATGTTGTACGGCAGCGACGAGAAGAGGTTCTGGGCCATACCGATTGGCCGCGTCCGCGTGTCGTGCTCGACATAAGCTACGCGGCACAAGGTTTCGAGGTGCGCCAGGGCGTCTTGATCCTGGCCCGGCGAACGAAAGGTCAAGAGCGTGACCTGGTGGCCGCGCGCCACCAGGCGCCGCAGCGGTTCATACACGGCGATGCGTCCGCCATCGGTGAGCGGGAATGGCGGCTTCGTCGTCAGCAGGAGCAGTTTCAGCCTGCGCCCGGTTGGATCAAGGCCCACGTGTCTTCCTCCGACTATCTCAACTCGGCGGTGCGGTTGTGGGTTCTTTGCGCACCATGTAGTTGCCCAGCGCCAGATACTCCAGGCCTGAGTTCTCGAAGACCTCCAGCGCATCTTTGGCGCTGTAGACGATGGGATAGCCGTGCAGATTGAACGATGTGTTCAACAGGCAGCCCCGGCCCGTGAGCGCCTCGAAGCGCTCCAGGATGCGCCAATAGTCGGGGTTCCAGTCCCGCGCGATCTCTTGCGGCCGCGCTGTCCAGTCGTAGGGGTGCAGCGCTGCCTGCATTTCCCCTCTTTTTTCAGGCCGCACGTCGAAGGTGATGATCATGTAGGGCGCGGGCATCGGCTTGGGCTTGAGCATATACGTTTCGCTCCCCTCGGCGCGCACGACCGGGGCGAAGGGCATCCAGAAGTCCCGCATCTTGATCATGTCGTTGATCACGCGCACCACGTTCGGCCTGGCAGGATCGGCCAGGATCGAGCGGTTGCCCAGCGCCCGCGCGCCGAACTCCATGCGCCCTTTGGCGCGCGCCACGATGTGTCCCTCGGCCAGCAGGGTGGCGATGTGCGCTTCGATGTCCTCGTGTAGCGTCCAGGTGACCGGCCGCGAGAACTTGAAGGCGGCCAGAGCGGCCTGGGCCTGGGCGTCGGTCAGTTCCTGGCCGAGATAGAGCGGTCCCAGCGGCGCGATGGGGGCGCGCTCCGCGCTGCCTGCTTCAACGTAGGCGGCATAGGCGGCGCCGATGGCGTTGCTTTCGTCCCCGCAACTGGGAAAGATGAACAACTCCTCCACCTCGGGCAGGTTCAGGATCTCCATGTTGGCCTTGACGTTCATGAAGACGCCGCCGGAGAGCGCCACCCTGCGAATGCCGGTGTGGCCGACGCAGTTCTGCACCCAGCGGGTCAGGAACTCCTCGAAGAACAGTTGCAGCCCGCCGCAGATGTGGTCGAAGCGTTGGCGCTCCAGGATGGCCTTGATCTGGTCGGTCGCCACCTGGATCGGGGGCACGCCGGCCGCGCGCCGCCAGATCAGCGGGTTCTGCCGGTCGAAGGTGTACAGGCGGGCAAAGGCATCGGCCAGCTTGCGTACCTGGGGCGCGTCGCCGGCGTAGGGGGCCAGCCCCATCAGCTTGTACTCGTGCTCCACCGGCATCATGCCCATCAGGTAAGTCACGATGGCGTACAAATAGCCGAGCGAATCATCATCGGAGATGGCGGCGATGCGCCTGATCTGGCCGCGTTGCGCGGTGTTGACCGTGGCGGTCAAGCGATCGCCCGAGGCGTCTACGGTCAAGACCAGGGTCGGCTCTTCCAGCTTGCCCCAGCCATAGTACGCGGCCGCGGCGTGCGCCAGATGGTGGTCAATCAAGCGCACCCGGTTCAACGCGAAGCCGGCTTCGGCGATCACGCGCTGGCGGGCGGCCAGGTGCGTCCGTTCCCACAGGCTGCGCCCTGCGGTGGTTTGCAGCGCGCCCGTGCGCAGCCGCCACCGGGGCGTGTAGTGGGCCTCGGCGAAGGCGCGCAGCAGGGTATCTCGGTTGCCGGCGAGCGTGAAGGTCAGGTAGCGGCTTGGGAAGGCAAAATAATCAATGTCTTGCAAGCCCAGACCGGTCATTGCGAGAATATCTTGAATCGCCAGTCGAGGAATGCCGTATTGATTTTTCTCGCGGGTCAGGCGTTCCTCTTGCACCGCCGCGATCAGTTTGCCATCTTCCAGCAAAGCGGCCGCTGCGTTGTGGCTATCATGGATGCCCAAAATCCTCACTGCGTCTCTCCTCCAAACGGGGGATTATTCGAGCTGACGTACCTTCTCTATTTGTAGGGGCGCACCCTCGTGGTCGCCCCGGCGGGCAGCCCGCCCTGGGGCCGGTCCAGGGGCGCAAGGCCGTGCCCCTACCCCGGATTATTGAGAAGATACAAGCTGACGATAGAGCTGATAAGTGTGTGCGCACATCTGCGCGATGGAAAAACTGGTTTCCGCGCTACGGCGCGCCTGGGCGCCCATCTCGTGTCTGAGCGCATCGTCGCGCAAGATTTTCTCCAATCGTTCGCACATCTGGGCCGTCTGATCGGCCTCGCACAGGAAGCCATTGACGCCGTCCTGGATCACCTCGGGGACGCCGCCGACGCGGCTGGCGACCGCTGGCAGGCCGTGGGCAAACGCCTCGATGAGTGTCATGGGAAGCCCTTCGTAGAGAGAGGGCATAAACAGCACATCGGCTGCCGTGTAGAACGGAGTAACATCGTCTTGGCGCCCGAGCAAGCGCACCCGGGGAAACAAATCCTGCACACACCCGCGAATATCCTCCATACACGGCCCATCCCCGACAAGGAGAAAGACCACGTTGTCCATGGTCGAAACCATTCTGCGCGCCACGTCCACCAGGGCGCCGGGGCCTTTCTGGTGAGTAAGACGCCCGACGAAGGTCACAACCTTGGTGTGAGGGGCGATGCCCAGCGCCTGGCGACTTGTCCGTCGCGCTTCCAGATCAACGGGCGGCGGTATGACCGTGCCGTTGTGAATCACCCGCGTCTTTTGCTGCAATCCACGCCTCATAAGTTGTCCGCAGGTGTCCCTGGATACAGCAATGACCCGATCCGACGTGAACATGGAAAGATAATCCAGCATGAAGAAGAGCCGGAGCCGCGGCGAAACTGCCGAGGAGTAATGTAGTCCATGCACCGTGCAAACCAATCTGGTCGTCAGCCGTCCACCGCGAACTGCAAGCCGGGCGATCAGGTTGGAGCGGTAACCTTGTGAATGGAGAATATCTACCTGTCGCTCCCGCAACCAATGGCGCATACGGCCGATGATGCTCGGGTCGAAAGTGCTCCGCATCGGCAATACCTGTACAGGCACTTCGCGGGTTTCCGCCGCGCGCAGCAGCCAGTCGGCGCGTCGATCGGGCAGCGCCAGCAGGGTCACCTGCACGTCAGGATACGCTCGCAGGCCCTCGGCCAGATCCAGGCAATAGCGGCTGACGCCGCCGAAGGTCAGGTTCTCGGCGAGAATCGTGACGTTCAACGGGTCGTCTCCTTGCTGCCCGGCATCGCTTGGACGGATACCTCGCGATAGGCGATCGCCATGCCCAGCAGGATCCACAGCAGCTTCATGTTGTGTACCTCCAGGAGCATGCCTTGAACTGTGAAGCCGATCAAGGCGATGAAGAGCGCCTGGCGGGTGCTTTGCAGGTTCGACGCGCCCGCGGGCACGTTGGACTGCGGCCACACCGCCCGCAGGGCCGAAACGAACAGGACTACAAAAAACACCAAACCGACCAGGCCCAGATCGCCAGCCACCGCCAGGAACATGTTGTGCGGGCTTAGGAAGATCGTCGAACGCAGAATGCTATGAGACGCGTTTGCATATATGCCATTGCCGGGGCCATATCCAAACAGCGGCGCAGCCGCGATAGCCTGCAGCGCTGCCCACCAGGCATCGCCGCGTGTGGTGCCGATCGTCAGCAACGAGGCCCGATCAAAGGCGTTGAGTGCAGCCACATTGCTCTCGAACAGGATCACCACCCGCTGCACGAATAGCTCTGGGGCGAAGGCGAGGAAGGCTGAAGGCGCGACGATGCCTATCAGGCCATTTCTGGCAATAATGAATAGCCGATGGCGCCGCGGCGCCATCAACATTTTGACCATTATCATCACCGATAGCCCTAGCAATCCCCCCATCGAGAAGGTCCAGACAAAGGTAACCAGAATCGTGCCGCCCGCCGCCAGAAGCAGCGCCCGCCGCGCCTGGCTCGCCCCCGGCCACCGCGCCATGATGAAGGGCAAGGCAATCGTCAACTGCAGCGCTGTCACATTGGCGTCGCCCCAAACGCCAGCCGTGCGGGAGATGATTACCGCAACACCCGGAGCTATGCTCAGGTTTTGCTCGGGAATCAGTTGTGGCGGCAACCAACCGATCTGATCGAGCAGGATGAGCACGGCCAACAGGGTAGAGGAGACGATGATCAGGTTGCCTATGATGGTCAACCGCTCAGGTGTTGTCGCCAAATTGATCACCAGGATGAAGAATAGAAAGAGCTGCAGATAGGTCGAGACCGCCGCAAGACCGGCTGGCCCGTCCAGGTGCAGCAGGGTGCTGATAGATAACACCGCCGACAACGCCAGCAGGAGGCCGAATTCCCGCACCCTGATGAAGGTCGCTGACCGGAAGATCAGGTGCGTGAGCCAGGTCAAGGTGAAAACGGCGCCCACGCCGATCATGACAGAGACGCCGCCCGCCACCTTGATGCCCGATAGCCAGACTGTCAGGGCGAAAAGCAGGAGGATCGCAAAAGCGGCGAAGGGCTGGCTCACACACAGCAGGATGTAGCCCACACCCCCCATCAGCCCCAAGAGATAGGTTGACGCTCCGGGCAGGATGACCACCAGCGCACTGACCGCGATCACAGCCAACGCCAGGGCCGAAAGCGCCAGCGCGTTCACAAGGCCTGTGTTCTTGCGCAGGGGAGCGAATGCTTTGTTCATCATGGATTTCGGCATCGTAGCGCCTTGGGAACCGATCGAGACACCGCTGCCTGAGCGCACATCGCCTGGGCGCGCACCACCTGGCCGAGTTGCGCATAGAGCACGGCCAGATTGTCCGCATAATAGTAGTAGTCGCTCAAGCGCACGGCCTGTTCCTGGAATGGCAACGCTTCGTCCAGACGCTTCTCGCTGATCAGCAAAGCTGCCAGGCGGTCCAGGTGCCAGGGCCGGCGGCCTGTCACCTGGATGGAGGCAGCCAACGCCGAACGAAACGCCTTTTCAGTGGTTGCGAGATCGCCGGTCTTCCAGGCGGCTTCCCCCAGCAGATACCAGGTCTCGTTGTCGGCGAAACCCAGTGTGATCGCTTGTGAAAGATTCCTGGCGGCCGCGCCATAACTGCCTTCCCCAAAAGCTCGCTGCCCGTTCAGCCGATAGCCGATGGCCGTGTCCGGGCCGAAATAAGCCGCCAGGTACGCCAGGCGCGTCTTGAATTGCTCCGGGGACATGCGGCCGCGCAGATCTTCTGTGTAGGCTGTGATCGTCTCAGCCTGCATCTGCGGCGAGCCGGCCGCCATGATCGCGGCTTCGTACCAGCGTTGCGCTGCGTCCAGGTCAGCAGCCTTGCGTCGCGCTTGCGCCAGCAGGAGGCGATCTATGTCCTGCCCCTGGCGCCAAAGTGCGGCTGCGGCAGGGGCATCCCCGTGGTTCCAGGCGACGAGCCCCCATTGGTAGGCCAGAAGGTTCGAACGCGCTGCGCCGGCCGCAAAGGCGGGCAACACCTGCACGGCCTGATCTGCGCATCCCAGGGCGTTCAACAGGCTGCCGGCGACCAACCGCTGTCCATCGGTCAACGGGCCGCCAGGCGCCACGCACCAGTCCTCACACACGGCAGCGCTGCCCTCGCGGTCGGCGAACGCGACGCCATATAACGATCGCAGCGCGGACGCCAACGCGAACCCCGCCGCGACATGCGGCGTGCAGCGCACAACCGCCAACACGATCAGCAGTGCAAGAGAGGCGAAGCCGAAAACCAGCCGCGGGTTTTCAGGCATGGCCCGGAGCCGTTCCTCGGCGGCGGGCCGTCCAGCCCACTACCAACTTCAGCATTTCCTGCAACGCTTCCGTTTTTCCCAACCAGTTGAGGGCCAGGTAAATGATCACACCCACCACCGCCTGGGCGACCAGTTGGGCGAAATCGCCAGCCGCCACCAGCGCGCTACCAACGAGCGCCATACCGCCGCCCATCAGGCTGGCGCACAGCAGAGAAGGCAGCACGTCGCGGATTTGCGTTTTCATCGGGTAGGCGATTAGCCTCTCGGAATAGTAGCTGTTCAAGAAGTACGCGATGCTGGCGACGACCACGTGACCGAGCAGGATAGCGCCGATGCCCGAGCGGTAGGCGACCAGGGCATTGACGACGATCAGGCTGCGCTTGATGATCTCGAGCCTGAGGAAGAGATCCGAACGGCCTTTCACCTTGAGGATGTCGAGATTGATGACGCTAAGCGGGTAGAGCAGCCCGGCCACGCACATCAGTTGAAAGAATAGCACGCTATCCGCCCAACGAGCGGAAAAGAGCAGTGTGATGAGCGGCTGCGCTATCACGGCCAGGCCGATCATCAACGGGAAATGGATGAAGGTAGACAGCACCGCCGTCTTGCGATAGCCGCGTTTCAGGCGCTCAACATCATCCTGGATAGACGCCAGAGCCGGATAGATGACTCGCCCCAGGGTGTTCGACGTCGCGTCGATTACCACGCTCCGCAGCGACGCAGCGCGGGTGTAGTAACCCAGCGGGCCGGCCGAGAACACCTTGCCGATGAACATCTGGTAGAAATTGTCGAAGAACACGGCCAAGAGACCGGATGCCAGCATCCGGGAGCCGAAGCTGAACATCCCCCGCAGCGAGGCCAGGCTGAACCGCAGCGCCGGTCGCCAGGCGCTCAACCGCCACAGGGCGGCGGTGAACAGGAGCGTGTTGGCGAGGGTCTGGATGACCAGGCTCCAGACCCCCAGGCCATAGTACGCCGCAGCCACGCCGATCACGCCGGCGCACAGGGTCGCGAACAGGTTGGCCTTGATCTGCGTCTTGAAATCGAGCGCCCGGGTCAACAGGGTCGTTTGGATCAGGCTGAACGATTTGATCACGATATCGAGCGCGAGCCAGCGCGTGAGTGGGATCAGCAGCGGCTGGCTGTAGAACGCGGCGATCAGGGGCGCCGCGAAGTACAGCCCCAGGATGGCGAGGCCGCCGACCAGGATGTTGAAATAGAAGATCGAGCATTCGTCGGTGTAGGTGGCATCTTGCTTCTGGATCAACGCCGCGCCGAAGCCGCTGTCCAGGAAGGTCTGCGCCAGCGCGATGAAGAGCGCCAGCATCCCCACCAGCCCGAACTGCTCCGGCGTCAACAGGCGCGCCAGCAGGATGGTCGGCAGAAATTGGATGACGCGCAGTCCCACTCGTTCGACCAGGCTCCAGAACAGCCCGTAAAGCGTCTTCTGCCTGAGGTTATCCATGGCTCACGATTCGTTGCTGCACCGCGTCTGCGTTGGCGACGGCGGCGCGCAGGATGGCGCCGACCGTCCCGATATCCTCTTCGCTGACGGCCGAGCCGGTCGGCAGCACCAGGATGCGGTCGGCGACCTCTTCGGTGTGCGGCAGGGCCGCGCCAGCGTCAGGATAGAGCGTGCGATACGGTTCCATACGATGGCAGCCGGGCCAGAAGTAGCGCCGCGCCAGCACCTTTTCAGCGTGCAGCACCTCGATCAGGTCGTCACGCGCGATGCCGGCTTCTTGTGCGTCCACTTCCACGGCCATGTATTGGAAGTTGCCCCGTTCGCTTTCGTCGTAGCGGATGAGCCGGAAGCCGGGTAAGGCGTCCAGCTCCCGGCGGTAGGCGTGGTAGTTGCGCCGGTTGATGCGGACGAAATCGTCCAGCGAACGCAGGTTGGTCAGGCCCATGGCGGCGCAGACTTCGGTCATCTTGCCGTTGGTGCCGACCTCGGCCACCCGGTCGTAGCCGGTGAAGCCAAAATCCCGGATGATGCTGGCGCGACGGGCCAGGTCGTCGTCGTTGGTGACGATCGCGCCGCCCTCGAAGGTGTTGAAGAACTTGGTGGCATGAAAGCTGAAGACCTCGGCGTCGCCGAAGTTGCCGATCATGCGGCCTCGATGGGAGCAGCCGAAGGCATGGGCCGCGTCGAAGAGCAGCTTCAGCCTCCTCCGTCCGGCGATCTCTTGCAAGGCTTCGACGTCACATGGCCGGCCCCACAAGTGCACCCCCACGATGCCGGTGGTGCGCGGGGTGATCAGGCGCTCCACCTGGGCGGGATCCAGGGTGTGGGTGGCCGGGTCAATGTCGCAGAAGACGGGGGTGAGCCCTTGCCAGTGCAGGGCGTGTGCTGTGGCGATGAAGGTATACGAGGGCACGATCACCTCGCCCGCCAGCCCCAGGCCGCGCGCCGCGATCTCCAGCCCGACGGTGGCGTTGCAGACGGTCAGGCAGTGTTTGACGCCCAGGAAGCGGCACAACTCCCGCTCGAACTGCCCCACGAACGGCCCAAAGTTGGTCAACCAACG
>VGOD01000201.1 GCA_016876015.1 Chloroflexota bacterium
ACGCCGCTCGACCGCTCGACCAGCCGCTCCAGGTTCAGCGTGATCTTGACGCTCTCCATGTCGAGCGGCTGGCCGATGTGGAAGAAATGCGCAGCCCTTCCGCCGACCTTGCGCTCCCCCTCCGGCCCGAAGACCTGGTCCACCTCGGCCTGGCTGGCGGTGGCGACCGGCGTGAAGTGTGCCGGCACGGTCTTAACCGGCTTGACCTCTTCCTTGCCCTCCTCCATGATGAGCAGCGGGCTGAGGTGCACCGTGCCGAAGGCGGTCGTTCCCTGGTGGATCGCCGCCAGGAAGGGGTCGGACATATCGGGCGGCTGCTTGGCGATCAGCGGGTTGGTGCTGTCGAGCGCCACATCGGTTATCATGCAGAAGAAGCGCGCGCGCTGCCCCCGCGCTACCACGTAGCGGCCCACGGCCAGCTCTTCCAGCGAGATGTCGCGGTCGAGCTTGACATCCAGCCCGGCCGATAGGGACCCGCCGATGACCACACCGAGGCGGTCGCTGTGCTCGCGCTTCGCGGCCAGGGCCGCACGCTCCTCGGCGGCAGAGGGGATGGCGTCGAATTCGGCGTCGGATGAGAAAGAGATGTCAGACATAGAGCGATTCCTTCGATGTCGAAACCAGCAGCGCCAGGTTGAGACGAATCAGTGGAGGAAACTGCCCCAAACCCCATACAACTCCCCATACTTCGTCCGTAAATACGCGATGTACGGCTCGATGCTCAGCGGCTGGCCGGAAACGCGTTCGACCAACTCGGAGGGGGTGAATTTCATGCCGGGCCGATAGATGTTTTCGCGCAGCCAGTCGTGCAACACGCCGAACTCGCCGCGCGCGATCTGGGCGGGGATGTCGGGATGCGCCGCGAGCGCGGCCTGCTGGAATTGCGCGGCCATGATGTTGCCCAAGGTGTAGCCCTGGAACGAGCCGCCGATGATGCCGCCGTACCAATGGACATCCTGCAGCACGCCATCCCGGTCATCCGGCGAGGCGATGCCCAGGTCGGTCTGGTAGCGCGCTCGCCACGCCTCTGGCAGATCAGCCACAGCCAACCTGCCCTCCAACAGCGCCAGCTCGAAGTCGAAGCGCAACATGACGTGGAGATTGTACGTCACTTCGTCGGCGTCGGTGCGGATCAGTGATCGGTGCACCTTGTTCACCGCCCGGTAGAACGCGTCGAGCGATACCCCGCCAAGCTGTTGCGGAAAGAAGGCCTGCAACCTGGGATAGAAGAAGTTCCAGAACGGTCGGCTGCGGCCGACCAGGTTCTCCCACAAGCGCGACTGGCTTTCGTGCGCGCCCGCGGACGCACCGTGCGCCAGCGGCAGCCCCTCGTAGTCCGCGCAGATGCCCAACTCGTACATGGCATGGCCGGCTTCGTGCATGGCGCTGAAGATCATCTCACCGAGATAGCCTTCATCCACACGCGTCGTGATGCGCACATCGCCCAGCGAGAACTTGGTCATGAATGGATGGTGCGTCTTGTCCATCCGTCCGCGGTCGAAATCGTACCCGAAGCGCTTGATAACCTCCACTGCGAACGCCCATTGCTCGGCTTCTGGATACTGCTGGCGCAGACATGAGTCGTCAGCGATTGGCTGGCTGGCGATCACCTCGACGATGGGGATGAGCTCGCTGCGCAACTGTGCGAAGATGGCGCTGATCGTCGAGGCTTTCATGCCGTAGTCCGCCCAGTCAATCAACGGATCGGCGATGTGCTCATAGGGCGCGAAGAACTCGGCGAGCTGCCGGCTGAGCTCGAGCGTTTTCTCGAGGTTCGGTTGCATCCTGGCGAAGTCGTTAGCCGGCCGCGCCGCGGTCCAGAGCTGATAGGACGCGGCCATGTGGCTGGAGAGCCGGGCCATGAAGTCGGGCGGCACCTTCAAGGCGCGCTCGTATTCGCGGCGTGCGACGCGGATCAGCGCGGCGTCATCGGCATCATAGGGCAGGCTCTCCTCGTAGGGCCACAGGTCATCGAGCAGCCGGCCGATGGCCGGGTCGGTGAACTTCTCGTGCGCGATCTGGCTCAACGTGGCCGATTGCCGCGCACGCGCGGCCGCGCCGCCGGCCGGCATGTAGGTGGACTGGTCCCACCCCAAGATCGCGTTCGCGTATTCGACATCGCTGACTTCGATCAGCCGCGTCTTGAGGTCTTGCAGTTTGCTGCGGGCGTCGCTCACTGCGTCTCTCCTTTGCCTATCTCAGTTGCCTCAGAACCCCGTCGAGTCTTGCCAAGTCCAGCGCCAGCAGCTTTGCCATCTCGCGGCCCGCGCCCACCAGGTACGCCTCTCGCTGGTCCGGCGGCCGCGCCGCAGCGGCGTTGCGCAACGCCGCGATCAGCAGCGCGTCGGCCGGGATTTGCGCAGCCGCGACGACCGTGCGCAGCCAATCGTGGCGCTGCGTGAAGCGCACGATCTCGGCGTGGTTGCAGGCGAAGATGCGATCGAGCGTGCCCGGCGGCGTCGGCGGCAGACGATGATACACCTCGAGCCCCTGGCCGCAGCCGACGATCAGCACATCCACCACCACAGGAACCTGGCGGCGCTGGCGCTGATCCGCGATGTAGACCTCATCTTCGATCCCGGCCGCCACAAGCTGCCGGACGAACGGATCATCTTCGACTACGACGTTGTACACCAGCCCATAGGTCACGCGGCCAGCGCCGTTCGGCGCCTTGACCAGCGCGCCCAACTCAGGAGTCGTGCGCTCCTGCTCGGCCATCGGCTGCTGGCAGCCGATGGCGAAGCTCGTCGTGCTGGCGCGCAGCACACGACCGATGCTCGTTTCGTTGCTCATAAAACTGGCTCCGTTCTTCGGCTATCGTCGCGATCGGCTGCCTGTCAATCGCTTCGCCTCAGCCTTGGTCGAAGCGACCGGCTGCAGGCCACAGCGCAGCATCGCCTGGCCCAGCATCGCCTCCAGGCTATGTCGCTCCACATAGCCCACCACCGCTAACTCGTGGGCGCGCGCCAGGACATAGGGGAAGCCGCTGAGCGCGCAGTCGGCGTACACCGCGGCTTGCGCCACGTCGAGGCCGGCGCTCTCGTGCGCAGCCCATTCCGGCAGTTCGATGCGCACGATGAGGGCGTTCTCGGGGCCGGGCCGCTGCGCGACATTGAGATAGAAGAAGACAATGCGGTGGCCGGCGCGGCGATAGCGATCGTTCAAATCCGATGTGGACGCAAAGAAGCCGGTGCGTTGGTTTGGCGCCAGGTCGTCGAACAGCGCACGATCGGCCAACGGCCGGAAGCGGCCGTGGCGCACCGTCTCGCGCGTGATCTCCTCAGCCGCGAGGGTGGTCAGCTCCACGGTGCGCAGCACATTGGCGCTGCTGGGCCGATCCACATAGCCGAACGGAACAGCCTGGCTGCGTCGCAACCGCTCCAACTGCGCCGTGAAGTGGTGTACCTCGCGCACGACCTCGCGGTCGGTGATCCGCTGCGGGGTCCAGCGCAACAGCGGGCCATCTGTCAGGACGACGATGGGCCGCGCCAGGTCCCCGCCAAGCGCGATCCGCTCGGCCTCGGCCAAATCCGCCAACGCCTCGAGCTCGCGGCGATCGCGCTGGCTGTTGATGTATTCGGGATCGCGCGGCCGGCCGGTTTCGTCGTACAGGTCGGCGTCTTCGTAGAAGACCTCGGGATTCGTGCTGACCGCGGGCGCCTGGCTGCCGCCCTGGCGCAGGACGATGCTGCCGGTATTCAACAGATAGTAGAGCGCGATGCCGTGCCGATCTGGGTAGATCTGGCTGCCGTCCGCGGCGATCAGGGTCGCGGGCCGCGGCTCCACGGCTGGCGCATGCCGCTCATCCAGCCGAGCGCCGAGTGGGTCGGCCCCGCGCCAGGAGATGTCGGCCTCGTGAGCTGTGGCGACTTTGCGCCGCAGCTCATCTGTGACCTGCCCATGAGCGAGCAACATGGAGCGAGCCTGCGCCAGCAGCGCGGCATCATCCTGACGGCGCTGGGCCAGGGCCGCGCCCATCACCTCAACCTGGGCGGTCAATTTGCTCAGTTCTAGCGACACAGCCAACCCCCGAACGGTATCTTTTCAATAAGTGGGGGCCGACGGGGGTCGCAGACCCCCTGAAAGCAGGCTCGTAGGCGGTCTGTGACCGCCGTTTCCCCGGATTATTGAGAGGATACCCCGAACGGATCTTCGCAGCCATTATAGCCGAAAGCTACGCGTGAGCCAAACGGTTGACAAAACGCGCGCACTGGCTTACAATCTGGCGCATGGGATATGGCCGCTGAGTGTGCGTCATGGAGACCCAGTAGATCACAGATTCATGTTCCAAGCGGGTTCATGACCCGTCGGATCACGGATCCGGCCTGAGCAATTGTGATCTACTGAGACCTGACAGGTCTCCACCGATCAACGGTCAGCCATCAGCCATTTGGTACCGACAACGGATGGCCTTACAAGGAGCCTCTGATGCCTGATTCCCTACGTACCACCATCGGTCAGTTCGGTAGCGCCGGCGGCCGCGCGCAAGCACGGGCGATCAACGTGCGGGCCGTCGAGCCAGCAGCCGATCTGCCCGGCGCAGAGCACGGGAACCTGTATATGCTGGTGGAGGTGACTGGCAGCGGCGGCGGTCATGCCGCGCTGTACCGGCAGGTTCTCAACGCCGCGCAAACTGCGTTCTACGAGGCGCGCGGCGCGTTGCCGGCCGCGCTGGCGCGCGCGGTGAGCGGCGCGCACAGCGCCCTGGTGCGCGCCAACGAGGCTCTGCCAGAGGCTGACTGGCGCGCCGGGATCACCTGCGCTGCGCTGCAAGGCCGCGAGCTGATGATCGCGCAGGCGGGCCCCACGCTGGCGCTGGTCAGCCATCCCAAAACGGTGGATCAGTTTCCTGCGGTCCCAGGCCCAAGCGGACCGGCGCTCGGCGGCAGGGAGCGGCCAGAGGTGCAGCTCTTCGAGACGACCGTCGAGCCGGGCAGCATCCTGCTGTTGGCGCAGAGCGATTGGCTGGACCGGGTTGCGCCAGAGGCGTTGGCTGTGGCGGCCGCAGCCGAGAGCGTGACGCTGGCGGGCGACTACCTGGGGCAGTTGGCAGGCACAGTCGAATTGAGCGCCTTGATGGTGGGTTTCGGCGCAGTAATCCCCGAGGTGCGCGAGGATGCGCCCGCGGCGATCCGCCTTCCTGGTGCAACGGCGGATGGTCAGCCGGCTGGCGACGCCGGCCGGGGGCTGGCGGCGGGCGCGACCTGGCTGGTCGAGGGTCTGCGCGTTTTCGGCGGCCGGGTCGCGATGCCGGCCCCGGAAACGCCACTCGAGCCGGCCGCCGAACCTGCGGCCTCTCTGCGAGATGGGGAGGCGTCACGCGCGGCGGCCGAGCCTCGAGCTGTGAGTCGTGAGACGGATCGGCCGCCGAAGCGCAGCCTGCTGCCGTTGATCCTGGCGGTGATCGTCATTCCGCTGATCGTCGCCGTGATTGTGCTGAGCATGCTGTGGCTGCGCACACGCGCCGCCGAGGAGCAGTTCCAGCAGACGCTGGCCGGCGCGGCTGCGGCGATCGCAGATGCCGAAAAACTGACCGACGAGACGCTGGCGCGGGCCCGCCTGAAAGCCGCCAGGGAGTTCCTGGACAAGGCTCGCACAGTGCGGCCCGCCGATGCGGAGCTGGCCAGGCTGCAAACCCGCTATTCCGACAGCTTGAACCGCGTCGATCACGTCACACCGCTTTACAGCGTCATCCTCTTGTGGGAGTTCAAAGAGAGCAATCGTCGCCTGGAGCGGGTGGTGGCGGGCGGCGACTCGCTCTTCGTGCTCGACCGCGGCCGCAGCGAAATCTATCGCTTCGTCTTCGGGCAGCTCAAAGAGAGCGTGACGCCGGCCGAAAAGCCGGTCATCCTCCGCAAAGGCGATCAGGTCGGGGATCTGGTGGTGAGCGACCTGCTCGACATCGCCTGGATGGACGCCGTGGGCAATCAGCGCAGCCGGTTGTTGGCCCTGGACACCAACGGCGGCCTGGTCAGCTTCGACGTAACGTACAAGACCAGCCGCGTGCCGCTGGCAGGTCGCGACCAATGGGGGTTGCCGCAGTTGGTAGCCACTTATGGCGGCAACTTCTACATCGTGGATACCAAGATCAATATGGTTTGGCGCTACCGGCCGAGCGATAAGGGTTTCGAGAACCCGCCCGAGAAGTACTTCACGGCCAATACCGCGGTGGATATGGCATCCATCCAGTCCATCGCCATTGATGGCAACATCTGGCTATTGATGGCCGACAGCCGGTTGCTGAAGTTCTTCGTGGGCGAGTCGAAGCCTTTTGAACTGCGGGGCCTGCCCGACGCCATGAGCGCGCCCACAGCCGTCGTCGCGCCGGTGGACGGCAACCAGGTCTACATCGCTGACGCCGGCAACGGCCGCATCGTCGAATTCGACAAGGAAGGCAAGTTCTTGCGGCAGCTTCGGCCGAGCCAGGGGGAACTGCGCGAGATGCGTGACGTCTTTCTGGATGAAGCAGGCGACAAGCTCTACATACTCACGGCCGACGCGCTCTACAAGGCAGATCTGCCCAAGCCTGCGGCCGCGCCTGCGCCAACCAGGTGAGGCCGCAGCGGCCAACTGGTGCATGGCGACTTTACGAGGATAACGTCATATACGGCTTGCTCATGGGTGGGCCGTGGATGTGGCTTGAACACGAACTATGAAGACATACGATAATCGGCGGGTGCGTCATCCTGGCCCGCGCTCAGCCATCTGGTCAGGCCTGCTGCTCGGGTTTCTCCTGACTCTTTTCCTGGCTGCGTTCGTCTACGTTGCCTATCTGTTTTTGGCGTGGGGACAGACGGCCCTGGCGGCCATCCCGCAGTTGCCGCCGCTCAATCTCCCTGCGTTGGTGCGCGCCGCGCCTTCTGCAAGCGGACAACAGAGCGGTTCGCTGCCAGGGCTCTTTCAGCCGGCCGCCGGCCGGCCGCAGGAGGCTGCGCCGGCTGTGACCGGCCGCGTGACGGTGTTGGTGATGGGCGTGGACAACCGGCCGGACGAGAAGGTCGCGCGCACCGATACCATCATGGTGCTCACGATCAATCCGAGCACCGGAGCAGCCGGCATGCTTTCTTTGCCGCGAGACCTGGTGGCGCCGGTTCCTGGCTGGAACAAGAGCGCCAAGATCAATACGGTGCACTTCTGGGGCGAGGCGAACAAATACCCCGGCGGCGGCCCGGCCTTGCTGCGCGCGACTGTGGCGGAGTTGATCGGCTATCCGATTGACTACTACGTGCGACTCAATTTCGATGGTTTCCGGCAGATCGTAGATCAGATCGGCGGGATTGACATTGACGTGCCAAAGGAAATTCGCGACGATCTGTTTCCAGACGAAGCCTATGGCTACGACCCGCTCTACATTCCGGCTGGACGCCAACACATGAATGGCGCCCTGGCCCTGAAGTACGCGCGCACGCGGCATGTGGATGATGACTACGGCCGGGCCGACCGGCAGCAGCGGGTGATCATCGCGATCAAGAACAAGGTCATGCAGTCCGGCCAGTTGGCCGCTCTCTTGCCGCGCTTGCCCGGCCTGGCGATTGCCCTGGCGAACTCGATCCAAACCGACATGCCGGTGGAGCGGGCTATCACCCTGGCGCGAGCCGCGGGTCAGATGAACCTGCAGAACCCGGCGCGGCTGGTCATTGACCGGAATATGGGCACGGAAACCACCGATCCCGAATGGGGTTTCGTATTGCTGCCAGATATGGTCAGATTGCGCGCGGCAGCCGCGGCCGTCTTCGCAGATGCGCCGGCCGGCCCTTCGGCGGCCGAGCTGGCTCGCCAGCGCCTCCAGGCTGAGGCGGCGCGCGTGGTGCTGCTCAACGGCACGCGTGAAGAGGGGTTGGCGGCCAAGACCGCAACCTCACTGAGCGCCGAAGGGTTCACCGTGTCGGCTGTGGGCAACGCCGATCGCACAGACTATACCAAGAGTTGGCTGATCACCTATGGCAACGCCAAGCCGCTCACGCGCGAGGCGCTCATCCGGCGCTTCGGCATTCCCCCCGACCACATCCGCTCTGAAGCGCCTTCGCCAGATGCCGATCTGGCGGTGATTTTGGGCGCCGATACGTCGCAAGCCAGGGCGACTCCTTGAACGCGGCCGCGAATGCTCCTGCGCAAGACTGCTTCTGAGCGATCTCCGACATGGATCACTGCACCAAACTCTACGTCGAGCTCACCTCGACCTGTAACTTGCACTGCACGATGTGTGTGCGCGGCGCATGGCGCGAGCTGCCAGGCAGTATGCCGGCGGCCGCTTTCCGCGCCCTGATCGAGGAGTTGCGCGATTTCTCGCCAGCGCCGATCATCCACCTGGGCGGCTACGGCGAACCAACCTATCACCCCGACTTTTTGGAGCTGGTGCGGCTGGCGAAGGCTGCGAACCTGCGCGTCGAAGTCACTACCAACGCCATGCTGCTTGATCGGCCGATGGCGATCGCATTGGTGGAGCTAGGTCTCGATCGGTTGGTCGTTTCGGTGGACGGCTTGACCCCGGCCAGCTACGCAGCCATCCGGCCCGAGGGCGTCTTCGCTCAGGTGGTGGAGAACCTGCGCGATCTGTATCGGATCAAACTGCGCAAGGCCACGCGTCACAGCAACCCGCAAGTCGGGTTGGCTTTTGTGGCCATGCGGCAGAATGTCGCAGACTTGCCTCACCTGCCGGCCCTGGCCGCGGCAGTCGGCGCGTCGAGCATCCAGGTCTCCAACGTCATCCCGCACACGGCCGAAATGGAAGGGCAAATCCTCTACGGACATGCTCTGACGGCGTGCGCCTATCGTTCCTCGGTCTGGGTGCCGACCATGAGCCTGCCGAAGCTCGACCTGGATGGAGCAACGTTGGAGCCTTTGCGCCAGGTGTTCACCTCAACCGCCAGCATCAGCCTGCTGGATGGCAGCTTGAGTGCGCGCAATGACTACTGTCGCTTTGCTCAGGAAAGCTACGCGGCCGTGCGTTGGGATGGCGAGCTGAGCCCTTGCCTGGAGCTCTTGCACGCTCACCCGGTCTTCGTGCGCGGCCGGCGCAAGGAGGTCGCGCATCACTCTTTCGGCAACATCGGTCAGAGTTCGTTTCGCGCTCTGTGGGAGTCTGCCGCGTTCGCCGCTCATCGCGGCCAACTGCGCCGGTTCCCGTTTTCGCCTTGTACCACCTGCGGCGGCTGCGAACGCTTTGCCGGCAACTCCATGGACTGCACTGAAAACACCTTCCCCACGTGCGGCGGTTGCCTGTGGGCGCAGGGCTTCGTGCAGTGCCCCTAGAGCACCGGTCAAGTAGTCCGTCACGGGCGACCGAGGTCGCTGCCACCCCTGCGAAGTCGCCCTGCGGCGACTGAATTCAGCCGACGAAGAGCCTGTCCTGAGCTTGTCGAAGGATCGGCTTTGCGCTGGTTGCAGCGGTTTCTAACCGCCCGATAGCATTACTTGACCGACGTTCTAGCGCGGCCCCCGGGTTCCTCCGTAGTTCCTCAACAGCGATATGACCAACGTCATTGGCGCGAACCTGGCTTCGTGATACCGTCTACACGGTCCGCGCAAACGTTGTGTCTGGCCGCGGGCCAATAGCGGGCCGGTCACATGCGCGGAGAGCGGCGCGCCAGCAGGCGTGAGTGTAGGGTAGATGGCCGATCTGCCCGATGAGTCTGGCCAGGCCCGATGGGGGGCAGCGACGCAGTGGTGAATCTGCAGCCAGTGATCACGGATGAGCCAGCAGCCAGACGGGCGAGGCTGCTGGCCGCGCTTTATATCGTCCAGGAGCAATATGGTTGGCTCAGCTCCGAGGCGATCGAGCGGGCAGCGCGCCGGCTGGGCGTACCGGCCGGTCAAGTCTACGCCACCGCCAGCTTTTACACCCTTTTCAAGCTGCAACCGCAGGGCCGCTACCGCATCCAGGTCTGCGAGGGGTTGTCGTGTCACCTTGTGGGCGGCGCCGATCCGGTTCTTGAACACCTGGGCCAGCGGCTGCAGATCGGGCCGGGCGAGACAACAGCGGATGGCCGGTTCACCCTCGAGGTGGTGGAATGCCTGGCCGCGTGTGGGTCCGCGCCGGTCCTGCGTGTGAACGACGATCTGTATGAGCATATGACGCCGGAGAGGATTGACGCGTTGCTGGAGAGGTTGCGTCAGGCGTGAATCGTCAAGCGTGAAGCGTGAAGTTCGAACCCATTCTCACCCGCAACATCCGCCGCCCCGACTCCGAGAAGATCGCCACCTACCTGGCGCACGGAGGCTACGAGGCTGTGCGCGTTGCACTCACGCAGCACACCCCTGCCGCGCTGGTTGAAATGGTCAAACGATCGGGACTGCGCGGGCGCGGGGGTGCGGGCTTTCCGGCGGGCGTCAAGTGGGGCTTCATGTCGCTCGATCCGGCGGTCCCCAGTGCGACTTTCACGATTCAGTTGCCGGTTAGACTGCCGACGACCGGCGGACCGCTGGAGCAGCCCGCG
>VGOD01000202.1 GCA_016876015.1 Chloroflexota bacterium
GGCGGGGCGCTCTCTCCACATTTAGCCCCACAAATCCGTACTCAAATACTTCAACCCCGAGTCGCACATCACCACTGCGATCGTCCCGCCCTGGCATTCTCCCTGCAAAAGGCGCAGTGCGGCAGCCGCGTTCGCGCCCGATGAGAAGCCGGCGAAGATCCCCTCTTCGCGCGCCAGCCGGCGGGCGACCGCGATCGCCTCGCCGTCGCTCACCTGAAGATAGCCGTCCACGTGTGCAGGGTTCAGCAGCGGCAGACGCGGCATCGAGTAGCCGCCGCCCTGGATGCGGTGGCCAGGATAGGTAACCGGCTGGCCCGCCAGCGCGGCCGCGCCCGCCGGTTCGACGATGTAGCAGCGGATGGCCGGGTCGTGCTCTTTGAACGCGGCCGCGCAGCCGGCAAACGTGCCGCCGGTGCCGGCGAAGTCGCAGAACGCAGTGATCTGACCGGCCGACTGGCGGAGGAACTCCGGGCCGGTGCCCAGGTAGTGGGCGCGAAAGTTGCCCGCCAGCCGGAACTGGTCGGCGCGAAATGCGCGGCGCTCAGCCACGATGCGCTGCGCAGCCTCCTCGACCAGTGCCAGGTCGCCGCCCGAGACCTGGCCGGCGATCGAGCCAGGGAGCTGATCCACCAGCACGACCTCCGCGCCCAACGCCCGCATCATGCGCGCCCGCTCGGTCGAGTTGCCGCGCGACATCACCGCGACGAAGGGGTAGCCCTTCACGCCGCAGACGATCGCCAGCCCGGTCCCGGTGTTGCCGCTGGTCAGCTCCACGACCGTCTGGCCCGGCGCGAGGAGGCCGTCCGCCTCCGCGTCCGCGATGATCTGGCGGGCGATGCGGTCTTTCTTGGAGAAGCCGGGGTTGAGATAGTCCAGCCTGGCCAGGATGCGGCCATCCAGCCCGCGCGCCAGCCGCGAAAGCTCCACCAGCGGCGTCTCGCCGATGGCCTGCACCACGCTTGGGAGGAGGCGGGTCGTCCTGGGCGTCGGGTCTACCTGCGGCATCGGTCCATGGCTCCCCGCCCTAGCGCGGCCGCTGGAAATCGGCCAGCGCGCCGACGCTCTTCCTGAGCAGGATCTCCGAATGCCCGACCACGATGTAGTCCTTGAGCTCGCCGACGACCTCATACCCCAATCGTTCATACAGCCGCCGCGCGCGCTGGTTGAAGGAGGAGACGCAGATGAAGGCGTTGGGCGACTCGCTGAAGATCCGCTCCTCGGCGAACCGGACCAGGCGACTGCCGATCCCGCGATTCTGCCAGGGGGGCAGCACGCCCAGCGTCTGGATGTAGCCCACGAACGCGCCTTCCATTTGCAGCACCAGGAATCCCGCGACCTCGCCGCGCACGACCGCGACGTAGACCTCTCTGCGCGGATCGTTCAACATGCGCAGAGAGGTCTCGACCGTTCTGCGCAACGTGAGCCACGGCTCGGAGGCAGCCATGAACCTGGCGCAGAGGTCCGCCTCGTGCGCGCCGTGGATTCTCCTGATCTCGACCGCGGGCGCTTCCCCGGCCGCCAGGAATCTGCCTTTGCTGCATGGTGCAGCGCTTCCGGTCTGCATCCTTGTCCTGAAAATCGCCCACCAAGTGCCAGGCACTTCGGAAGTGCCTGGCACTTGGTGGGTTTCAATACGGCGGCTCAGCCGGGCCGGCGTAGCCGCACTGACCGACCCGCGGGGAGTTGACGATCGGCAGGAGATAGTCTTCGTGCTCGTGCTCTTCCGCGTGTTCGTCGCACAGCTCGCCCCGGCGATCCTCGCGCTCGTACATGCACTCATTGCAGAGTTGGGTGGCCGGCTTGTCGCATTCCATACAGGACGGCGGCTCGAAGTTGTTGCGCGCCATCAGCACGATGGGATGCGACGTGGTCGGCCGGCCCACGCGCTGATCCATGACCTTGATGAGCAGCTCGGTGGTGGTGCCGAAGTCGTATTCGTAGGGGA
Source organism: Chloroflexota bacterium (assembly GCA_016876015.1). Taxonomy (GTDB): domain Bacteria; phylum Chloroflexota; class Anaerolineae; order CG2-30-64-16; family CG2-30-64-16; genus VGOD01. Next base: position 1,946 of record VGOD01000202.1, read on the forward strand.
TCTCCATGCCGGGAGTGAACAGCTCTCCCACGGGCACGTCCATCCCTTTTTCATCGCGGAAGTCAAGGCCATCGTCCATGATCTGGGTGTAGTATACGCCGCCGATCTCGAACTGGCTGAGATGGCCGCAGCACTCCAGCCAGATGTCGCGCAGGTAGGAATCCAGCCGTTCCAGGGTGGCTTCCCCGCGCATCTCCAGTTGGAGCCAGTAGTAGCTGCTCCACGCGTCCTCCACCTGCAGGTGGTAGAGGGTCTGTTTGCGCCGGCGGGTCCGATCGGCCTCGGTTTGGGCCGCCAGGCGTTTTTCGCACGTCCGCAGATGCCGGGCCATCCAGCCGCGGGTCATCTCACGACCGCAGTAGGCGCAGGCGCCCCGATTCTGTAGACTGGGTGACATAATGACCTCCTTGATGCATTACACTTTCACCTCGGTTCCTGTCTCGGCCGAGCGATAGATCCCCGCCAGGATGCGCGTCAGGATCACCCCCTCGTCGGCTGTGACGGTCGGCGGCGCAGCATCGTTCAGATGCGCGACGAAGTCCTCGATCTGCCGCGCCTGCTGGCCCACGTCGAAGCGCGGCAACTCCGGCGTGATGTCCACCGGCCGGTCGCCCCAATCCTGGTAGACCTTCAGAGACGTGCCCTGTCCCAAGAGGGCCGGGTAGATCTCGGCGCCGCCGGCCCGCCCCACGAGCTGCACCCGCTCTTCGGAGCGGCCGTGGAAGGCCCAGGCTGCTTCCAGGTGCAACACCGCGCCGCTGGCGAATCTGACCAGCGCGGTCGCCAGGTCGTCCACGTCGAAACGGGCTGGGCCGGGCAGGATGTCGGCGCCCCAACCGCCCAGCTTTTTGCGCTGCGGCCCGAACTCAGCGAAGGTGACGCCGCTGACCGCCAGCGGCTCAGGATGCCCCATGAAGTAGAGGGCCAGGTCCAGGATGTGCACGCCGATGTCGTAGAGCGCGCCGCCGCCAGCCAGCTCCTTGCTGGTGAAGTGGCTGCCGTAGCCGGGGATGCCGGAGCGCCGCATCATCGCCGCCCGGCCATAGTAGATCTCGCCCAGCTCGCCGGCCCGGCACATCGGCTTCAGCGCCAGCGCCTCGGGCCGATAGCGATGGTGAAGGCCCAGGGTCAGCTTGCGCCCCGCCTTGCGCGCGGCATCCGCCATGGCGGTCGCTTCCGCCACGGTGAGGGCCATCGGCTTTTCGCAGTAGACGTGGCAGCCGCGCTCCAGCGCCGCGATGGCCTGAGACGCGTGGAACCGGTTGGGCGAGCCGACGCTCACCAGGTCGAGCCCGGTCTTGGCGAGCATCTCGTCATAGTCGGCGTAGACGTCCGGGATGCCGAATTCCGTGGCGACGGTTCTGGCCCGCTCGATGTTCGGGTCGCAGATCGCCTCCACAGAGACGTTGCGCAGCCGGCGGTAGGCCGGGATATGTCCGCGGGCGGTGACGAACCCCGCGCCCGCGATGCCGACGCGAATCTGATTGGTGGTCATTTCTTTCTCCTCGATCTTATGTGGGGCGGTGCGCCTCCACTGAGAGACGCAGCGCCAGCATCGTGTCCAGATAGGGGCTGAAACGCGGTTCGGCCCGGCACAGCAGATCGGCCGCGGCGTCGAGTGCACGATGCGCGGCCTGCAGGTCGCCAGCCAGTCGCGCCTGGCGCGACGCAACGATCTGCTGCAACAGGCGGCCGTGGTGGATCAGCAGCGCCAGAGACAGACGGCGCACGGGATCGGCTGCGGCCTTCTGCCGCGCCCGCAGATCGGTCAGGCTGGTCCGCAAGAAGCCCGCGCAGGACGTAAGGGTCTGCGCGTCAGCGTCGGCAAGGGGCAGGGTGCGGTCATGAGGATCGCCCACGGCCAGGTACGGCTCGATCCCGCGCAGATAGTCGCCGGCAGCCGCCGCGTCTTCCCCGAACGCGGCCTTCATATAGGTCTCGCGCACCGTTTCCCATGATCGGTCCGGCTGCCAGAGCGACTCAGCCAGGGCCGCCATCGCCAGCCCGGAGGGGTAGAAAGCCCGGAAGGACTGGCAACTGATGAGGCCGTCGAGACCCATCCGCTTCAGGCTCTGGAGGTCTTCGTGCAAGACGCGGGCGATGGCTGTGTCGGTCAGTTGGCGCCAGACTGCCCACATCAGATGATAGTCGAAGTCGAAGCTGTCCCCGCGGAACGCCTTGCACCAGGCAGCCAGGGCTTCGACGAAGAACGCGTTTTGGCGAGAGACGTCGAACTGATTGAGCGCGGGCCTGGGCCACTGTTTGCCGTCATCGCAGGCGGGGTCGGCCAGGGCGTGGTTGAAACAGCGCCTGATGGGCGCGAACATGAGGATGGCGTTGTCGGGGCGTCCATCCACTCCACGGGGACCTTCGAGGATCCGCACCTGCTCGGGCGGCCACAGCAGCTCGATGTAGGCCAGGAAGACGAAGCGCGTCTGCGGCGCGCGGCGGTGCAGCGCGTCCGAAAGGACGTTGATGAGCTGCGCGTACCAGTCGGAGATGGTCAGTTTGCGGCACTCGGTGCACTCGCACTTGTTGTTGGCCGCGTCCGATAGCCAGACGTGCACCACGTCCAGTTCTGGGTGCGTCTCGCAATAGCGCGTCACCGTCTCCACGAACGCGTCGAACGCAGGCTGGAAACTGTAGCACAGCTCGGTGTTGATGGGAATGCCGCCGAACAGCTTGCGTTCGCCGGCCACCTCGGCCAGCCAGCGGATCTTGTCTGGCGGGACCGGCGTGGTCTCTTTGACCCAGCCCGAGCGCAACATCCCGAACGCGGCGCTGGTCCAGCCGTGGCCGACGCGATGGAACACCAGCCCACGGCGCTTCATGGCCGCGATCACCTGATCGTCGAACGCCAGCGCCTCTTCATCGCTCAGCGATCGGCCCGCGTGCTGCGGATTGTACGATCGCTCGTACCATTGGTTGTAGAAATAACGGCTGTGGACGAATTGCAGGAAAACGGTGTTGAGCCGGCGCTTGGCGCACCAATCCACCATGCCCAGCGCGTGCGCCAACGAGGTGGCGCCCTCGATGCACACCCCGCGATGGCGGTAGTGGGGGGTCTCGACAACCGGCGCGGGGGGCAGGCGCAGCTCGGCGATGGCCGGGATCACCTCGCCCGCGGGGCCGGGCCGCACGAAACGCACTCCTTGTCTCTCCAGGAATGTGTAGACTCCGAACAGCACGCTGCGGCTGTTGCGGCCGGCGATGTGGAGCGCGTCCTTCTCGGCCCACATGGCATAGCCGTCATCCCAGGCGGCCGGCGTCAGCGCAGCGGCCGGCGGCGCCGGCATCGTGTCGCACACGCCAAGCCAGGCCACGCCGGGTTGGGCGACGATCTGTTCGGCGCCTTGCACGGCCGGTCGCACGGCGGTCAGCTTGCCCAGATAGCGCGCCAGCTCGCGGCCCGCATAGGCCAGAATGCGGTCATCGGTGGAATTGCCGGAGCGCAGCCAATGAACACGAGACAGGGTCATGATCTACCTCCGAACGGCGAGACATGGGTAGATTGTAGCGCCGGAGCGCGCAGCGGTCAAGTCTTGGTTGACGTGAAGCTGGCGTCAACGCGCGATCGGCGCTTCCAGCAGCAGCGGCTCGGTGCGCGTCATTGATGCGGCCAGTTGCTCGCACAGCGCATCGGGCTCGGTCACGCGCTGCGCTTCGACGCCGAACGCACGCGCCAGGCCGACGAAGTCCACGGTCGGGTCGGTGAGGTCCATCCCCCGGTAATCCTCGTGCGCCACCTGCGTCAACGACAGCACGCCCGCGCTCGACTTAAGGACCTTGTATTGGGCGTTGTTGGCGATCAGGAAGGTCACAGGGATGTGATGATGGGCGGCCGTCCACAGCCCCTGGATGCCGTAGAGCGCCGCGCCATCGCCCAACAGGGCCACAACCGGCCGCTCAGGCCAGGCGAGCTTCACCCCGATCGCGCAGCCCAATCCCCAACCCAAAACCCAGCCGCGGTGCGCGAAGTGGCCGGTCGGGTCGCGCAGCACGCCCAGCCTCTCCAGCACGCTGTTGTGCGTCGTGGCCGCCTCGGCCACGACGGCGGCGTTCGGCGGCAACGCGCGCGCCAGCGCGTGCATGAGAGTCAGCGGGGTCATGGGGCGCCGATCCTGCTGGCCGGCGATCTCGGCCAACAGCGCGGCCTGCTCGTCTGCACGCCGGCTGGCGTGTGCCGCCCGCCGCCGGCCGGCCGCCTCTTTCTGATCGGCGGGGTAGATGGCTGCAACATGCTGCGCCAGTTCCGCCAGGCCCGCCTGGGGGTCGCCCAGCAGCGCCACGTCAACAGGATAGTTCTTGCCCAACTCCCAGGGATTGTTGTCCAGTTGGATCAGCCGCGCCGTCTCGGGGATGGGCCGCTCGGCCCCGCGATAGATGAACTGGCGCAACAGGGCCATGCCGACCACCAGGATCACATCGAAGTCGCGCAGGCGCTGGCGGATTTCCGGCGCCCACACCGGCAGACTGCCCGCATAGAGCGGATGATCGGCGGGCATCGGCACCCGGCCGTGCGTGGTGTGCATTTCGGAGAAGACCGGCGCGGCCAGGCGCTCGGCCAGCGCGGCCAGATTGGCGATCGCATCCGCCTCGACCACGCGGCTGCCCGCCAGGATCGCGGGGTTTCGGGCCTGCGCCAGGAGGCGTGCAGCCTCTTGCAGAGCCTCGACCGGCGGCCGCACCCGCCGATCGGGGATGTGGGGCGGCGTCAAATCCAATGCCGCGGCGTGCTCGAGCTGCACGTCTACCGGCAGCGACAAGAACACGGGGCCGGTCGGCGGGGTCAACGCGACCTGGATGGCGCGACGCGTTGCAGTGGCCACATCCTCCACCCGGCCGATCTCGGCCGCCCACTTGGTCCACGGCCGGGCGACGCTGACCATGTCGCCTTCCAGGGCTGGCTCTTCGATGCGGAAACGCCGGTCTTGTTGGCCGGCCAGGAGCAGCAGCGGCGCGCCTTCGCGCCAGGCGTTGTAGAGCATCCCCATCGCATTGCCCAGCCCGCCGCAGATGTGCACACACGCGACCCCCAGCTCGCCCGACGCGAGGGCGTAGCCGTCGGCCATGGCCGTCAACGGTAGCTCGTGCAGGTTGAGGATGTACTGAAACCGGTCGTCCTGCGCCAGCGCATCGCTGAGGGGCAGCTCGGTCGAGCCGGGGTTGCCGAAGATATAGCGCACGCGTGCCGCGGCGAGGATTTCAAGTAGCGCTTCGATGCCACGCATGAGACTGTCTCTCCCTCCTTTTCTGCGGACCACAAAAAAGCGCCAGGAGCAGCGCGCCTTCGGGAAAGAGCCGAAGCGCGTCGCGCCTGACGCATTGTATCACAGAAGAGGTAAATTGGATTCTATCTGCCAGAGGTCTCACGCGGCCTGACGCAGCAAGGGCCGGAATTTGTAGCCGTAGAGGATCTGGCCCTCGTTGCCATCCTGGGTCAGCTTGCGGGTGACCATCTCCACCGGCAGGCCGATCTTCACCTCGGCGGGCTCCAGGTCGGTCAATTGCGCGGTGATCATCGGACCTTCGGCCAGCTTCACCAGCGCCATGGTGTATGGCGCGTATTCCTCGAACCCCGTAGGAGCGTTGTACATCGTGGTGAAGGAGTAGATCTCTCCGCGTCCGCTGAGGTTCGTCCAGTTCTGCTTCTGCTCGGCGCAGTGCGGGCAGACGTCGCGCGGGGGAAAGATGTGATTGCCGCAGACGTGGCAGAGTTCAGCCTTCAAGCTATAACGCTGCTGGCGGGTTCGCCAGTTGCGAGGTATGGTCATAACTGTCTTCCTCCCAGAAAGTCAACTCGATCCGGCGGCTGCCGGACGATACCATTATAACGCTATACGTCCCTCAAAAGCTACCGATGCGCCCTGTGGGGCCGAAAAGCCCGACATTGATAGATTTTGGCAGCACGAAACATCCGATCGGCAGCGCGCTACACGCCGGCCAGGATGTGGGTGATCACCGTCGCGCCGCTGCCGCCGATGTTTTGGGCCATGCCGATGTTCGCGCCGGGCACTTGATTCTGGCCGGCCTGCCCCATGAGCTGCTGAACGACCTCCACGATCTGGTAGACGCCGGTGGCGCCGACCGGGTGGCCGCGCGCCTTCAGCCCCCCCATCGTGCTAATCGGCACGCGACCGCGGATGCCGATCTCGCCGTCGGTCGCCATGCGAGCCCCCTGGCCGCGCGGCGCGAAGCCGGCCGCCTCCAGGGAGAGGGCCGACATGATGCTGAACGCATCGTGCAGCTCGAAGACGCTGATGTCGGCCGGCGTGACGCGCGCCTGCGCATACGCCTTTTGGGTCGAGGCGACCGCGGCGTCCAACACGAGAGGATCGCGACGGTCGTGCACCGCCAGGCAATCAATCGCCACGGCCGAGGCGAGCACGCGCGCTTTGGCGCGGCCGCCCAACAGCTCGGCCGGCGCCAGCACCACGCACGCCGCGCCATCGCACACCGGGCTGGAGTCCATCAAGTTGATCGGGTCGGCGATCATGCCGGCCTTCACGTAGGTTTCGGCGGTGATAGGGCTTTGGAACATGGCGTATGGGTTGTGCGCGGCGTTGCGGTGCGCGTTGACGGTGAAACCGGCGAACTCCTCTTTGCGCACGCCGTATTCGTACATGTAGCGCCGCATCAGCAGCGCGTTCAGCCCGACGAAGCTGATCCCCTGGCTGACCTCGTACTCCTGGTCTGCGGCTGTGGCCAGCCCAGAGGTCGTCACCGCGGCGCTGGTGTCGGTCATCTTCTCCACGCCGCACGCTATCACCACATCGTGCAGGCCGCTGGCGACTGCCATGACGCCCACGCGCACGGCGGCCGCGCCAGAGCCGCAGGCCGCTTCGACCTTCAGCGCCTCGATGCCGCGCAAACCCACGAAATCGGCGATCAGCGCGCCCAGGTGCTCCTGGCCGGTCAATTCGCCGGAGAGCATGTTGCCCACGTAGAGCGCGTCCGCGTGCTCGATCCGCGCATCGGCCATGGCCGCCATGATCGCGTCATGGGCCAGGTGGCGCAGCGATTTCTCCCAGTGCTCGCCGACCGGCGTCTGCCCGATGCCGATGATGATAACGTCTCGCATGTGTTCCTCGTATTGCGTAGTGCGTAGTGCGTAGTGCGTAGTGCGTAGTCCGTCCTTGTCTACTTGTTTCCTTGTCTCCTTGTTTCCTTGTCTACTCCCTGTCTACTCCATCCGCAGCTTATGTCTGTATCGCGCATAGGTCGCGTAATCAATCTCGACGCGGCGGGCGATGTAATCGTGCGTCAGCGCCGCGCGGGCGCGACACGGGGCGATGCGTTCGGTCACGCGGATCGAAAACGCATCGGAGCCCGCGCCTGAACCGAAGGAGACCATGAAGATGCGATCGCCCGGCTGCGCTTCGTCGAGGATCGCAGTGAGACCAATGAGCGATGAGCCGGCATAGGTGTTGCCGATTTGCGGCGCCAGCAACCCGGTCTTGATCTGGTCCGGCTTGAAGCCCAGCAGCTCGGCCGCGCGCTGGGGGAACTTGGTGTTGGGCTGATGGAAGACGGCATAGCGGTAATCGGCCGGCTGGGCGCCCAGCTCCTCCAGCAGCTTGCGGCCGGCGCGGGTGATGTGCTCGAAATAGGCTGGTTCGCCCGTGAAGCGATGGCCGTGGCTGGGATAGTGAGCATACGCCCGGCGCCAGAAGTCGGGCGTGTCGGTGACGTGCGAGACGGTTCCTTCGAAGAGCGCCGCGCTCTCTTCGGCCGGGCCAATGACAAACGCCGCGCCGCCCGACGCCGCGGTGAACTCGAGCGCGTCCCCTGGCCGGCCCTGCGCGGTGTCCATGCCGATGGCGAGCACGTAGCGCCCCATCCCCGCGCCGACCAGCCCGATGCCCATCACGATCGCCTCGCTGCCGGCCTTGCAGGCAAACTCCAGATCGGCCGCCTGCACGTGCGGGGTCGCGCCGATCGCTTCGGCTACGATGGTGGACGAAGGTTTGACCGCATACGGGTGCGACTCGCTGCCCACCCACACGGCGCGCAGGTCGGCCGGGTCGATCGCGGCGCGGGCAAGCGCATTGCGCGCCGCCTCGATGGACATGGTGACGGTATCCTCGTCCAGTCCAGCCACCGCCTTCTCTTTGACCGGCAGCCCGCCTGAGCCGTCGTGCCAGACGCGCGCTACCTCTCGGGCCGGCAGGCGAAAGCGCGGCACGTATGCGCCGTAGCCGACGATGCCGACGGGACGATCCGGTTTGAGCATGAAGAGGGACTCCGTGGTGCGTGTTGCGTATTGCGTATTCCGCAGGGCGTTCAGGTTTCGCGGGCGGCGCGCAGCAGGGCTGCGGCGCGATCACTGCGGATGGCGCGCTCCGCGACCAGGGCGGCCGCGATGCGA
>VGOD01000203.1 GCA_016876015.1 Chloroflexota bacterium
TTGCCCTCGACCCAACGCTTCTGCTGATAGCCGTGCGGCGCCAGGCCGCAGCCCAGCATGTCGTTGCGCCGGCCGCGGTCGAAGGTCATGCCGCAGCGTGGTGGGTTGGTGTGATTGATGTTGGCCAAAATGATCTCACGTGAGTTCATGGCATCCTCATTGTGTGTCTGTTACCCGCGGTCCGGCAGGTCGTACATCGCCATCAGATACGGGTGTTCTGGATCGTGGTGCGTCAGCGTCTGCGGATTCTCGACGCGGCCGGCGGGGCGGCAATTGGAGCCCTCGGCGCCGGTCGCGGCGTCGCCGACGTCCTTCCGCATCGCTGCGGCCTTCGCTTCCAGGTCAGCCACGACGTCTGGATGATCGGCCGCCACGTTGCGCGTCTCGCCCAAATCATGGGCCAGGTTGTAGAGCTCCTGCACCGTGGCGCTGTCGCGCCAGACGTGCAGCTTCCATGGTCCGGAGCGCACGGCTTGCAGACGGTCTCCCAGGTAGTAGAAGAACGCCTCGTGCGGGCTGGTCGCGCCTGGGGCGCCGACCATGAGCGGCCGGATGTCCTTGCCGTCGATGATCCGATCGGCAGGCGGCGCAGCGCCGGCCAGCCGCGCCAGCGTGGGCAAGAAGTCCATCGCAGTGGCGATCTCGTGACAGACCGCGCCCGCGGGGATGGCGCCCGGCCAGCGCATGATGCAGGGCAAGCGCAGCCCTCCTTCCCAGGTGGTGAACTTGCCGCCTCGCAGGGGACGATTGCTGCCCCCACGATCCCCGCGCGAGCCGTTGTCGGATGTGAAGATCACGAGCGTCTTCTCGTCCAGCCCCAGTCGCTTGATCTCATGCAGCAGCACGCCCACGCTCCAGTCAATGCACTCGACCGCTGCGCCGTACGGGCCGTTGATCGCGGTCTTGAGGAAACGCCACGCGACGTAGTGCGGCAGGTGGACGTGCATGTGCGCGAAGTAGAGGAAGAACGGCCTGTTGCGCTGATCGCGGATGAAGCGCACGCTCTCCTCCACATAGCGTGAGGTGAGCGAAGCCTGGTCCGGCTGCTCTTCGATCACCTCCTCGTCGCGCAGGAGGGGCAGCGGCGGCGCAGGCGTGGCGAGGGGGCTGGCCTGGATGCCCATGTCGTTGCTGTAGGGCAGACCGTAGTAGCTGTCGAAACCGTGGCGGGTGGGCAGGAACGCCGGCTGGTCGCCGCAGTGCCACTTGCCCACGATCTTCGTGGCGTAGCCCTGTCCCTTCAGGATTTCGGCCACCGTGATCTCGTCCGGATGCAGCCCGATGCCCTGGCCTGGGAAGAGCACGCCAAACCCTTCGAACGTCCCGAAGCCGATCCGCCGCGGGTAGCAGCCGGTCATCATGGCCCCGCGCGATGGCGAGCAGACCGATGATGCCATGTAGAAATCGCTGAAGCGGATCCCTTCCGCGGCCATGCGATCAAGGTGAGGGGTCTTGTTGGCTTGCGAGCCGTAGCAGCCGAGGTCGCCATAGCCCAGGTCGTCGCAGTTGATGAGGATGATGTTGGGTTGGGACATGAGAACTCCAGATTTCCTTCACAGGCTGGCGATCAGCCGCCAGAACTGCGCCACGAAGAAGGTCACGATGAAGCCCATCGCCAGGGGCAAGAGCGCGGCCACGGCCGTCCATCTCTTGCTGCCGGTTTCCCTGTAGATGGTGTAGATGGTCGTGCTGCACGGGTTGTGGATCAGGCTGAAGAGCATCAGATTCACCGCGGTCAGCAGGGTCCAGCCGCCGCCGCGCAAGACCGCCAGCACGTCGCCGGCCGAGTCCAGCTCGAACATCACGCCTGCGCCGGCCCCAACCCCGGTCATGCCGGTCGCCAGCACCGTCAACATCAGCACGGTCGGGATCACGATCTCGTTGGCAGGGATGGCCACGATATAGGCTACGAGAATGACGCCGTTCAGCCCGATCAGCAGCCCAAATGGGTTCAGGAAGTTGATCAGGTGCTCGGCGATGCTGGCGCCAGCGATGGTCAGGTTCGCCGACAGCCAGATGATCGCGCCGGCCGGCGCAGCGAACACCACTGCGCGCCACAGGACGATCAGCGTGCGATCGATCACCGAGGTGTAGATCGTCTGCCAGATGCGCGGGGGCCGATAGGGCGGCAGTTCCAGGTGGAAAGTCGAAACCTCGCCGCGCAGCACGGTGTGCGAAAGCCCCCACGACACCGCAAACGCCAGGAAGACCCCCAACAGCGCGATGATCAGCACCCCCAGGGCCGAGATCAACCCGGCCAGGTAGGCCGGCGCCAGCGCGCCCAGGAAAATGCTGGCGATGAGGATTTGCGTGGGCCAGCGGCCATTGCACAGCGAGAAGTTGTTGGTGATGATGGCGATCAGCCGCTCGCGCGGGCTGTCAATGATGCGCGTGGCGACTACGCCGGCCGCGTTGCAGCCGAAGCCCATAGACATCGTGAGCGCCTGCTTGCCGTGTGCGCCCGCGCGGCGAAACAGATTGTCCAGGTTGAACGCGACGCGCGGCAGATAGCCGAAGTCCTCCAGCAAGGTGAAGAGCGGGAAGAAGATCGCCATCGGCGGCAGCATCACGCTGACCACCCAGGCGGTCGCCAGGTAGACGCCATCGAGCAAAAAGCCGCTGAGCCACCACGGCAGGCCGATGGCGGCCGCGCCTGCCTTCAGGAACGGCAGGATCGTGTCTATCAACAGTTGCGCCAACAGCCCCGATGGCACATTGGCGCCGGTGATGGTGATCCAGAAGACCACAGCCAGCAGTAGGAGCATGAGCGGGAAGCCCCACGTGCGGCTGGTGACCAGCCGATCGAGGGTGCGATCCAGGTCGAAGCGCGGCGGCTTGTCGGGCCGCGCCACCGCGCGATCGGCGATCTGCGCCGCGTCGGTGTAGAGCGCCTCCATCAGGCTCTCGTGGAACGCGCCGCCCACCTGCCAACGCAGCGCCTCCGCGGTCTTCAGGATCTGTTCGGGGGTGAAGGTCGTTGTGGCGCTCATCGGAGGCTCTCCACTTGCAATGACCGTCCCTGGCTTCTCGCCGGCCTCTCCGCGGGTCGTTTGGGCTCGCCAGAGTCCGCATCTGAGGACGCGGACTCCGCTCCGTCGCCTCGTCCATCGCCCGCAGACACTTGGCCCAACTCGGCCAGCTCGCCGGTGCGCAGCGCCTCGGCCATGCGCTCGTCGCCGTCGAGCAGGCGCAGCGCAATCCAGCGGGCATTGGGCAAGCCGGGAAAGGCGTGCGTGATCTGCTCCGTCAGGTGCGCGACCGCGGCCTTCAGCGCGGGCGGCTCGCTCTGGATGCGTCGCGGCCGGCAGATCGTCTTGCCGGTCGCGACTTCGTCAATCATCTGGAGCAGGAGCGGCAGCCCTTCCCCCTGCCGCGCCGCGGTGGGGACGACCGGCACGCCCAGGTCGCGCGCCAGGCGGCGCTCGTCAATCGTCAGTTTGAGCCGCCGCGCCTCGTCCATCAGGTTCAGGCAAACCACCGCGCGGTCGGTGATCTCCAGCACCTGCAGCACCAGGTTGAGGTTGCGCTCCAGCCGCGTGGCATCCACCACCACCACTGTCACGTCGGGCCGTCCGAACAGAATGAAGTTTCGCGCGATCTCCTCGTCAAGGCTGGTGGAAAGAAGGGAATAGGTACCAGGCAGGTCAACGATCTTGTAGCGACTGCCAGCGTACTGGAATCCGCCTTCGGCGCGGGCCACGGTCTTGCCGGGCCAGTTGCCGGTGTGTTGGCGCAGCCCCGTCAGCGCATTGAACACGGTGCTCTTGCCGACATTGGGATTGCCCGCCAGGGCCGCCACGTAATCCCAATCGTCCATGGTGATGCCCAGCTTGCGCAAGGTCGCCAGATTCGCCATCGAGCAGGACGCGCAGCCTTCGGCCGTGGCGGACGGGGGATCTATGCGAACAGTCATGCGGGAACCTCCTGACTGCGGCGGATTTGGATCTGTTCGGCCTGGTCGCGGCGCAGCGCGATGAGGCTACCGCGCACGCGGTACGCGACCGGGTTGCCGCTGGGGCTGAAGAGCGCCGCCTCGATCTCGGTGCCGGGGAGGATGCCCAGGTCGAGGAAGCGCCGGCGCTCGGCCCCGCGACAGGTCGGCGTGAGGCCTGCGACGATCGCCCGCTCGCCCATCTGCAGCGCGGTGAGCCGCGCGGTCGGCCCGGCCGCGGGTTCATGGTCCGGCAGCTCAGGCGCGACGCTGACGTTGTCGGCGATCACCGGGGCCAGCACGTGCTCTTCCCCCTCGGCCCAAAAGCGGATGCGTTGGGCCGTGCGTTCCAGCACGCGCACGGTCATGCCCGGCGCGATTCCTTCCGCCGCCAGTTGCGCATAGACAGCCGCCGGCTCATCCTCCAGGTGCACGATGCGCGCGGCAGCGCCGACCTTCACGTCAGTCAGGCTGCGGCGCTCCTGCGCAGCCATCTGGCCGTTGGCCGTCGGGATGGGGTCGCCGTGAGGGTCGTGGGTCGGGTTGTTCAGGAGCGCGGCCAGTTTCTCCAGATCAGCCTGCGAGAGCAGATGCTCCTGCCGGTGGGCGCGCTCGTGCCACTCTCGCTCATGGAAGCCGGTCTCTTCGGCCAGATAGCGCTCCCACAGGCGATGCGCTCGCAGAATGTGCAGCGCATGGTCGGTCCCGGCCGCGGTCAGGCAGATCTGGTCGTCAGCGGTCTCGACCAGTTCACGCGCCGCCATGGCCGCCAGCAGTTCGCTCGCCTGGCCCTCGGCAATCTGGAGCGCAGCGGCCAGGCGCGAGCGCGTCGGACACTGGCCTTCCATCTGGCTTTCGTAGAGATGCTTGAGCGCATCCTCTACCAGCACGCGCTCGGTCATCTGCCGCGTGCGCCGCCCGCGCCAGAAGAGGCCGCCTTCTGGCCAGAACAACAGCGCCAGCACGCCGGCGATCAGCCCGGCGATGGCCAGCGAAGATAGGGGATCAGGCATCGCTCCGCTCCTTTTAGTCTTTTAACCAGCCCCTGTCACAACTCGTGCTCGGTCCGTGCGATGATCTCCTCTTGCATCTTGGGGCTGAGCTTGACGAAATAGTCGGAATAGCCCGCCACGCGCACCAGCAGGTCGCGGTGCTGCTCTGGGTGGGCCTGGGCAGCGAGCAGAGTATCGCGGCTGACGACGTTGACTTGCATCTCGAATCCGCCGGCCAGCAGGTAGGTTTCGATCAGCCGGCGCAACGCCGCGCGGTCGGCAGCGGACTCGAACAGGTTGCTGGAAAACTTGGCGTTGTGCACCAGCCCACCCAGGGCCGGCCGGTGCGACCAGCGGGTCGTGGAGAGCACAGAGGCGGTCGGGCCGCGAGTTTCCCGGCCCTGGGCCGCGCCAGCCGCATCGGCCAGGGGCCAGCCCGCGCGCCGGCCGTCGGGTGTGGCGGCCGTCTGCGCGCCCAGCCGTTCATGCTGAATCCAGCAGAAAAAGCCGGGCACATAGCGATGGGGGCCAACCCTCTGCGCCTCGCTCGTTTGGATCAGGAATTCGGCCCAGCGCCGGGCGATCTCGTCTGGCTCATGGAGGTCGTTGCCGTATTTCGGCAGCTTGTTGACGATGCGTTGACGCAGCGCCTCGTGTCCCTGGTAATCCCGATGCAGGATGGCGGCGAACTCGGCCAGGGTCAGCTTGCGCTCCTGGTACACGAGCCGGCGGACGGCTGTCAGGCTGTCGGCCAGGTTGGCCAGACCCACAAAGGAGTTTTCGACCCAGTTGTAGCGCGCGCCGCCCCGGTCGAAGTCGCGGCCGAGCTCCAGACAGTCGTGCGTCAGGCAACTGGCCAGGGGGAAGCCGCCCGTGCGCGCGCGGTCCCGCCAGACCTGGTCGAGTTGCTGCGCTGCGCCGCGCACCCTGGCGGCCAGGTTGTCTCGCACGCGGCCTTCCAGCTCCTCGAAGGTGGCCGGCTCCTCCCCTGGCAACTGCCCCAGGGCTGGCCCTGGCAACTGCCCCAGGGCTGGCCCTGGCAACTGCCCCAGGGCTGGCTGTTCGCCTGCGGACGTCGCCTCCATCACGTCGAGGAGGCCCTGCGGCAGGTTGAAGTAGGGCGCTGTGACCCAGATGTTGGAGGCGCCCACCGGTTTGATCTCGACGCAGGTCGAGTTCATGTAGTTCGCTGCGTCTGCGTCACACACGTCGTGGTCGCGCAGGCCCGCGACGATCAATTCATCGTTGAAGAACGCGGGATCACCGCGGCCATAGGCGAGCATTTCCACGGCGAAATCCATCAGCTCGGAGGGGAGGTCGCGATGCCAGGCCAGGCCTACGGTGGGATAGCCAAGCCCTGTCGCCAGCCGTGCAGCCAGACAGAGATAGGTCAAATCATTCGTGACATCGCGTCCGTCCGCGTCGCGGCCGCCGACCATCACTGCCAGCGCCAGCCCGGTGCTCATGATGCGATTCACCTGGATGAAGAGGGTTGCGATCAACTCGAAGGCTGTCTGCGGGGTGATGCGACCTGCGGCGAGATCGGTCTCGTAGTGGCCGCGCAACGTCCGATCGAGTCGTCCCGGCGAGGTCAGGTAGTGGCCTTCGCCCTGCCAGAGGGCCACGAGCGCCAGAAAGAGCAATTGAATCGCTTCGTGGAAGGTGGCCGGCGGCTCGGCGGCCACGCGGCGACAGATCGCGGCCATTTCCAACCAGCGGTCACGGCCAGTCTCCTGGCTTGCGTGCGCCGCGCTTTCGCACGCGTCTGCAACGCGGCGGATGTAGGCGGCCATGCCCTCCAGCGCGATGCGACACGCGGCGTAGAACGTCTGCTTCTCAGGATCGGCTGCGGACTGTTGGCGTCTCGTCTCGATCTCCGCCAGGAGGCCGGTCATGCCCACGCGCAGCAGTTTGGCATAGTCGGGGTGCAAGTGGCCCGCATCGCCGCCGGGGAAGGGGGGCGCAGATGCCAGGGTCTGGCGGGCCGCGGCCAGCGCCGGCGCCTCGGCCTCGGTCGGGTCACGAAAGCGCGGCCGGCCGACGATGCGCTCGCCCGGCGCCAGCTCCAGCGGCATGTTACGCAGTCGCTCCGCGCACCAGCGCGCCCGCCAGATGAGCCAATCCTCGTCATCGCCGTGGGCAGCCCAGGCGGCCGCGTCGCTCAGGATCAGTTCGGGGATGGGGGGCATGGTCACGCCGATGCGTTGGTGGAAATCGAGCGCCGCCTCGCGCAACGCCGCGATTTCATCCGGCAGGCGCAGCGCAAGCGACCCGGCAATGCCGGGGAACGTGAGCGCGTCAGGCAGGCCAACCCGCCCGGTTAACGCTGGTTTCATATCGCCTCCATAGCGGTCAGCGCCTGCATGGGCAGGCGTCCCCTGCGGAGATCTGCGTCAATGTCGCGTCTCTACTGCTACCACAGCTTCTCGATGAGCTCGCGCGTGATTCGGACCGCCTGGCCGGGCTTGGTCCTGTCGCCTGACAGGGCGTAGATGTCCCGGAAGATGATCTCGAGGCTGCATCCCTGCGCGGCCTTCAGCGTTCGGGCGATGTGCGCCCTGAATCCTTCGGCATCGAAAGAGACGCCCACTCCCACGTAGTTCGGGCTGGGCTTGCGAGAGTAGATGACGCCAGCGCCCTGCAACGCCTCGCCCATGTACTCCTCGTTGCACCAGGCTGATACTGACACCTTGCGCAGGTGAGGCAGCTTGCTGACGTAGTCCTTCCAGATGGTGTGGACCGGCTCACAGCACCCGTAGTATACCAGACCGAATGGTTCCGCCAGATCACGATAGTAGGGAAAGACGTACTCGCCGTACATGCGCGGGGAGATGCTCACCGTCTCCTGCGAGTTGAGGTTGAGCCACAAATCGTGCGTCGTCACCTGGCCGGTCCGCTTGTAACGCTCTGTGGGCAGCTCGGTCGTGAAGCCATAGCTGCCCGCGCCAGCGTAGTCGTTGGCGTTGTTCAGCGCCAATAGCCCCTCTTGCTCCTGCCACTTCGCATAGGCCAGGACGTTGTCCCGCAGGTAGCGCATCAGCGCGTGCAACTCGTCCGGCTCATCCAGCATGGCGAGCATCATCTTCTCGAGGCTCATCAGCCGCACCGTCTTGGCGCAGAGGGCTGCGTGCCAGTTCAAGGAGTTGTTTTTCACCTGCACCGGCAAGATGTCGCCCAGGACCTCCTCGACGAACGCTTTCCATGCCAGCGTCCCTTCGCGGTCCACACGGAAGGCGGCGGGCCTCAAGATGTGGAAGTCCTCCCGGAGGGTGCGGATGGGGTGCTGCCAGTGGTAGCCGACCATCCGGCCCTCCTGATCCACCCCGCGGTCGGTGGGGATTTCGACGCCGAACTCGTCCAGGTGAATGCGCCAGTAGACAGTGAAGTGGTCCGGGACGACTTTGTCGTCGTCAATCTCCTCGTGGCTGACGATGGGGCGCAGCAAGCTGCGCTCGATCTCGATCGCAGCGGGCGACGTGCATCTGGGGGCCGGGAGCATGTCGCGCTCGAAGGTCCCCATCTCCATGACGATCACTGGGCGGTTGGCCTTCAGCGCATTGTGCGCGTACCAGAGCGCGGTGCGCTGGCGCATGATTGGGAGCTGGGCATATCCGGCCTGCTTTCTGGCCAGCTCACGCAGATAGCTTCGCTCTGACGGCGAGATGTTGAGATCGCGGTTCGTCATGGTGCTGTCTATCAGCCTGTGCCTTCGTAGGCCTTCATCGCGGCCAACTCGCGCGGCAGATGCGTTTCATAGGACTCCCAGTTGATCCATTCGCCGCTCAGATAGCCGGTGTATGGCAGGGCCTGAAGCAGTTCTACGGCCCGGCCATGGTCAATGCCGCCCTTGCCGATGGGCCGCAGTTCGAGCGTGTTCAGCCCAACCGTTCCGTCATGGAAGTGGACGTGGCGAATCCACGGCTTGACGATGGCGAAGGCTTCGTCCATCGTGATCTGGCCCTGGCGGACGGGGTGCATGAGATCCCAGTTGATGCCGATCGCGGGATGGTCTACGCGGCGCATCACCTCTGCCAGGTGGGCCGGGTGTGACCAATCGTCGTGCGTCTCGACGCAGACCGTCACACCGCGCGCCTCGGCCCGATCGGCCGCCTGGCGCAGCGCATCGGTCAGCAGGTCGAGCGCCTGTTCGCGGCTCACGCCTGCGGGCAGCGCGCCGCCGAACACGCGCAGCCGCTTGCAGCCCAGGTCGCCTGCCAGGTCAATGCAGCGGCGGGTTTCCTCGATGTTCGCGGCAACCTTCTCGGGGTTGGCATACTGGCAGGAAGTAGCCAGGCAAGCGAGGGCGATGGGGCTGTCTGCGACTTGCTGGCGGATCGCGAGGCGTTCGGCTGCGGCGATGGTCGTCTCGATGCCGTGCCGATGCCCGGCTGCCAGGCGCGGCTCGATGCCGTCATAGCCCAGCTCTTCGGCCAGCGCCAGCATCTCGTCGAGGGCGAGCTGCGGACAAGAGAAGCTCATGAATGCGTATTTCATCGTCAAAGAACCTCCACGGTTTGCGCGTGTTGCGCGGATTGGTAGATTGCATCGCTGATCTGTTGGACGACAAGCGCCTGCTCCAGGCTGGTCTTCGGCTGGCGGCCTTCTCGGATCGCCGCGCAGAAGTCCTGCACCGGCCCATCATGGACCAGCGTCGCGTCCTCTTCGCCTTGCCAGATCACCTGCGGCACGACGCCGTGCTCACTGTCGGCCGCATCGAAGATAATCGTTTTGCTGCGGGTCGTGGTCATGTGCAGGTGGAGCGAACCGCGGCTGCCGACGATCTGCCACGCGGACTCGCTGCGGCCGGCCACGAATTCCCCGCGTTCGTAGGTGATGGTCGCGCCGCCCTCGCAGCGGATGAGCGCCGCGACGTGCGTTTCGGCATCCGAGCCGGGCGCTGCGCGGTCGGCGTAGTGATCGGGCAGCGTCCACGTCTGGCCAAACACCCAGCGAGGTCGCAGCGACCAGCCGGTGACGCCGAGCAGGTAGTCCAGGTCATAGCAGCCCCAGTTCATCAGGATGCCGCCGCCGTTTTGCGCCCGGATGAGCCGCCAGGTTGGGGGCGGCGATGTGGGCGGCGCGGCGGCGGCCGAGATGTTGCGGGCCCGGATGACTCGCAGCTCGCCGAGCGCGGCGGTCGCAATGAACTCCGTCACCGCAGCGGCCGAGGGCAAGAAGCGAAAGCGAGACGAACAGCAGCCTGCCGCCAGGCCGCCGCGGGCCGCGATCATCTGTCTGACTTGGTCCGCCTCCATCGCCACCGGCTTCTCCACGAGCACGTGCAGACCCTTGCGGGACGCTTTCAAGGCGAGCGGGAACCG
>VGOD01000204.1 GCA_016876015.1 Chloroflexota bacterium
CGCGCTCAAGCTGTTGGCCGACCTGACGCGGGACGAGGCGACGCGCATCCGGGCGCGCACAGCCGCCGCGCGCATGGGGCTGAGCACCGCGCTGCACATCCATGCCGCCACCGGCCGCTGGGCGGGGCCGCATGGCCGCGCCTATCACCCATCGGTCGTGTGCGAGACACCGCCGGAGGTGAGCCTGGTGCGCGGCTGGATCGCGGATGGGACGCTGCCGGGCTGGTTGACGGATGCACTGGATACACAACCAGAGACGTTCGAGATTAGCGAGACGGCGCACGCGGGCCGCGAGATGGGCATCACAACGTATCATAGCCGTTCGTTCGTCCTGGGCACGGCGTCGAAGGAATACACCGGCCAGTCGGATGTGCTGATGGCGCACTTCGTCCGGCCCGGCGCCGATCGTCCCGGTGTGCTCTACACCCGCTACCTGACCAACGACAAGTGGCTGGGCGATTTCTATCACGCGACCGACCGGACGAAGTCGCGCAACCTGATCGAGGAGGGCCAGTTCTACGGCGTGCAGAGCGGGCCGCGGGCCATCGGCCTCTACACGCCCCCGCGCAGCCCCGGTGTGATCTCCAGCGCCAAGGCGTGCTTCATCATCACCGACCGGTCGTCGGTGGATGAAATCTCGATCGGCGGCCGGCCGTGCGCGGCGCTGCCGGCTGAGGCCGCGGCCGGCGAGGTGATCGCCATCGGCAGCGGCGGCGCGTGGATTGCGATCTGGCCGTTGGCGCGCACCGATCTTGGCCAGGGCGCGCCGATCCGCCTGGTCGAGCGCGACGGCGACCTGGTTCTCGAAATCCACAACTACCTGGGCCCGCAGAAGGGCTTTTGGGAGTTGGGCTGGCCGGGCTTTTTCTTCAAGGGCCGGCCACAGTGCGGCGCCTACCTGGAGCTGGCCGAACGGACGAACCATACCGACGCGTCGGCGTTTGGCCGGGCCGTGGCGAGCGGCGAGCTGCGCGATGTAACCGCGCCGGCGTTCACCTTCGTGGGGGAGGGGGAGCGGCCCTGGCTCGTCGAGTACCGCCGCGCTGGGCAGACGCTCGGCATTGAAGTAGATACAATGGAGTGGCGGCTCAAGCGCCGCTGGACCGAAGCGGGTGAGCTGGGCTGGCCGATGCTCGAAGCGCCGATGGCGCGGCAAAGCGCCTCGGGCCGGGTCGAAGTGGGAGGCGCGCGGCTGGAGTGCGGCCCCGCGTCGGCCTGGCTGTTCGCCAGCCCCGCCACCGGCCGCTATGTGGCCGGCTGCCACGGCCTGCAGCCTGCGCCATTGACCCTTACGCTGCCCGATGACCGCGTCGACGTGCCCCAGATGGGGATCGGCACGGTGGTGTGGGATCGCGGGCGGGTGACGATCGAGACGGTGGGGTGAGGGGGGATTTTCTGATAGAGCTACTCACCTTCGAGGCCGCGCCGCACACGCCGGTGATGCACATGGATGTAATCGAAGCGACCATCGCACAATTCCGCCGGAACTATCTCCCGGTCAGGGAGCCAGACCAAAGCGATTAATGAATCGCAGATTGAACGAGGAGTCTACCACTATGACTACCCAACGTACTGTTCGTTTCTCCGTCATCGGCATCAACCACGGCCACATCTACGGCCAGGTCAACCTGATGCTGCGCGCCGGCGCGGAGTTCGTGTCCTTCTATGCGGCTGAACCAGACCTCGCCGCCAGGTTTGCACAGGTCTTCCCGCAGGCCCGGCAGGCCCGCGGCCCCCAGGAGATCCTGGAGGACTCGACCATCCAGATGGTACTGACCGCCGGCATCCCTTGTGAGCGCGCGCCGCTGGGCATCGAGGTGATGCGTCACGGCAAGGACTGCATGAGCGACAAGCCGGGCTTCACCACCCTGGAGCAGTTGGCTGAGGCGCGGAAGGTACAGGCCGAGACCGGCCGCATCTATTCGATCTGCTTCAGCGAGCGGCTGGAGGTGCCGGCCGCGGTCAAAGCCGGCGAGCTGATCAAGGCAGGCGCTGTCGGCCGGGTGGTACAGACCCTCGGCCTGGGGCCGCATCGAATCAATGTCCCCAGCCGTCCCGCCTGGTTCTTCCAGAAGGCGAAGTACGGTGGGATCATCACCGACATCGCCTCGCACCAGTTCGATCAGTTCCTTTGGTACACCGGCTCAACCACAGCCGAGATCGTCGCGTCGCAGGTCGGCAACTTCAAGTTTCCGCAGTTTCCCGAGCTGGAGGATTTCGGTGATGTGACCCTGCGCGGCGACGGCGGGACCGGCTACATCCGCGTGGACTGGTATACGCCGGATGGCCTGCCCACGTGGGGTGATGGCCGACTCTTCATCTTGGGCACAGACGGCTATATCGAGCTGCGCAAGTACGTGGATATCGCGGGCCGCCCCGCGGGCAACCACCTCTTCCTGGTAGATCAGCACGGCGTCCAGTACGTTGACTGCGCGGGGATCGACTTGCCCTACGGCCGCCAGTTGGTGGCTGATGTGCTCGATCGCACCGAGACCGCACTGCCCCAGGCGCACGTCTTCCTGGCCTCTCAACTGTCGCTGGAGGCAGAGGCGAAGGCGCAGCGATTGGGACACCTGGCCGCCGGCTAAGCGGATCCATTCCTTTCGGCCGGAGGGCGCATGGCGCAACGGTTCCGGGTCGGCGTGGCCGGCCTTGGGGTTGGCAGGGGGCATGTAGCAGCCTTTCGGGCCCTGCCCGAACAGTTCGAGGTTGTGGCGATCTGCGATATTGACGAAGCAAAGGCACGCGCGATCGCGGCCAGCCACGACGTCAGCTGGGTGACGACCGACTTCGTCGCGCTGTGCCGTATGGTTGACCTGGATATGGTGGACATCTGCACGCCCTCGTTCCTCCACTTCGACCAGGTTCTGACGGCGTTGGCCGCGGGCAAGCACGTCATTCTGGAGAAGCCCGCGGCCGGCTCGCTGCAGGAGGTGGATGCGCTGATCGCGGCGGAGCGGCGTGCAGGGCTGCGAGTCATGCCGATTTTCCAATACCGGTTCGGCGTGGGAGCCCAGAAGCTCAAATTCCTGGTGGAGCAAGGGGTGGCGGGCCGTGCCTATCTCACGACGATAGAGACGGCGTGGCGACGCGGGGGCGAGTACTACGCGCGGTGGCATGGCCGTTGGGCCACCGAGCTGGGCGGCCCGCTGGTGACGTTGGCGGTTCATGCCAACGATGTGCTATATCACATCCTCGGGCCGGCCCGCTCGGTCTACGCACGGGCCAAGACGCTGGTGAATCCCATCGAGACAGAGGACTGCGTGGCGGCCTCGCTGGAAATGGCGGACGGCTCGCTGGCTACGCTGGCGGTCACCACAGGCTCCGCGCAGCAGATCAGCCGGATGCGCTATTGCTTCAGCAACCTGACGGCTGAGAGCAACCTCCAGCCGTACACCAACACGTCCGAGCCGTGGACTTTCACGCCCGACTCGCCGGAGATCGCCGGCCGGATCGAGGAGGCGCTGGTGCGCTTCAGCCCAGCGCCCGAGGGCTTCGTGGGCCAGTTTCACCGCTACTACCAGGCAATGCAGCACGGCGGCGAGCTGCCGGTCACCCTGGCCGACGCCCGCGCCTCGTTGGAGCTGATCACCGCGCTCTACCACTCGATCGCGACAGGACAGCCGGTCGAGCTGCCCATCGGCTCCGATCATCCGAAATACGCCGGCTGGCGGTAGATGGGGCGTGGAGAGAGCCAGACACGGATTGCACGGATGCCACGGATCGCGTGGGGACCTCCGTGGCATCCGCGGCCGCATCCGTGTCTGGCGCCTTCAGAACCCTGATTCCTCGAACACCGGCGCCAGCAGGTTGTCCACGGGCGCGAATTCATCTGTCAGCAGGATGGCCCGGCCGCGGGCCATGAACTCATCGAGCCGCGCGCCCTCCCACAGGTGCGCGGCGAAATCGGGCCGCGGGGTGACGAGCGCCGCGTTCTCGTGGGCGGTCTGATCTATGGGCCAATCGGAGCCGATCAGCACCCAGGTGTTGCGCACCACATCCGTGTAGTTCTGGATGACCGGCAGGGCTGCTACGTAGGGGAAGGTGGCGCGCAAAGTATGCGCCGTGCTGCGCGCGAAATCGCCGCTGCGGCCGTCGATGATGTTCAGCAGTATCTTTTCAATAAGTGGGGGCCGACGGGGGTCGCAGACCCCCTGAAAGCAGGCTCGTAGGCGGTCTGTGACCGCCGTTTCCCCGGATTATTGAGAGGATACGTTCAGCATGTAGATGCCGCCCGGCGCCAGGTGCGCCTTGATCCGGTCGTTGAACTCCTTTGTGGTCAGGTGATACGGCACCGAGTAGCCGTGGAATGCATCCCCCAGCACCAGGTCATACATCTGATCGCCCAGCATCTCCTTGATCGCCAGGCGCGCATCGAAGTTGATGCTGCGGATGCCGCCCATGGGGTCGAGGCCTAAGTACTCCACTGCGGTCTGCGTCACCTCGGGATCAATCTCGATCACATCTATGACGCTGCCAGGGTAGCGCGCTTCGATGTAGCGCGGGAAGGTGTATCCGCCCCCGCCGATGAACAACGTGCGCAGGCCGCCAGGGGGCCGGCGCCGCGCCGCGTACTCGGTCAGACCCGCGTACATGAACTCATAGCCGTAGACCAGATGCTGTGGATCTTCCAGCGAGTTGTAGCTATGCACCAGATGGTCCAGAACCAGCACCTTCACAGGGTGGTCCTGCACCGTTTCTTCATAGACTTTGATGCAGTAGTAGTTGGTTTCCTTCAGACAGTTGCTCGCCAGCGCGCCCCGACTGGCGATCGCATAGCCGCCTAGCCCGGTTGCCAACAGCAGCAGCAGTGAAACGATGCGGCCCCCTCCCCGGTCCCGCACCGTCCAGTCCCCAAACACGATCGCCAGCAGGAAGAGGAGCAGACTGACGCCCAGAATGATCGTGCGCGTGCCGAAGAAGGAGACCAGGAAGAAGCCGGTGGCGAACGTTCCCAAGATGCTGCC
This sequence comes from Chloroflexota bacterium, assembly GCA_016876015.1. Taxonomy (GTDB): domain Bacteria; phylum Chloroflexota; class Anaerolineae; order CG2-30-64-16; family CG2-30-64-16; genus VGOD01. The sequence continues at coordinate 4,968 of VGOD01000204.1, forward strand.
GGCCGTCGAGACCGCGTAGATCTTGCCGACGATGTCGCCCGAGCGGTTTAGATCGCGCAGCGTCAGCTTGACCAGTAACGGTGAGATCGTGCCCAACAGACAGCTCGGCAGGAAGAAGATCGCAGCGGTCAGCGCGACAATGCGGAGCACCAGCGGCAACGTGGACGGCCCCTTGTAGCTGGCCAGGGCGCTGGCGGTGTAGAGCACACTCAGAGCCGCCAGGCCGCTGACCAGGAACAGGATGCCCAGCATCCGCCGTGAGGCGAAGCGATCCGCCAGCTTGCCGCCCAGGTAGTTGCCCAGGCTGATGCCGGCCAGAACCACCCCGATGATGCTGGTTCAGGTGTAGAGTGAGACGCCGATCAGCGGCGCCATGATGCGGCCGGCGACCAGCTCGATGATGAGAGTGCACGCGCTGGCGACAAATGCCAGCAGGTAGGTCTGCCAGGCGGCAAGTGCTCGCGGCTGGCGCAGACGGGGAGCGGATTGCAGCGCAGATTCGGTGATGGGATCCATGAAGTCACTCTCGTTGTACAGGAATAGCTCATAGTAGCGGAGGCTTCGCACAGCCTCGAGACCAGAGCGGTGAGCGGGCGATTTTTAGGACAGCGCTGGAAAAGCCTCTCCGTCGAGCTGCCCCGCCAGCCCCCCGCGAGCCAGGGTGGCCGCGCGGCCACAAGCGTTGCCGATGGCTGCGCACTCAGCCAGCGCCAGCCCGCGCAACCACCCGGCCACGAAGCCCGCGGCGAAGCTGTCGCCCGCGCCGACCGTGTCCACCGGCTGCGCGACAGGTTCCACTGCTGCGATCAGCCGCTCGTGGCCCGCCGCGACCACTGCGCCGGCCGCGCCGCGCTTGGCCACCACCACCGGCGCCAGCGCGACCAGCGCATCGAGCGCAGCATCCAGGTTCGCCGCGGCGCTGATCGCGAGCGCCTCCTGTTCGTTCGGAAAGAAGAGATCGGCGTGCGCGAGGGCTGTGCGCAGGCCGCCATCCCAACTGCCCGTCGGATCCCAGTTGGCGTCCAGCGATACCGTCAGGCCCAACGCCTGTGCGCGGCTGCAGATGCCGGCCGCGGCCGGCAGCAGATTGGTCTGGAGGTAATAGCTGGCATAGTGCAGATGTCGGCCCAGCCGCAAGAAGTCATCCGTCACATCGGCCGGCCAGACCGCATTCAGGCTGCCGCCATAGGTCAAGATGGCCCGATCGCCCGCCTGCCGGCAGAGCGCCACCCCCAGGCCGGTTTGCAAGCGAGCCTCCACCGTGATGAAGCGGGGATCCACACCGCACTCGCGCAGACGGCGCAGCGCCAGCTCGCCAAACGCATCAGCGCCCACGCGTCCCAGCACCGCCACGCGCAGCCCCAACCTCGCGGCCTGACACGCGAAGATGCACGCCGACCCGCCCATCTCCAGGCAGTAGCCGGAGACCCACTGTTCCGCCTGGCCGAAACGGGGCAGCGCATCCCCCAGATCCACGAGCAGATCCACGCACATGTCGCCAATGGTGAGGATGTCGTAGGCCGGGTGGGGCATCGGGTCCTTCTCAGAATCGATTCAGGCCTACCGCGTGCCGCCACGTCTCGATGAACACATCCACGTTGCGCCAGACATTGCGCGTGATCCGCGTGACGTTGTCCACGGGCGACAGAATGAACCCGTTCACGCCGGCCATGGTCTCCAACGCCCGGCCGACGGCCGTAGTCACGTCATCGGCTGAGCCAGCCTCCACCGTGAGCGCCGCGTTGACGCCGCCCCACAGACAGACGCGGCCGGCCAACCGATCGCGGGCCGCGGCCAGTGGATCCGGTCCGCCCTGCAACGGATCGAGGCCCAGCAACACGTCCACGCCCGATTCCGCAATCAGATCGAGCATCGGCGTCAACCCTGCGGTCATGATATAGCCGAAGAGGGCGCCGTGCGCGTGGGCCAGGGCAGACTCGCGCTGGAGCCAGGGCAAGATCAACCGCCGATACAGTCTGGGCGACCAGAATTGGGCGCTCTCGTACCACCCGCGGCGAATGTAGAGATCAACCCCAGCTTCCACTACGACGCGCATCCGCGCCTCATTCCAGCGGCCGATGATCGCCAGCAATTCCTGCACCAGCGCGGGCCGATCCACCGCCAACAGCGCCAGTTGCTCCAGCCCGCATAGCCAGCCGGCCATGTCTGCGCCCACGCCCCACCCGCCTGCGATGATCACGCCGTGCGCCGCGGCGAACGCGCCGGCGCGAGCCAGCTCGCCGCGGAAGATTGCGATCTCCTCGGCCGTAGGCGGGATGAGCAGATGTCGCAGACCCTCCACATCGGCTTCGTCCGTCACCAACGGCTTGAGCGCGCGTGGGATTTGGAAGTCATCCACCAACGGCACGAAGTCGCCATGAGGCCAGTCCGCGGTCTTGCGCACTGATGTCGTCAGCCTACCAGCCGGCGTGTGGTAGGTCTTGTGCAACACCGGGCAGTCATCATCCGGCGCATCTTCCAGCCACAACTCGACCTTTACATCCGCTGGCAGACGTATCGGCAGCCCGCGCAGATCGGGATGGTTGGGCCGCTCGTTGCGCCACGTCGGCGGCGCGAAGATCCAGCTATCCAGCCCCCAGGCCAACTCCTGGCGCGCGACCTCGTACGCGTCCTGGCAGCGGCCGCGCAGCGCGGCGAAGCTCATGAATGCGCAGGGCGTGTGATCCACATCCTGGCAGCGCATGGCGCGCAGCAGACGATCGCGCGACGTGAGATTGGCAGACACAGAGATTTCCAAACTGGGCTAAACAGCCCGCGTAGAGCACGTTAACAGCCGGACACTTTTGCCGGGGCCAAAGGCCGCCTTTCGGACTGGACAAGGCGGGCCAATCTGTGCATACTGTGGTTCAGGCATTGGATTCAGGAGGGACATATGGACTGGACCACGTTGCGTTTCAGTACGGCTTGGGCCGCCAAACGCCAGGAACGGCTCAAGGCGACCTTCGGGGAGACCATCTATCGCGATCTGGAGGCCGTTGTGCTGTGGGGGCTGGGCGCCCGCGCCGCCGACCTGCAAGGTATCCGCGGGTTGGGGCGGTCGAGTCTCTACGAGCACCTGACCGCGCTGTTGGACGCCCCGCCGGCGTTGGCTGGGGACTTGGCCGACGCCGCGCCCGCGCCGGCCGCCCTGGCGGTCGCGCCGGCCGTGGCGGGGCGCATCGTCGAACTGCTGGTGGGCCACCGCCTGGATGCGGCGGGGATCGCCGCCCAGTTGGCCGCCCAAGACGGTACCCAGGTCAGCGTCATGGATGTGCAGGCCTACCTGCAGCAGGCCGGCCTGGCGGATTACCGCGACAGTCCCTTGCCGCGCCCCACGCTGCCCGGCCCTCCCCCGCAGCCGGACGCGGCGGGGCTCACGCGCTATGCCGCCCTCCTCTGGCAGGTTCCCGCCTTGCAGACCTTGGGGCTGGCGCGGGTGCTGCCCTTGTTGGACGTGACGAGCGCCACCACACACTACAGCCATCAATTGCGGTGCCAGACCCTCCTGTTTGCCTTGGCCGCGGGCAAAGTCCACGTGGCCCAAGTGGGTGAGTTGGTGGAGGACGAGTTCGCGGCCGTCTTGGGCAGTGCGCGTTACCCGCAGCGCAGCGACCTGCACGCCTATCTGGATCGCATCGTCGCCCACGACCAAGCCGCCGCCGAGGCCGGCACGCCGGTCGCGGAGCGGCCGGTGGCGCGCTTCCTGCGCGAGAGCCAGGCGGCGATGACGCAAGCCGCCGGCCCCACGGCCGGCCGGGAATTGTACGTGGATAGTCACGTCATCCCCCTGTACACCGAGAAGGCGGTGGCCCAGACTAAGCACGGCATCTGGCAGCGGGTGGTCAAAGCCCTGGTCAAGGTGTGCGCGGTCAGCGCCACCGTGCTGGGCCGGGTCTTGCACGTCACCCTGGGCCAGGGCGACACGGCGCTGGGCAGCCAGTTGGAGGCGGTCGTCACCCAGGTCGAGCAGGCCACCGGCCAGCCGGTCGAAATGGTGGGTGTCGACCGCGGCGCCCTCTCCCAGGAAGTCCTGGAAACCTTTGACCGTCGCGGCACGGGGCTGGTGGTCTGGGCCGACGACACGCCCACCGTACGGCAGGCGGTGGCGGAGGCGCCCCAGAGCGCCTTTGTGGACGGGGAATACGCGACCGTGCGCCGCTCCGATGGCAAGGTGGTGCAGCGGCTCAAGACCCGCGTGGCCGATCTGTCGGCGCCGGTCATCAACGCCCGCGGCTACTGCTGTCGCACGACCGTGGTCGAAGACGTGCGCACTGGCCACCGGGCGGCCTTCCATGCCGTGGGCCAGCCTACCGTGGACCGCACCGCGACCAGCCTGCTGACCTTTCTGCGCGGCAAGCAGGGCGTCGCAGAAGAGTTCAAGCAAGGGCGGGCGTGGGGCGCCGATGCCTTCTGTGGCGGCGAGATCACCAGCGAGTTGAAGCGGGCGCGCCCCACGGCGGCGGAAGTGACCACCTTGCACACGCAGGCGCGACAACTGAAGGCACGCTGGCGGGCCAACTTGGCCGAAGAAGGGGCCGCCGTCGCCCGTTGGCGCGCTGGCGAAGTGACCAAACGCGCCCTCAACGACCTGCGCCTGGGCATCCGCCGGCGGCGGCAGCGCATCGTGACCGACTGGCGGGCGACGGAAGCGTTGATCCGCTGGGGCCGCGCCGACGTCGTGCCGCCCAGTCAGGTGCGCTGGGTCGTCGACACGCGCAAAATGAGCGTGCTGGGGCAATTGCAGGCCTTCAGCCGCCAGGCCCGCCGCGCTACCCTGGCACAGTTGGCGCAGTGTATGGCGGAAGTGCTCGTGGCGCGCGCGGTCGCCACCCGCGGCGGCTCGGTCAGCCCCGAGGTGCGCTCCCAGTTGATCCAGGAGGCGCATGACACGGTGCAACGCCTGCCGTGGGGCCAGGTGGGGACCCGCTTCTTCGCCCAGGGCGGCTGGGTGGCCAAGGCCAGCGAGCAGCGAGTGATGCACGTGACCCTCAAGCCCTTTGGCCCCCTGCTGATGCAACAGGCGTGTGAACGACTGTGTACCCATTTGAACGCTCAAGCACCGATCATGCACTGTCAAGATGGCGACTACACCTTGCACTACGCCTGTCAGCCCAGGCCGCCCGGCTGAAAAAGTGTCCGGCCGCGACCAGCCCGCTTTGGGGCTGTTTGGAAATCTCTGGGGTACCAAATCTCGTTTTGCACTTTGACAACTAAGGTAGAATTTGTGATTACCACGGGCTCACGGGTGGCCGAAATGGGCCAGGAGCCGTACCAAGC
>VGOD01000205.1 GCA_016876015.1 Chloroflexota bacterium
CGGGCGCCGCAGCGCGTGGCCGCCATCTCCGCGCCCGCTGCGCTCTCCGATGTGGCCGCCTACGGCCGCCACCTGCTGGCCGCGTCGGCCGCGGGATTGGGCCTCTACGACGCCTACTACCCGGCCCAGACGCGCTTCCGGCGAACGGTGGCGGTGGGCAGCGCGCTGGAGCGTGTCGTCGTCCACGGCAACCATGCTTATGCCGTGGGCAGCACGCGGCTGGTCGCCTTCGACCTGGCCGACCCCGCGAACCCTGCGCCCGGCAGCCCCGTGACCCTCGGCGGCCCGGCGGCCGACCTGATGGTCAACGGTAGGGGCGATCCCTCTGCGGTCGCCCTGGCGGGCGAGCCCTACCTCCACGTCGCCGTGCAGAACGGCCTGGAGATCTACAGCCTGGCGAACCCCAGGCAGCCGGTGCGCGTGGGCGTCTACACCACCTCTGGTCCGGCGCGCAGCGTGTCGGCCGTCGCCGCGGGGTGGGCGCTCCTGGCGGTGGGCAACCGCCTGGAGCTGCTCGATGTGCGTGATCCGGCCCGTCCGGCGCTGGCGCGCACCTATCCGGTCGGCGACGAGGCGCGGCTGGCGCGGCGGGTGAGCGATTTCGCCTACGTGGTGCGCCAGGGGAGCGGCGGGGCCAGCCTGGGCGTGCTGGCACTCAGGCGTAGCTTCTTCGACCGCGGCATCATCCAGTCGGGCCGGCTCTACGCCGTGAGCGAAAACATCGTCGGCGCCCGGTTCACGGTCGAGGAAGACCTGGGGCGGCACGGCTACGCCAACTACTATCTGTCCAACAACGGCGGCGCGAATTGGCTCCGCGTCCCGGCTGGCGGCAGCGCCCTCTTCACCACGCCGGGCCGCGACCTGCGCTGGATGGCCGTGCTGTTCACCGACGATCCGGCCGAGACCCCGCGCATCCGCCGGCCCCTGGTCAGCTACCTGCCCCAGAGCTGGCTCGGCAGGCCGACCCCCACGCCGGTCCCCACGCGGACGCCGACCGCGACGGCCACATCCACTGCGACGCGCACGGGGACGCCGGCGGCCACGCCGACGCCGACAGCCACCGCGACGCCAACCCGGACGCCCACGCCCACCGCGACGCGCACGGGGACGCCGGCCGCCACGCCGACGCCGACGGCCACAGTCACATCCACCGCGACGCCGGTCGCCACGCCGACGGCGACGGCCACAGCCACATCCACCGCGACGCCAACCCGGACGCCCACGCCCACCGCGACGCGCACGGGGACGCCGGCGGCCACGCCGACGGCGACGGCCACATCCACCGTGACGCCAACCCGGACGCTCACGCCAACCCGCACCTCGACGGCGACAGCCACGCCCACCTTCACGCGCACCGCGACGCCGACTCGGACCCGCACGCCCACCCCCACGCGCACGCCCGTGACCGTGGCCCTGAACCCCATCGCCGATACCTACGTTTACTCGGCCGCGCCGGCCACGAACTACGGCGCCGCCGCGGTGCTCTACGTCGGCAGCCAGTCGCCCAGCGCCGTCGGCCGGGCGCTGTTCCGCTTCGACCTGAGCAGCATCCCCCTGGGGGCCGCGGTGCTGAATGCCAAATTCCAGGCTTATCTGGTACAATCCAGCCCTGCGCCGGCCGTGCTCGACGTGGAGCTGAAGCGGGTGGACGCGGCCTGGCAGGAGCTGGTCGTGACCTGGAATACCCAGCCGGCCTACACCGGCGCCAACAACGTCATCGGCGTAGGAGCGGCCCCGGCCTACTACGATTGGGACGTAACCACCCTGGCCCAGACCTGGGTGAACGGAGCGCCGAACCGGGGGCTGGCGCTGCTGAGCAAGGACGAGGCCACGATCGGCTGGCGCGGTTTCGCCAGCCGGGAGAGCAGCGCGCCGGCCAACCCGCCGCGGCTGGTGATCACCTATAGCCCTTGAGTTTGAACAAAGGGAGGCGACGATGTCCATCGGGTTCCAACGTCCGCCCAGAGGGGCGATCCTGACCCTCGGCCTGCTCCTCTTGTGGCTCTTGCTGGCCGGCGCCCCTTCCCATGGTCAGACCATTCAGCCGGCCCAGGGCGTCACCTACTACGTCCGCCCCGACGGCGGCTCGGCCGAGCAGTGTACGGGACGGGCGGACGCGCCCTACCCCGGCAGCGGCGTCAACCAGCCGTGCGCGTGGGATCATCCCTTCCGCGCCTTGCCGCCCATGGAGACGCCCCGCATCGCGGGCGGCGACACGCTGCGCATCGCCGCGGGCAGTTACCGCATGGGCTATGCCGCGCCCGGCGCGGAGGCCTGCGACGCGGGAGGCGCGTTCGACTGCCTCATGTCGCCCATCCCCTCCGGCCCGGACGCGGCCCACCCCACCCGCATCCTGGGCGACAGCCAGCATCCGGCCGAACTGTGGGGCGCGGAGCGACCCTGGTTCATCGTCAACCTGACCGACGCCAGCAACGTCGAGATCGGCTATCTGGAGATCACCGACCATTCGGGTTGCGTCGAGTTCCACTCCGGCGGCCTGGCCTGCGAGCGCGACAACCCGCCCTACGGCGATTGGGCTGGCTACGGCCTGCACGCCGAAGACTCGGCCAACGTCTATCTGCACGATCTGGACATCCACGGCCTGGCCGCGGGGGGCGTCCACGCCGGCCGGCTGACCGATTGGACCGTGGAGCGGGTGCGCATCGCGGGCAACGGCTCGGTCGGCTGGGACGGCGACCTGTGGGATGAGTTCGGCGACGCCAACGCCGGTGCGCTGACCTTCCGCCATTGGACAGTCGAATGGAACGGCTGCGGTGAGACCTGGCCCGGCCACCAGCCGGCCGGCTGTTGGGCCCAGTCGGCCGGCGGCTACGGCGATGGCTTCGCCACCGGCGAGAGCGGCGGCCACTGGATCATCGAGGACTCAGTCATCCGCTACAACACCTCCGACGGGCTGGATTTTCTTTATGTCCGCGCGCCCGGCTCCAGCATCGAAATCCGCCGCACGAGGGTGGAGGGCAATGCCGGCAACCAGGTCAAGAACTACCGCGGGCCGTTCACGCTGGAGAACTCGATCCTGGTCGGCGCCTGCGGCTTCTTCGAAGGCCAGCCGTTCACGTACAACGTGGATGCCTGCCGCGCCCTGGGGGACGCGCTGGCCCTCGGCCTGACCGCGGGCGACCAGGTGACCGTGACCAACAACACCTTCACCAGCGAAGGAGACTGCCTGGTGCAGGCCGAATGCTATGGGGGTTGCAACGGCTCCGAGCGGGCGCGGCTGCGCAACAACATCTTCCAGGGCCAGACCGACTTTCTGCAGCCTTTCGAGCGCACCTGCCTGGTCTATCAGGAGACCTTCCCGGCCAACCCCTTCGACGTGGACTACTCGCTGATCAATGGGGTCAAGGACGACCTCTGCCCGGGCGCGCACGACATCTGCGGCGTCGGCCTGGGGCTGGTCAGCGCGGCGGTGGACAGCTTCGACGCTCACCTGTTGGCGAGCAGCCCGGCCATCAACGCTGGCCTGGCCAGCATCGCGCCGCCCGGCGACTTCGACGGCCGCGCCCGCGACGCCCAGCCCGACATCGGCGCCTACGAGTATGCGGTCGCCGCGCCAACCGTCACCCCTACGCCGACCGCTACCGCCACCCGGACCCCGACCGGCACGCCGACCGCGACCCGCAGTGCGACAGCCTCCCCAACGGGGACGCCGACCGTCGGGGAGTGCGTGCGCGACGCCAACGGCAACGGACAGGGCGACGTCTTTGACATCCTCACGACGGCCAGCGACGGGCGTTGTCTGGCCTATCTCCCGCTCGTGATCAGCTACTGGCGTCAGCCCTGGCCGGGCGCTACTGCGACCGCCACACCCACCCGCACCGCGACGCCGACGCCAACTGCCACGCGCACGCCGACGCCCACGCGCAGCCCGACTGCCACCGCGACGCGGACGGCCGCGCCATCGCCCACTTCCCCCGCCGTGACGAGCGCCGATCGGATCACGCAGTTCGGCATCACCTGGGTCTTCGACCATGACTACCAGGTCGGCCAGTTCGCCAACGGCGACTACTGGGTGGTCGGGCCGGCAACGATCATCGGCATCACGCCCTCTTCGGTCGTGTCTGGCGCCCGCACGATGAATGGTTCCATGCTCAACCCATCGCCGCGCAACGGTCAGACTCAAGGGTACGACAGCGCCATGTACGACGCCTTTGGGCTGTACTTCGACGCGTCCCTCAATGCGGCCCGACCAAACCAGCAAGACCTATCGCCGCTGAATCCCCTGGTCGCGCCGGTGCATTCGTCGCTGGTCTCCACCATCAGCCAGCCGGAAGCCGGCGCTCTGCCTCAGCTGCAGACCGCGGCGATCTTGACCGTCGTGGCGACGCCGCCGCCGGCCGGCAGCTTCCGGCCGCCCTACAGCGGAAGCGACAAGACGATCCGGTTCAACAAGAGCCAGCTCGACTACTCTCGGCTGCGTGCGTTGGCCCCGGCGCCAGGCGCGCCGACGTTGGCCGCCGTCGAACGCTATTTCGAGCGCCCCTGGCTCGATCATGTCCCCAACTGGCCGGCCCGATTTTTGCATCCTGCGGAGAACATGCCCGACTACGGCCGTGAGATCGCGACACAGGTCGGGATCGGCGCGCTGATGCTGCATCTGAACTTCAGCGCCGCGGCCAAGGAGACCCTGCTCGTCCGCTACGTACAGTTGGGGATTGACTTGTATGGGGTCACGCAGGACGGCGGTCACGCCAATTGGCCGCCAAACGGGGGACATTCGAGTGGTCGCAAATGGCCCATCATCTTCGCCGGCCTCATGCTGGGCGATGCGGCCATGCAATCCATCGGTCCGGGGGACGGCTCAGGCAGCGTTCAGTTTGGCGAGGATGGCCAGACCTTCTACGTCACGCAAGCCGACATCGAACGCGTGCATACGCCGGACACGCGCAGTTGCTATGCCGAGGAATACACGCCGGCCGATCTGGGGCTGGCGGAGTGGGGGATCAGCCATTCGGATGAGCCGGTCGAGGACAATCGGGCGTGGTGTGCGATCTACCGCCAGTGCTGCACCGCGACGGCCTGGGCGGGATTCGTGTTGGCGGCCCGGCTGATGGACGCCAGGTCGCTGTGGGCGCACGATGCGCTGTTCGACTATCAGGATCGCTACATGGCGACCGAGCCGCACGCTTCCGGGTTTCGCTGTTGGGACGCCTTCACCGAAGCGATGTGGGATACCTACCGCGGTCAATTCGGCGCCCCTCATTCCATCTATCTGCCGTTGGTCGCCAGCCAGCTGCCAGCCGTGACCGGCGCTATACCGATGAGCCGGCGCGGCCGCGTGGATCGGGCGGCGGCGTATCGGAGTCATCGAGGCTTGATGAAACGGCCGGACGAAACGTCGCCGATCTGAGATTGCGGCCGGAATGTTAACCCCGATCCAGTACGTGGAGGTGTCGTCATGAGAACGCTCTTGCTCCTCGCTGTCGTCCTCGTGTTGATCACGCTTGCGACGCTGATCGTCCCCGGTCGAGCCGCGGCGTTGCCCCAGGCGCAGCCGCAGGGCTGCACCCAGCTCCAAAGCCCCACCCAGATCCCAGCGCCGGGACTGATCCATTTCGACGATCTGCCCGACGGCGCCAACATCAGCAACCACTATCAGGCCCGGTTCGGCGTGCGCTTCGAGGACAGCCGCACGGCCAGGGTGAAGACACTGACCCTGCGCAGTGGGTTTCGCTCCCCGCCCAATGTCGCCCAAAGCGAGGCCCTGGGCGATCCGGTGACCACCGCCCTAACTTTCTTCTTCGACGCGCCTCAGACACACGTAGGCCTGTTCCTGGGCAACGGCGGCGGTGTGACCACGGCTCGCCTGGAGGGTTTCGACGCCGGCGGCAACCTGATCTGTTCGACCTTCGTGACGAACGTGCCCGACGGCCACACCGCGTTCATCGGCTTCCGCGATGACACCGTGAGCATCGTCAGCGTTTCGTTGAGTTACGTTGGTTCGGCCCAGGCGGAGTCGCTCGACGACCTGCACTTCAGCGCCGTCGTCCCGGCGACCGCCACGCCAACCCGCACGCGCACCGCCATGCCGACGGCCACGCGCACCGCCACGCGCACCGCCACCCCTTCGGCTACGCTCAGGGCAAGCGCCACGCCGACCGCCACGCGCACGCCGACCCGTGCGGCGACAGCGACCCCCACGCGCACGCCCACGCGGCCCGCGTCCCTGCCCGCGTCCCTCTTCGTCTTCCCGGCCCAGGTCGCGCCGGGCGGCCAGCCGGCTGTGAGCGGCTACGGCTTCCCCGCTCTGGCCGATCTGCGGCTGATCCTGGCCTGCCCCGGCCAGGCCGAGATCGAACTGGGCGCGACCCAAGCCGACGCGGGGGGCCGCTTGCGGACGGTCTTCGAGGCGCCGAGCTATCCGCCCAGCCCGTGCATCCTGGCCGCGCGGCAGGGCCGCACGAACCTGGCCGAGGCCGGCCTGACGCTGCTGCCGGCGCTGGAGCTGGCCTTCGCGCCGCAGGCGGGGCCGCCCGGCGCGATCGTCCACTTCACCGTGCGCAATCTGGTGGCCGGCGAGCTGCGGCTGGACTACGCCGGCCGGGCCGTGGTCGGCCCTCTGGCGGTGGCGGCGGGCAGCTATTCCGGCTCCTTCGTCGTCCCCGCCGGCCAGACTGTCGCCGGGGCTGCGGGGGCCGCGCCGGTCGCCCTGGCCGAAATCCGCGCCGGCAATCTGATCCTGGGGCGAACCGCCGGCGCGGTCAGCGGCAGCTTCCGCACCGAGGCCGCGCCCCCGCCGCCCGCCTATCGCGTGGCCGACCTGCACCTGCCGCCCGCCGATCTGCCCCCCGGCAGCGCTTTCACCATCACCGGCCGCATCAGCCCCGCGCCGCAGGGGCCGCTGGCCGACTTCCAGATCATCCCGGTCTGGCGCAAGGCGGACGGCCGCACCCTGCCCATCGGCCGCGGCGCGGCCCACATCGGCCCGGACGGCGGCTTCAGCGCGCCCGTGCGCCTGCCCAGCCTGCTGACCGGCGACCCGGCCTGGCCGGAGGTGGGCGATCTAGTGGGGGTGATGCTGATCACTGCCGCCAACCCACCGCAGTCCTTTCTGCAAGTCCTCGCCAACACACCCATCTTCCCCACCTTCAAAGTCAAGGTGGTGGACGCGGCCACGGGGCAGCTCATCCCCGAGGCCAAAGTGAGCTTCGCGGTCTGGCCGGGCTATGACGCCAGCGCCGGTTCCCTGGGTCAGTTGGCGGGGCAGGTGATGACCGGCGCTTCCAACCAGATCGGCCAGGTGGTGGGCGTGACCGAGCTGACGCCCGACGAAAAGGCCAGCATCGCCCTGGCTTTTCTGCTCTGCTTCGCCAAGGGCAAGGCCCATAACCTGAACATCTGGGAAGCCAATCCCATCAACCCCAACGCGGCGCTCGTCAATCCACCGGTGCAGGGGCTGCTCCAACCCAACAGCATCTTCCCGGAACCAACGCCGTGGGCCGGGGGGAGCGCGGCGGCCATCGCCGAACCTGCCGCCGGGGAGGTCATCCCCTACCTGCTCATTGTGGATGCGATGGACGCGGGCTATGGCCTGAAGGACGCCGACGGCGCGCTGAAAAACCTGAGGCTGCGGGTCAATTTCCACCTGGCCGACCTCACCTATCGCGACCTGACCGGCAAAGTCCTACCCAACCCCTACACCGTCAAGCTGGGCAAGCTCTCCTCCGGCGACCAGTCGGAGTTGGGGCCGATCAACGCCGTCATGTCCGGCATCGGCGCGCCGCAGCCGCCCGACCCGACCTCGCCGCCCCGCTTCGTCCGTTTCTATTCGGCCAAGGGCGTTCCGCCCGGCGTGCAGGTGGTGCAGGCCGGCCACGGTCTCATGGTCGTCAGCCTGTCGCCGGCCCAATACCAGAAGCTGGGCGCGGGGGGCGCGCAGCTCTACGTGGACGGCGTCTGGCAGGACAACTTCACCTTTCATTTCAACACCGGCGTGGATTGCTACCAATTCAAGGGCAGCGCGCAGCAGAAAAGCCCGCCCTTCTACGAAGGCATCGCCGCCATCCCCAACGCCCATCTGCTGGCGGTGGGAGACCGGGCCGTGCAGGTGCGGGCGCAACTCCAGGGCGGCAAGTGGGTCAGCTACGACTATCAGCTCCAGGTGGATCCGCTGCCCGCGGCCTGGTTTGCGTTGCCGGTGCAGGGTACGCGCACCCTCACCTGGCAGCCGGGCAAGGTCGAACTGGTCGTGCCCTGGCTTTCGACGGCGCAGAGCACTGAGTTGCTGACCTCCGGCGCGGAGACGGACGAGACGGGGCCGTTGGACAACCGCACGCGGCCCGATGCCACCCATCGCCTGCAGGTCGAGGCCAACGGTCACGGGGGCGGGCTGATGTCCGGCCAGCTTTCGGGGCAGGCGATCAATCGGGACGGGAAGGGCTGCCCGCTCATCAACTGCCCCGCGAACGTCACGCAATCCGAACTGCGCACCCCTGCCGCACAGACGGCAGCCCCCGCGTCCGTCGCCGCCAATCCCGTGGCCAGCTACACCTACGGCCCCCACACTGAAGTGGTGCAGCCGAAGGTGACGTACAACATCCCGGCCTTTGCCGCCGGCATCCCCTTCGTCGCCCAGGTCGTGGCGGGGGGCAAGTTCTCCTACGCAGCCAGCGTCACCTATTCCGGCCAGGTCGCCATCTTCGACGACGCCTCGGTGGACGCGACGGTCAAGATCGAGCCGGTGGCCGACATCGGCGGCGGCATGTGGATCCACGACTATCTGCTGGGCGGCTTCTTGCAGACGGGCAAGATCGAGCTGGACGCCGACATCCGCCTGGGCATGCCGGTGACATACAACACAAAGAGCGGGACCGACATCGGCAAGATCTGCTTCCAGTACAAATCCACGCTCACCGAATACAGCGGCGAGATCTGCGACCCCCTGTTTGGCAGCGGTTGCGTCTTCGAAGACGAGAACACCGACACCCTGTTCAGCGACGAAGAGCCTGACGGCTGCAAGCTGCCCGGCCTGGCCGCAACTGCAAACACAGGCGCGCAGCCGTCGCCGTCCACCCTGGGCCTGCACCTGGCCAGCAACGGCTTCGGCCAGATCATGGCCCTCTACCAGACAGGCCCCAGCAGCCTGGCCAGCAGCCTCTGGAATGGCGCGACCTGGTCGGCGCCGGCCACGCTCGCCACCGGCCTGGGCAACCTCGGCCCGCAAGTGGCCTTCCTCGCGCCCACCACGGCCATCGCCGCCTGGTCGGAAACCAACCTGACCAGCGAGCAGTTGCCCGGCCTGGGCATCGAGGATGTGATCAAGGCCCGGCGCATCGCCTTTGCCATCTGGGATGGCGTATCGTGGTCCGCCGGCCAACCCCTGACCGCACCTGCCCTGGGCGATGCCGGCGTGGCCCTGGCCGCCTGCCCGGCATGGCAGCCCGGCTGTCCCGCCGGCGGCGCGGCTGTGGCCGTCTGGGAGCGCAACCTGTCGGCCAACCTGGAGGCCCGCAGCATCCGGCTGTACTATGCCCGCTACCAGAACGGTGCCTGGAGCGCGCCCCAGCCCGTGGACAACGCCGGCGCCTTCACCGACATCCTGCCCCAGGTCGCTTTCGCCAACGGCCGACCCCTGGTCGCCTGGGTGCGCGACAGCGACGCGGATCTCACCGACGCCAGCTCCCGGCGCATCGCCCTGCGCTTTTTGGATGGCGGCCCGGCCTTCACGCCCGCGGAGCTGCCCGCGGCCATCGCCGAAGTAGCGTTGGCCGTGGATGGCGCCGGCGCGCCTTTCCTGGCCTTCACCCGCTTCGAAGACCCCGGCGTGCTGCTGGGCAACCAGCGGCCGTTGTGGCTGGCAAAGGGGACGTGCGTCGGCGACGCCTGCGCCTGGCAGCCGCACCCCGTGACGGACGCGGCCGGCCGGCAGCTCTACGCCGAGCGGCCCCGGCTGACGGTGGGCGCCGACGGCCAGCCGCGCGTCACCTTCCGCGGCCTCGGCTTCGGCGGCGACCTGCCCTCACAGCCCGGCGACCCGCCCGGCATGACCTTCAACCGCGGCGAATTGGCGCAGGCTGTCGTGAACCCCGCCACCGGCCAGGCCGCGCCGAAATATCTGACCCAGGACGCGGCGGTGAACTGGCTGCCCGCCGCCGCCTACGACCCGCTGCTGGGCGCTTCTCTGGCCACGGCGA
>VGOD01000206.1 GCA_016876015.1 Chloroflexota bacterium
TCGCCATCCGTTTATCCGTTCCTATCCGTTGCTCCGTTTCTATCCGTTGCCTTAACTCCCCCCACGCGGCGGCCAGCCATGGCTTTTCGGTCGCGTGGGCGGCAATCAGCGCGTCCGCGTCATCCGTTCCGCGCGGCTCGAAGCGCAGGCGGGCCAGGCTCTCCAGTTGGTCGGCAGTGGCGAGGATGACGACAGGAGACCCTTCGGGTTTTCGGAAACCCGAAGGGTCTGGCTCGCTCAACACCACTACGCCCAACGCCTCCAACCGCGCGCGACGGCTGGGGCTGTCCACCGTCACGGTCGTGCGGAACAAACCGGTGGTCGCGGGCGCGGCGACCCCTTGTCTACTCGTTTCCTTGTCTACTTGTTTCCCCGTCACCGCAAGTGGTTGGAGGGCAAGGGACAGCAACACGACCAAGGAGAAGAGCTTGTGGACGAACGAAGCAGCCATCGGACACCTCCATGAAACGGCCAAAGACGGAATCCGCGTTCGAACAGCGAGGCGGCTGGTGGGGTGTGATGGGGGGGAGTGATAGACAGCGCCGCCTCGCGCGTTGGCTCACTACGACGGAGCCAACGCCGATCATAGCACAAACCGGAGGAACTGACAAAATTGCTAAACGCGTCCCGCATTGGCTGGGACGACGACCTTGTTTCCTTGTCTACCTGTGTCCCGATCTACTCCGCCAGCGCGCGCTCGAACTCGGCCACGTCGTTGGCCAGGATGGCGGCGCGGTGCAACCCCCGCAGGCGCTCCGGCTCGGTCAGCGCCAGCACCCGCTTTTCCAACTGGCGATAGCTCGCAATCGTCGGGTTGAGCCGGATGACGAGCGCGTCCAGAACAGCTTCGGCCAGTCCCTTTGCCTCGCCTTCCACGCGACCTTCTTGCCAACCTTCTTTTCTTTCGATTTCCTTGATGATCTCGTAAGCAGCAGACTGAATCATCAGATCCCTCCTTCGTAACACCAGATGGCTGGTCAGATCCTTGGACACCAGCCCCGCCAGGAACGCCATGCCGGTCAGCATGTCGGCCTTGTCGCTGCGGGGCAGCGGACTTTCGTAAACCAACCGTTCGGCCGTCTCGGTTAGCTCGATGCCCCCGCGCATCACCGGCACGAAGGGCAGCAGATTCACGATCGGCGTCTGCACCACCGGCGCGGCGTCCAGCTCGTAGACGCGCACCAGGCGGTAACGATAGCGCACCTCGGCGTCTTCCAGCAGGTCGGTCGCCACCCGCGACGGTCGCAGCAGCAACACGCACGAGAGCGCGTCGGTCAGGCGCTCGTGCAAGATGTGCCGGCAGCGATACTCCAGCAGGCGGAACGGCACCTCCCACTCCCAGTCGCTTTGCACTTCGAGCAGTACCAGCCGGCGTTGACCACGCTCGTCCGTCGCCAGCAACGGAAAGTCACTGCTGCGCAAGGTCGCGGTCTGCTGCGGCAACGACTTGAGCAGCGTGCTTTCCACCACGGGCAGACCCAGGAAGTGCTGCAAGATCTCGCGGTGGCTCTTCTCGATCAGAACCTTGGCAGTGATGTCGTATTCCATCGGCGGCTCCAGAGGGGATTATACAACGACAGGACGGCTCATGCCAACTATGCCATGGCAGCACAGACCTCTCCCCCAGCCCCTCCCCTGAGAAGGGAGGGGAGCGCGTCCCGCCGAGCGCGACGGCTGGGGCTGTCCACGGTTACGGTGGTACGGAACAGACCGGAGGTTGCGGGCGCGACAACCCCTTGTCTACTTGTTTCCTCGTTTCCTTGTCTACTTGTTTCCTTGTCTACTTGCCTCCCCGTCACCGCGAGCGGTTGGAGGACAAGGGCCAAGAGCACCAGGACGGGAAAGACCTTGTGGGCAGATACGGCAGACATGACGCACCTCCTGCAAACAAAGACATCCAGCGAGCGCGTACGTGCGGGGCAACGGCATCGGGGGGAGGGGGGCAAAAAGAGCGGTGAACGACGCTGCCCCATGGGTTACGCGTGAAATCATAGCACAGTTCGTGCGAAAGGACAAAAAACACAGAAGACAACAGGGTAAACAGGAAAGAAATCGGCTATTCACGCCGAACAGCGCCTATCTTGTCACGGCGAGGATGACATTGACAAATGCCGCGACCGACGATATGATAGGACTATCGAGCGACGCTCTCTAACCTGGCGGTACGATTAATCCACGAGATGAACTGATGACCGTAAACACCGTGACGATCGAACTACCCCAACCGCTCTACACGCGATTGGAAGCCTTGGCGCAAGAGGAACGCACCGACCTCGTAGCTCTTTTGAGTCGTCTGGCGGCCTCGGCGGTCAGATCGCGGCCCGAGGCCAAGGCATCCACGCGCGCCTTTCAACGCATCCTAAATCGGGCAACCGATTTGGGCATCGAAGATCTGGCCGAGCAGCACGACCACTACTTATACGGCATTGATAAACAATGAGGCCACCTGTTTTCATTGATACCGGTTACGTCCTGGCTTTGGTCAACACGGCGGACGAGTACCATCAGCGTGCTGTTGCAGTTTCGCAAACGGTGCGACCTCCATTTATCACCACGGAGGCCGTCTTGACTGAGATCGGCAATGGGTTGAGCCGTAGCCACTGGCGCGCTCTGGGTTATGCCGCCATCCAGGATTTGCGCGTCGATCCCAACATCGAAGTGATACCGGTGGATGCTGCATTGTTCGACCGTGCCGTGGCGCTCTATGGCGCGCGATCTGATAAGGAATGGGGACTGACCGATTGCATCTCCTTCATCGTAATGCAAGAGCGCAGCTTGACACACGTCCTGACTACAGACAAGGACTTCGGGCAGGCCGGATTTATCAATCTCCTGTGAGAGAACGACCATTTGACAATGAGTCGTTATCGGGTATGCTCATCCTTGCCAGCGGACGAAACTCGGCTTCATGCCGTGTGACTGTTCTGCTACGACGGATCAGCCCTATATCCCTGGCAAGTCATTCAAAGCCGCTATCGCTAGCGGCTTTTTTTGTGTGTAATGAATCCGCGTTCGAACAGCGAGGCGGCTGGTGGGGTGTGATGGGGGGAATGATAGGCAGCGCCGCCTCGCGCGTTGGCTCCGCTACGACGGAGCCATTGCCGATCATAGCACAAACCGGAGGAACTGACAAAATTGCTAAACGCGTCCCGCATTGGCTGGGACGACGACCTTGTTTCCTTGTCTACTCGTTTCCCGATCTACTCTGCCAGCGCGCGCTCGAACTCGGCTACGTCGCTGGCGCGCAGGGCGACCCGCAACAGCGCCCGCAGGCGCTCCAGCTCGGTCAGCGCCAGCACCCGTTTTTCTAACTGGCGCTAGAGCGTGATCGTCGGGTTGAGCCGGATGACGAGCGCATCCAGGACAGCTTCGGCTCTTTGGACACCAACCCCGCCAGCAGCGCCATGCCGGTCAGCATGTCGGCCTTGTCGCCGCGGGGCAAGGGACTCTCGTAGACCCAGTAGATCACGATTTTGGCTCACGCAAAGCCGCCAAGAGCGCAAAGAGCACTTGTTTTACCTTGGCGCCTTTGCGTCTTTGCGTGAGAGCGGTAACGATAGCGCACCTCGGCGTCTCCGGGAGGATTATACAGCAACGGGGCGGCCCATGCCGACTGCACAACTCCTGGATTCCGCGACTTCGTGCTATAATGATCCCGTATCCCAGCGCCTTCCCCAGGGGGTGACTCATGCAATACCGCGCTTTCGGACAACTCGACTGGCAGGTCTCGGCGCTCGGCTTCGGCTGCGCGCGCTTCCCCACCGCGAACGACAAGCCCTTCGCCGCGGAGATCCGCGAACCCGAGGCGATCGCAATGCTCCACTACGCTATTGACCACGGCGTCAACTACATTGACACGGCCTATGTCTATCACGAGGGCAACAGCGAGTTGCTTGTCGGTCGCGCGCTCCAGGGCGGCTATCGGGCCAGGGTCAGGCTGGCGACCAAGAGCCCGATCTGGCTGATCGAGCGGCCGGAGGACTTCGACCGGTATCTGACCGAGCAGCTTCGCAAGCTGCAGACCGAGCAGATTGACTTCTATCTGCTGCACGGGCTAAACCAGAAGGGCTGGCGCAAAGTCCAGGAGCTCGACCTGCTCTCGTCCGCAGAGCGGGCCATCGCGGACGGCCGCATCGGCTGGCTGGGCTTCTCGTTTCACGATAGCTGCGAGGTGTTCCAGCAGATCGTGGACGGCTACGCCAGGTGGACCTTCTGCCAGTTCATCTACAACTTTCTGGACGTCGAGAAAGAGGCTGGCGCCCGGGGTCTGAAGTACGCCGCATCGAAGGGCCTGGCCATCGTGGTTATGGAGCCGGTGCAGGGCGGCAAGATCACCGACCCCCCGCGGCCGCTTCAGGAAGTATGGAACAGCGTCCCAGCCGCGCGCACGCCCGCAGCGCTGGCCCTGCAATGGGTGTGGGATCACCCCGAAGTCGCGGTCGCGCTGAGCGGAATGAGCACCCTGCGGCAGGTCGAGGAGAACGTCGCCAGCGCGGACCTCTCTGTCGCCAGCCCCTTGACAGTTGACGAACTCGCCCTGCTCGCCCGCGTGCGCGGCGCCTGCTAGTTTAGCCAGACACGGATGGGGCCACGGATGTGGAGACGGGGATTGCGGGGTGGCGAGCAGCCCGACACGGATGCGGCCACGGATGCCACGGACACTGTGCACGTGATCTCCGTGGCATCCGTACCATCATCCGTGTCAGGCTCCCCCGCGTGCGGCGTCTCTCGCGCGCGCCATCCGTGTCAGGCTCCCCCGTGCGCGGCATCTCTCTCGCGCGCGCCATCCGTGGCATCCGTACCATACATCCGTGTCAGGCTCCCCCGCGTGCGGCGTCTCTCGCGCGCCATCCGTGGCATCCGTACCATCATCCGTGTCAGGCGCCCCCGCGTGCGGCGTCTCTCGCGCGCGCCATCCGTGGCATCCGTACCATCATCCGTGTCAGGCTCCCCCGTGCGCGGCATCTCGCGCGCGCGCCATCCGTGGCATCCGTACCATCATCCGTGTCCGGCTCACCCCCATCAGGAGGTCACCATGCCATCAACTCTCGAACCCTTCTCCCTGAACCGCGTCAGGCTGTTGCCTGGCCTGTTCCACCAGCGATTCGTCCTCAATCGCCAGTACATGCTCAGCCTGAAGACCGCGAACCTGCTGCAGAACCACTACCTGGAAGCCGGTCTGTGGGCGCCGCGGCAGGATCCCGGCGACGACATCCATTGGGGCTGGGAGTCGCCCACCTGCCAGCTCCGCGGCCACTTCCTGGGCCATTGGCTCTCGGCCGCGGCCCGCATCCACGCTGCCACCGGCGACCCCGAAATCAAAGGCAAAGCCGATCAGATCGTCGCCGAGCTGGCGCGCTGCCAGCGAGAGCATGGCGGCGAGTGGGTCTTCTCGATCCCAGCCGGCTACCTCGACTGGATCGCGGCCGGCAAAGGCGTCTGGGCCCCGCACTACACCATCCACAAGACCCTCATGGGCCTGCTGGACATGGTCATCTATGCCGGCAACGCGCAGGCGATGGAGATCCTGGAACGCGCCAGCCGCTGGTTCCATCGCTGGACCGGTAGGTTCACCCGTGAGCAGATGGACGATATCCTGGACATCGAGACCGGCGGCATGCTCGAAGCCTGGGCCGATCTCTACGCGCTTACCGGCCGCCAGGAGCACCTCGATCTGATCTACCGCTACGATCGGCCCCGGCTGTTCAATCGGCTGCTGGCTGGCGAAGATCCCCTAACCAACCGTCACGCCAACACCACCATCCCCGAAGCCCATGGCGCGGCGCGCGCCTATGAGGTGACGACCGATGAACGCTGGCGCAAGATCGTCGAGGCGTATTGGCGATGCGCGGTGACCGAGCGCGGCTACTACTGCACCGGCGGCCAGACCGACGGCGAGATTTGGACGCCGCCCTTCGAGCTGTCGGCGCGGCTCAGCGACAAGAACCAGGAGCATTGCGTGGTCTACAACCTGGTGCGGTTAGCGAACTACCTGCTGCGCTGGACCGGCGATGCCAGCTATGCCGACTACATGGAGCGCAACCTCTACAACGGCACACTGGCCCAGCAGCACCCGGAGACCGGCATGATCGCCTACTTTCTGCCGCTGGAGTCGGGCGGCCGGAAGGGTGGGGTGAAGGGTGAACAACACGGTTGGGGTACGCCGACTGCGCACTTCTGGTGCTGCCACGGCTCGCTGGTGCAGGCGCATACCACCCACAACGCCTATGTCTACTACCAGGACCAGGACGGGCTGGCTGTGTGCCAATACATCCCCACCGAGCTGAGTTGGCAGCGCGATGCCGCGGCGGTGACAGTGCGCCAGGAGTTCGAGGCGGAGAACTCCACCTCGCGGCCGCTCGGCCCGGACGGCGCGGTGCGCCGGCCGCTGCGCTGGGCCATCAACCTGGCCGTGCGCTGCGACCGGCCGGTCGAGTTCACCCTCAAGCTGCGGCTGCCGTGGTGGCTCGCGGGGCCGGCGACGATCGCCGTGAACGGGCAGCCCGAAACGGTCTCGGCTGAGCCTGGCGGCTTCCATGCCATCCGTCGCGCCTGGGCCGATGACCGCGTTCGCATCGAGCTGCCCAAGTCACTGACCGTCTGTCCGCTGCCCGATCGGCCGGACGCTGTCGCCTTCATGGAAGGGCCGATCGTGCTGGCGGGCTTGTGCGACGAGGAGAGGCTGCTGCACGGCGACATCGCACGACCCGAGACGCTGCTCATCTCCGACCAGGAGCGCGAGTGGGGAACGTGGAAGATCGGCTACCGCACGGTCGGGCAGGAGCGCGGGGTCCGGTTCATCCCGCTGTACCAGGTGACGGACGAGTGTTACACCGTCTACTTCCCGGTGAGATCATGAACATCCTCTATCTGCACACCCACGACACAGGCCGGTTCATCCAGCCCTACGGCTACGCCTCGCCAACCCCCAACCTGATGGCGCTTGCCCAGGAGGGGACGCTCTTCCGCCAGTGCTTCGACGCCGCGCCCACCTGTTCTCCCAGCCGGGCCGCGCTGCTCACCGGCATGAACCCGCACGCGTGCGGAATGCTTGGCCTGGCGCATCGCGGCTTCGGCCTGGCTGATCCGTCGCTGCACCTGGCAGGCCATCTGCGCAGGCATGGCTACGAGACCGTGCTGTGCGGCATCCAACACGAGATCGCAGCCGGGCTTGCCGGCGAGCTGGGCTACGAGCGCATGCTGCACGCCGACGCGACCCCTGGCGCGCCTGCGGCAGCCTCGCCGCACGAACAGGCGCGGCGGATGATGGACCGCGATCTCGCCAACGCGCGGCGGGTCGCCGACTACCTGCGCGAGCCGCGACCCAGGCCGTTCTTCCTTTCCTTCGGCATGTTCTCCACCCATCGCCCCTTCCCGCTGCCTGATGAGGAGATCAACCCAGACTACGTCCAGCCGCCGCCCCCACTTCCCGACGACCCCGCGACCCGCCTGGACATGGCAGGCTTCTACACGATGGCCCGCTGCGCGGACGCCTGCGTCGGCATCGTGCTGGATGCGCTGGCCGCGAGCGGCCTGGCGGATGATACGTTCGTCTTCTTCACCACCGACCACGGCATCGCCTTCCCCAAGATGAAGTGCCACCTGTACGATGCGGGCATCGGCGTGGCGCTGATCATCAGGTTCCCGGGCAATCGGCGCGCGGCGCAAGCAGTTGACGCGCTGGTCTCGCACCTGGATATCTTCCCGACGCTGTGTGAAGTGGCTGGCGCGCCGAAGACGGAGCGGCTGGAGGGCAAATCGCTGCTGCCGCTGTTGCGCGGTGAGGTGGAGCAGGTGCGCGATGAAATCTTCGCGGAGGTGACCTATCACGCGGCCTACGAACCGATGCGCTGCATCCGCACGCCGCGCTACAAGTACATTCGCTACTTCGACGACTTCGACCGGGTCGTCAAGCCCAACATTGACGACGGCTACAGCAAGCAGTTGTTGCTGCGCCGCGGCCTGGCAGAGGCGCGTCACGACCCGGCCAAGATGCTCTTCGACCTGGTGTTCGATCCCAGCGAGCGGGACAACCTGGCCGGCCGGCCAGAATTCGCGTCAGAGCAGCGCGACCTGGCGGCCCGGCTGGAACGCTGGATGCAGGAGACGAACGATCCGCTGTTGAGAGGGTATGCGCCCAAGCCGGCCGTCGCGCGTGTGAACCTCAAGACCGCGCTGCATCCGAACGAGCAGGAGTTCGAGTCCTAGCCGCCAGGATCGCGTCCAGATACCGTCGCTCTGTCTGGATCACGTGCGCCAGTACTTGCTTCACCGACCAGCCGCCGTCAGGAGGTTGGCTGGCGATGTCCTCATCGGTCAGCCCGACCGTGGCGGCCAGCAGCTTGCCCCAGGCCAGCTCACCCTCGGCCAACATGCGTTGCGGCATGGTCGGTCCGCGGCCGACGGACGCGCGCACGCCTTCCATTTGGTTGGCGTGCTCGCGCATGTGATCGCCGAAGCGCAACAGCACCCGGCGGACGTCGTCCCAGCGGGGCATATCGGTGGCGGTGGCGAAGTCGGCCTCGGTCAGGTCCGCCAGCCCGACCAGGGTTTGCTCGCGCAGCCGGCGGAGCTCGGCCAACATGCCGTCGAGTTCAGTGCGAGACATACGAAACTCCCCTCCCTAACCCGGACGAGCCGGAACCAAATGGCTCACGCAAAGCCTGTCCTGAGCCTGTTGAAGGGGCGCAAAGCATGTCCTGAGCCAGTCGAAGGAATGCCAAGAAGACCCTTTGCGACTTTGCGGCTTTGCGTGAGATTCCTGCCCCTTGTGCAAGAATTCAACTGGCAAGATACTACCGCGTGGCGCGCACGCCGCCGGCCGACAGGGCCCGCTTGACTTCGGCCGCTACGGCGCGCTCATCCACCATCGTGATGTCGCCGGGCGTCTCCTGGACCAGGATGCCGTGGGCCGCGCCCCACTGCACCGCAGTGTCCAGGTCTTTGCCCTTCAGCAGGGCCGCCAGCACGCCTGATGCGAACGAGTCGCCGCCGCCGGTGCGGTCGGCGATCGGGATATCGCGGCGAATCGGCGCCACATACAGCTTGTCCGCGGCCGTCTCGTACAGCACCGCGCCCCAACTGATGGTGTCGGCGTTGGTCGCGCCGCGCCATTGTGTGCCGATCAGACTCAGGTTGGGGTAATCCCTGGCGACCTGGCGCACCGTCTCTCGGTAGGCGTCCAGCCACTCCTCGAACGGCGCCTCGCCGGACACCCTGGTCTGGTAGCCGAGCGCATCGTAGAGGTCGCTGTCGTTGCCCACCAGGAAGCCCAGATACGCCGCGATCTGGCGGTTGATCTCTTGGGCGCGCTTCTTGTTCGGCTCGACCTTTGACCGGTAGTTCAGGTCCGCGGCGACGAATGTCCCGTACAGGCTCGCCTTGCGCACCCCCTCGATGGCCAGCCCGGCCGACGTGGGCGAGATCAGCGTGTAGATGCCGCCGGTCGAGAAGACGCGCACGCCCTCTGCGCCGAAGAGCGCATCCCAGTCGAAGTCCCCCTCGCGCAGCTCGCGAACCGCCGTATGCGCGCGATAGTAGAGAGTGTCGGATGGGATCACGCCTTTCCCCCGGAAGGTGAAGTTCACGCCGTTCATCAGCCCGCCCTTGGCGTCGGTCGAGAAGCGTGAGCCGTCGCTCTTGGTGTTGAACCAGATGATCTTGCTCGCATCCACGCCGGCCGCGCGCAACTGGTTGCGGATGTTGAAGCCGATATCATCGGCCACCAGCGCGGTGAGCACTAACGTGCGCAAGCCGAAGGTATACGCCAGGCCGCACGCCACGTTCGTCTCGCCGCCGCCCTGAAAGATGCGCATCTCCCGCGCCAGGGCCGTGGGCACGTCATATGGGTCGAAGCGCAGCATCACCTCGCCCAACGCCACATTATCGTATCGGCAGGCCGACGCGGGCTTGATCTGCTTGTAGGTCACGATTTCTGACATCATTTCCCCCTTGCCTCCCGAATCCACGCAATCACCTGCGTGACGTTGGCGGTCATCGCAGCATAGTCGCCGGCCTGGATCAGGTCTCTGCGAATCAAGTTGGAGCCGATGCCCACGGCCGTCAC
>VGOD01000207.1 GCA_016876015.1 Chloroflexota bacterium
CCAGCAGCGAGAGCAGTTCTGCGCGCTGCTGCGCAACCCGGCCGTGGTGCGCGGGGGCGACGTGGCTTGCAAGGAGTGCGATCTGCGCGAGGCGCGCGCATCCTTAGCCGCATTCCAACAGACCGCCACCCTTTCGCGCACCGCGGCCTGCTACATGGGACTCTTCGGCACGACCTACGTCATCCGCGTGCGCGGCCAACCTGTGGCGCTGCTGCTCTCCGGCCAGTATCGGCCGCCGGAAGGGGTCGCAGGGATTCAGGAGAATGTCCAGGCGTTGGGCGCCGCGCGCTTCGCCCACATCCAGCCTGTGAACGAGAGCATCCGCGATGCGCTCATGGCGCTGGCGACCGAAATTCCCCCCGCGCCGGCCGACTTCGACCAGGGGCTCAAGCGAGAGGCCGAGCACATCCAGCGCCTGGCCGAGATCGAGTACGAACAGCGCAAGTATCGCTGGCAACAGGCATTCCTGGACAGCCTGCGCGAGCCCGGCGAGCACAACGGCACAGCCAACCTCGATCAGCTCCGCGGGATCATCGGCGGACTGCTGCGCCGGATTTGCGCCTTCTGCCACTGCGAGTATGCCGTGTTCTTCGCCAGCATCCAGGAAGGCAACACAGTGCTGCCGCCGCTCGCCACCATCGGCCTACCAGCGCACGTGGCCGCCAACCTGCCGCACTTCAACTGGAAAAAGGCAGGGCTGCCGCTAGAGGGCTTCGATGGGCAACGCTGGAATATCGCGGACTGGCTCAACAAAGCCGGCGCCAGCATCCGCGGGGACAACAGCGACTACTTCAGCCGCGCCGGCTGTTTTTTGCCCGCCGCGCTGGGCGGCCGCTTCCGCGGGGTGTTGGTGTTGGGCCCCTTCGCCGAGCCAGTCAACCTGGACGAAGAGCGGCGCTTCCTGGCCGATGTCGCGGAGATCGTCGGCTCGGTGGCGCTGACCGACCTGGAGCTCCACTACCTGGAACAGGAACGCAAACGATGGCGCTCGACCGCCATGCTGCTGACGCACCAACTGCGCACCGCGCTCACCCCGATCACCGCGCAGGTTGGCCGGGCCAAGTTCCTGGCCCAAAAGATCAAGCGCGACGACGTTGGCACACGAGTGGTAGATCTCCTCAAGCGCGCCGAGGACATCAGCCTGTGGCTGGCCGAAAGCGCCCGCCAGACCCTGGAAGGACACGTCCTGCACGTCGAGCCGGAGGATATGGAATTCGAGCGCTATCCGCTCTCGGTGCTGCTGGCCAACTGCATCGAGGGCTTCATGCTGGACGCCGAACAGAAGCACCGCCACATCGTCGTGGATCGCAGCGTCGAGTTGTTGCCCGAAGCCGATATTGACGTGGCGCGACTGACCATCGCCGTAAGCAACCTGTTGGACAACGCGCTCAAGTATTCGTTTCCGAATACTTCCATTTATGTCCGCGGCAGCGCCCTCTCGATCCACAACCCCGAAATGGCCAGCGCGTTGATCGAGGTGGATGACCTGGGCGTCGAAATCCGTCTGGAAGACCGCGAGCGCATCTTCGACCAGGGCACGCGCGGGTTGATCGGCGCGAAGATGGGGCGCATCCCCGGCGCCGGCCTGGGCCTGTGGGAAGCGCGCGCGGTCATCGAGGCGCATCGCGGAGAAATCGGGGTCAACTGCGAGCCAACGAGCATTCTTCGCTCGCCGGGATTAGCGTATCACGTAGTGTTCTCTGTGCGAGTGCCGCTCAGACAGAAACGAAACGAGAAATGAGATGCCAGAGAGCCGTTCCCTCGCAGCGGGCGGCTTCTGGACACGGTCATGGAGGCGCCGATGCCCGCGAAAACCCGAAGGCTCTTGCTCTTCGAAGACGACTACGAGAGCATGCAAGACCTAAAGGAATACATCGAGGAGGAGTTGGGTTGGCAGGTGGAGCTCTCGGCCCAGGCTGACATTCCTGAGCGGCTCCAACGCGAGAAGTTCGATCTGATCATCGTGGACCTGATGATCCATCCGACGAGCTTCGACGCCGAAGGGCGACAGGTCGAGAATGTCCACTTCGCCGGCGTGCCCTGGGTGAAAACCGGGCTGGAGTTCCTGCGCCGCCTGCGCAAGGGCGAGTTCGCCAGCTCAGAAGGTCAGGGCACCTCGCCGCAAGCGCCGGTGCTGATCCTCTCGGCCGTGGCCGGCTATTCAGTGACAGAAGAGCTGGGCAAGAGTGTGCAGTTCAACGGCTACATCGAAAAACCGTTCCGGCTGGAAGATCTCATCTCACGCATACGATCGTTGGTCAGGGAATGGTGAGTTCGGAGTCTCAGTAGCTCATAGATTCATGCTCCAAGCGGGTCCATGACCCGCCGGATCACGGATCCGGGCTGAGCAATTGTGATCTACTGAGTTTCGCTGATTCCCGCCAACGCCTGGGGGAGCACGCAAGCATGAAGCCTGTGCCTGCCGCGCGCGACGCGTGGGGTCTGAGCGATTCGCGACGTGATGCAGAAAGATACTATCGCCTGCTGTTGGCGCTCGAACGCGCCACCGAAGCGGTCAAGCAGATCGAGGACCAGGGCCGGCCCGACATCGATGAGGTGCTAGGCCGGCTGCTGCCCGATGTCGCCTACGCGCTCAACGCCCAGCAAGCCTTCGTGGCGCGTCTGCAGAACGGCTCAGAGCCCGGCCAGCGCAGCCTGGAGATCACGGTAGCCTACCCCAGCCCCTACCTGCGCGGCCAATGCCTGCCGTGTCTGCACCTTTTCGACCGTCTGATCGCCGAGGGCCGGCCGCGCGTGATTGACCCACTGGGCGAGGAGTCGCCCCGCGTCATCACAGGGCTGGAAGCTTTCGGCGCCACATCGGCGATCCTGGTGCGCGCACAGAGCCTGCTGGGGCTGCGCATCGTTGGCGTCTGCAACAAGCGCGATGCCAAGGCCGGCCCCTATCTGGCCGCGGACGGCCGGGCCCTCGACAACATCGTCGAGTTGGTGGCCATCGGTGCGCGCGTGGGCGAGCGCCGACGCCAGGAACTCGAGAGCGTCCACCAGACCTCCACCGCGGTCAGCGCCGAGTACGAGCTGGACAAGCTATTACCGATGGTCAGCAACCAGGCCGCCGAAGTCTTCCGCGCCCACGCGGCCAGCGTGATGCTGTGGGATGAAGAGGAGCAAAACCTGGTCGTGAAGGCCGGCTGCGGTCTCTCCGAGACGTTCCGTTGCGGGCAGCGCATCGCCAAAGACCTCGTGTACCGCGAAATCCATTGGCCAGAGGAGCGCCGGCCGGTGCTGCTCCGAGACTTGCGCAGCCAACCCTTCGGCGAGCCACGGCTGATCGAGCAAGAGCGCCTCTGCACCGCGCTGAGCGCACCCCTGATCACCGCGAACCGACTGCTCGGCCTCTTGAACATCTACAGCCGGGAGCAACCGCGCGACTTCACATCCGACGAAACCGAGCTGACCATGATCTACGCCAACCAGGTGGCGATTGCGGTGCGCAATGCCCGGCTGATCGAAGAGCTGCGAGAGAAGATCACTCAGCTCGAGGCGGCCCAGGCAGAGTTGCTGGTGAAGGAACGGATGGAGCAGGAGCTGGCGCTGGCGCGTCAGGTACAACAGAGCGTCTTGCCGCGCACCTTTCCGCATGTGTCAGGCTACGCCTTCGCCGCCCGCAATGCGCCCGCGCGCCAGGTCGGCGGCGACTTCTATGACGTGATCCCATTGGATGCCGATCGCTTCGGCCTCGTCATCGCCGACGTAGCCGACAAGGGTATGCCGGCCGCGCTCTACATGGCGCTGACGCGCAGCCTGATCCTGGCCGAAGCGCGTCGCGAACGGTCGCCAGCCGCGGTGCTGAGCAACGTCAACCGCATCCTGCTCGAGATGGGCGGACCAGGGATGTCGGAGCTGGGCGAGCCGAGCATGTTCGTCACCGCGTTCTACGGCGTGGTGGATCGGACGACGCGTCGCCTGACCTATGCACGCGGCGGTCATGACCGGCCGCTGCTGGCGCGCGGTCCCAACGTCCACGAGCTGGCCGGCCGCGGCATTGTTCTGGGGCTTTTCGAGGCGGAGGGTTTTCACGTATCGGAGGAATCGTCGTATCTCACCGTGGGCGACCGGCTGGTGCTCTACACCGATGGCCTGACCGACAGCCTCTCGGCCGATGGCGACGCATTCGGCATCGAACGGCTCAGAGATTTCCTATCGCTCCACAGCGACCTATCGCCGGCCGAGCTGTGCGATGCGGCCTTTGCCGAGCTGGCGGCCTATCGCGGGGGCGCCGAACAGGAGGACGACATGGCGCTGTTGGTGATGGGAGTTGGGTAGCTATCTCCGTCGCCAGACCACCCCGCGGCCCGGCGCCAACAGGAACGCCAGGATGAAGAGGCCGGTACAGACGAGCACAATAGCAGGCCCCGAGGCGATCGCGGCGTAGTAGGAAAGATACAACCCGCCGATGCCTGAGCAGGCGCCGATGCCGGCCGCCAGCGCCATCATTACCGGCAGCCGCCGCGTGAGCAAGGACGCGGTGGCAGCCGGCGTCACCAGCATCGCTACGGTCAGCGCCACACCGACCGTCTGCAGCGCGATCACGATCGTCACCGCAATCATCACCAGCAGCAAATAGCGCAGGAATTGGGTGGGCAGACGCAGGATGACCGCCAGCACAGGGTCGAAGGAAATGACCAGGAACTCCTTGTAGAAAGCGAACACCAACAAGACCACGAGCGCGCCGAAAACCGCGGTCAAGCGCAAATCCGCGACCGACACGCCCAGGACGTTGCCGAAGAGCAAGTGGGTCAGATCGACGCTGAAGTTACGCACAGTGGAGATCAACGCAACCCCCAGCGCGAACATGCCTGCAAAGATCACCCCGATCGCGGTGTCTTCCTTGATCTGCCCGCTCTTGCTGAGCGCGCCGATGCCCAGCGCCGTTCCCACCCCGGCGACCAGCCCGCCCCAAAAGAGCGGCCCCTGCGCGCCGCCGCCCAGCAGATAGGCCACCGCCACCCCCGGCAGCACCGCGTGCGCCAGGGCGTCGCCAAAAAAGGCCATCCCCCGCAGCACGACATAGGTTCCCAGCAGCGCGCAAACCCCGCCGACCATCACCGCAGCCAGTAGGCCGCGCACCATGAACGCATATTGCAATGGCGCGGTCAGCCAATCAAGCACATTCATCTCTCGTGTCCTTCGCAGCAGATGTCTTCCACCACCAGCGCGCCCTCTGGCGTCTGGATCACGGTCATCTGCGCGCCATACGCCAGGCGCAGATTGGCCGGCGTCAACACCTCGGCCGGCGGCCCCAGCCCCACCAGGCGGCGCTTGAGCAGCATCAGCCGATCGAACCGCTCGGCCGCCAGGTGCAGGTCGTGCGTCGAGACCAACACCGTCATCCGCCGGTCACGCAGCGCGTCCAGGACCGTGAAAATGGCTTCTTGCGATGGAGCATCCAGCCCCGTCAACGGCTCATCCATCAACAACAGCTCAGCTTCTTGGGCCAGGGCGCGGGCAATGAAGACGCGCTGCTGCTGCCCGCCCGAAAGCTCGCCGATCTGCCGCTCCGCCAGATCAGCCAGGCCGACTTGCACCAGGCTCTCGGCCGCCACCTGCCAATCGCGGCGGCCGGCGTGGCGAAACAGCCCCATCCTGGCCACACGGCCCATCAACACCACATCCACCACAGTGACCGGGAAGCTCCAATCCACCTGGGTGCGCTGCGGCACATAGCCGATGCAGATGTGGCCGCCCGCACCGTGACCGTACACCTCCACGCTCCCCGCCGAAGGCTGCAAGATGCCCGCAATGACCTTGAGCAGAGTGCTCTTGCCTGCGCCGTTGGGGCCGACGATCGCGACGCGCTCGCCGGCCACAAGCTGAAACGAGATATCGTGCAGCGCCGGCTCACTGCCGTTGTAGTGCACCGTCACGTGCGCGAAGCCGACGACCGGCGCGGTGAGCACGTGCGGCTCGGTCTTGCGCAGCAACCCTGTCAATGGCATACTACCTCCGCTAGAGCCTACCGGCCCAGCGCCTTTGCCAACGCCTCGACATTCATCCGCATCATCCCCAGGTACGTCTCCGCGCCGCTGCCCGCCGCGCCAAGCTCGCCAGTGTAGAGCCGGATCACCGGTATGCCTGTCTCCGCGGCGACGGCGGCGGCCGCTTTGGGGTTCACAGACGCGCCGACAAAGACCGCCGGCGCCCTCTCCGCACGGATCTTGCCGATCAGGTCCGCCAGCTCGCCGGCAGACGCCTCGGCCGTCGTGCTGAGGGCAGGAATCACCGCGCCGACGACTTTGAAGTCGTAGCGTTCGGCGAAGTAGCCAAAAACGTCATGGTCAGTCACCAGCTTGCGACGCTCAGGAGGGATCACGGCGACCTGGGAGCGGATGGCGGCGTCCAGCTCGTCCAGTTCTCGCATATAGGCAGCCGCATTGGCGCGATAGATCGCAGCATTAGCCGGATCGAGCGCGCTGAGGGCTGTCTCGATGTTGCGCGCCCAGATCTTCACGTGGGCCGGATCGAACCAGACGTGCGGGTCGCCAGCCGGCTGCGATCCGGCGTGCTCGTCGCCGCCCGGCCGCGGCTTGATCCCTGCCGAGACCGAGACAGTCGGCCCACCGCGATCTGCCACGGCCTCGATGGTGGCTTCCAACCCCTCTTCCAGGTGAAAGCCGTTGACAAACACCACATGCGCCTTCTCGACCAGCGCGACGTCCTGGGGCGTGGGCTGATAGCTGTGCGGATCCTGGCCGGGACCCATCAGGATCGTCAACGCGATCGCCTCTCCGCCGACATTGCCCACCACATCGCCCACGATGGCGGTCGTCGCCACGACGCGCAGCTTTGCCGCCGCCGCCAATTTCACGGCCCGCAGCTCCGGCAGTCCCGCGTCGCGATCGGCCCGGCTTTGCCCGACCTTGTCCAGCCCGCCACAGCCGGCCGCCAGCCACATCAGACCAAGAGCGATGGCCAGCCTGGCCCAGCGCCTATGCTTCATTTGATCACTCCCCTCGGCCCTGCATCTTCACTCACGCCGCGATTCTACCATCCCCGTCGAGACCGTGTCAAACAAACTGACGCCTCTCGGTTGCGCCGCGCTGCCAGTCATGCTATAGTATCGCCGGGGAACAGACGAATCCAGGAATTTTCTGGCGGGTCATTGCGAGCGCATCCTTCGGCAAGCTCAGGACATGGTTTGCGAAGCAATCTCCGGCGCGTGAAGGGGATTGCTGCGGCCCCAACGATAGGCCTCGCAATGACAACCTTTTGGTTGCGGCAGGAGGCTGCACTATGGTTATCGCGATCGAATCGCTGCTCTTTCTCCTGGCAGGCATCGCCCTGGCAGTCGTGCTGGTTCAGATTTTCGGCCGCGGCGAGCAACGCAGACCGGCGACGGTGAGACTGGTGCGCTGGCTCAAACCGGCCGAGGCGGGCGAGGAAACCCGATTGCTGATCAATGATCTGGTCGTTCTGACGGTGTCCAACGAGGGACTGCGCCTGGCCGACTACGCCGACGAGGTTGAGCGGCTGGAGACGATCGCCACTCGCATTGCAACGGCGCTCGGCGGCCGTGTGGAGCTGGCGCGGCTCGAAGGCAAGGCTCCCGCGGAGAGCGCTGATGCGCCTCTGTACGAGCTGCCGCGCAGAGCCGTAGTAAGGCGCGCAGACCAGGCCCAATGAGGCGCGGCGTGAATCAAGATCGCCCCGCGACAGGAGGCGCAATGCTTGACGTCATCGCCTGTGGCGAATTGCTGATTGACTTCGTCGCGGCCGAATCGGGTGTGACGCTGGCCGAAGCGCCAGCGTTCGTCAAAGCAGCCGGCGGCGCGCCGGCCAATGTGGCCGTGGGTGTAGCGCGCCTGGGCTATCGGGCTGGCTTCATGGGCCAGGTAGGCGACGATGATTTCGGCCATTTCCTGGCCGATACGCTGGCCGGGGCCGGCGTGGATGTGGGGGGAATGCGCTTCTCGCAAGAGGCGCGCACCGCCCTGGCGTTCGTCTCGCTGCGCGGCGACGGCGAGCGCAGCTTCATGTTCTACCGCCATCCCAGCGCCGATATGCTCTGGCGGCCGGCAGATGTGGATGCAGCCTATGCCGCGACCGGCCGCATCTTTCACTTCGGTTCCATCTCGCTCATCGGCGAGCCAAGTCGCAGCGCCACGTTCGCCGCGCTGAGTCACGCCCGCACGGCCGGCGCGCTGATCTCCTACGATCCCAACCTGCGTTTGCCGCTCTGGCCCTCGGCCGAGGCTGCCCGGGCCGGGATGCTGGACGGTCTGGCTCATGCGGACCTGGTGAAGGTGAGCGAGGAGGAACTGGCCTTCCTGACCGGCGAGCGCGACATAGCGGCCGGCGCGCGGGCGCTCTGGCGCGACCGGCTGCGACTCCTCGCGGTGACGCGCGGCGCGACTGGTTGCGCCTACTTCACGGCCGAAAGCCGCGGAGAGCTGCCGGGCTTCCAGGTCCAGACGTTGGATACGACCGGCGCGGGAGATGGCTTTGTCGCAGGGTTGTTGGCGGGCTTGCTGGACCACGGCCTGCGGTGGGATCAACCGATCGTGGAGCAGGCGTTGCGGCTGGGCAATGCGGTCGGCGCGCTGACGACCACCCGCCGCGGCGCGATCCCCGCGCTGCCGACGCGGGACGCGGTGGCGCGGTTCCTGGCGCAATAGAGGCGGACCCCTCTGCGCTGGTTCAGAAGGCAGACATGCAGGCGCTGCCCCTACTCAGCCGACGTCTTCGGCACGCAAGACCTTGAGAATAGTCGCGAA
Organism: Chloroflexota bacterium; assembly: GCA_016876015.1. GTDB lineage: Bacteria > Chloroflexota > Anaerolineae > CG2-30-64-16 > CG2-30-64-16 > VGOD01. Next base: position 8,736 of record VGOD01000207.1, read on the forward strand.
GAGGATCTGGAGATCGTGGCGCACTGACCGGCGGGCGATGTAGGCCAGATCCAGACTGACGATCTCATCGAATCCGAGTCGGCTGCGGCCATTGATCTGCGCCCACCCAGTCAGACCGGGCAGCACAGCCAGCCGTTGGCGGTGGCGATCAGTATACCAGGCCAATTCGTAGTCAATCGAGGGCCGGGGTCCCACCAGGCTCATATCACCCTTGATGATGTTGATAAGCTGGGGCAGCTCGTCCAGGCTGGTGCACCGCAACCACCGCCCCACACGAGTGACGGTGTGACCGTTAGACGATGGCTTGAAGATCGTGCGACCGTTGCCGTCGGTCTGGCCTGCAGGAACACCGTTGGCGCCATTGATGTAGGCCTCCGCGAACTTGCGATGCTCCTCGGTGTGATCCCGGCCGTTGGTCATCGAGCGAAACTTATAAAAGCTAAAAACGCGTCCGCGCAGTCCGCAGCGACGCTGCACATAGATGATCGGACCAGGCGAATCGAGCTTGATGGCAATGGCAATGGCGATCAAGAGGGGCGAGAGTAAGACCAGCGAAGCCGCCGAGATGAGAACGTCTAGCCACCGTTTGATGGTCGGATAGCCAGCTCGCGAAAGAAGACGGATGGACATGGGCCGATAAGTCATTCGGAAAGCGGGCTGCCAAAAAACCATGTGGGGGCGTTCATTGAGCATTCTACGGTCGCCTTTCCGATGTTGTCGCACGTTGATGCGCTGGGCCTCGCCGGGCCAGGAAAACCACCCCGCCCAGCCTGTTCGGCGCCTCGCGAAGCAGGCAGACATATCTTACCAGGCAAGAGTGACAAAAGTCTAAATTCTGGGCGTTGATAAGATGAAAGTTTTTCTATACTCGCGCCGCCCCTTTCATTCATCGCCGCCGCCCACCGGCGGGAAGAGCGCCAAAGCATCGTCGTCCGTCACGAGCGTGGCCAGTCCTTGCAGCCATTCGATAGAGCGACCGTTGAGCAACACCATCACATAGCCGGTCAGGACGCGGTCGGCGTCCCATAGCTTGCCATCCAGCACGGGGAAACGCTCAACCAGACGCTCCAGGGCCTCGCCGGCCGTCATTGTCTGCTCTAGCTTCAGCTCGACCGCGCTGGTCTCCAGCAATTCACGCAGGGTTGCGTAGATGCGAACACGCATGAGGTTTTGCCCTCCTTTCATGTTGTGCGGCTGCCGAGGCAGCACGCTGATTCGCCCGCGCCTGGCCGGGGAACGGCGGCCATTCTAGCATACTATACCCCGCCATTCCAGCTCGTCACCGAGACCGTCACGAGTTTGGGACATGCTCTTGCGGGATAG
>VGOD01000208.1 GCA_016876015.1 Chloroflexota bacterium
CTTCTTCTGGAGCACGCTGATCGGCCACACCGAGTTCGGTGAGTGGCAGAGCGACATGGGCCACGCCGAATACGCAGCGGGCGGGGTGGATCGTCGCGACACGATTTTCAGCCCGTACAAGACCGCTGAAGATGTGCTCAGCTTCGATCCATGGGAGAAGCTCGGCCCGAAGGACAAGGGGGAGCTGATCCGCCGCTTCGAGACGCATTACCAGGCAAGCTGCGCGACGCATCCCGACGGCGTGAATATGACCGGCGTCTATGTGACCCTCGTCTCCGGCTTCATCGGGCTGTTCGGCTGGGATATGCTGTTGCTGGCCGCGGGCGAAGATCAGCAGCGGTTCGGCGCGCTGGCGAACCGCTACGCGTCGTGGATCCAGCAGTATTTCGACGCGCTGGCCGAGTCGAACGTGCCGGTGGTGATGATCCACGATGACTTCGTGTGGGCCAACGGGCCGATCTTCCGGCCGGCCTGGTATCGGAAGTTCATCACGCCGCACTACCGGGAGTATGTCAAGCCGCTGCGCGATGCGGGCAAGAAGGTGATGTTCTGCTCGGACGGCAACTTCGACGTGTTCGTAGACGACATCGTGGCGGCCGGCTTTCACGGCCTGGTCTTTGAGCCGCTGACGAAGCTCGAACCGATCGTCGAACGCTACGGCCAGACGCACGTCATCGTCGGCAACGCGGACACGCGCATCCTGCTCTACGGCTCGAAGGATGACATCCGCGCCGAGGTCAAACGCTGCATGGATCTGGGCCGGCGCTGTCCCGGCTTCTTCATGGCCGTCGGCAACCATATCCCGCCCAACACGCCGGTGGAGAACGCGCTGTATTACAACCAGGTGTATGAGGAGATGTGTTGGAGGTGAGGTTGGAGGTTGGAGACTGGAGACTGGAAGCTGACGTTTCACGTTTCACGAGGTCCCATGCAAAACTCACTTGAACGCGTCCGCACCGTCATCCACGGCAGCATCCCCGACCGGCCGCCGCTGTACGATCTGCTACGTAACGACGCCGTGCTCAGCCATTTTGCGGGCAAGACGTTGACGCTGGAGAACCGGGAAGAGGTGGTCTACGCCGCGTATGAGCCGGCGATTGACGCCACCCGGCCGTTGGTGCGACTGCCGGAGGCGGAACGCATGGTCACGCTGGAGGACGGCCGCCAGCAACGCTATTTCCGCTGGACGATCTGGAACGAAGAAAAGCGGTACGCCGACTCGGCCGCCTACGCCGCGGCCAAGCGCGCCGAGCTGGACGCCTACGATCCGGCCTGGAGCGCTGAGAAGCAGGCGGGTCTGGATGCGACCCTGGCGAAGTTCGCGGACGACCGGCGCCGGCTGGGCGAGGTGTTCTACTTCCCTGGCATCCCCGGCCCCGGTCTGCAAGGCATCTTCGGCGAGATCGGGCTGGAAGCGTTCAGCTACTATCTGGCGGACTGCCCGGAGATCATCAGCGAGCTGCTGGAGCGCAACACGCAGCGCGCCATCGCGTGGATCGAGCACCTGCCCGCAGATCACGGCATCGAGGCGGGGATGCTTGGCGACGACATGGCGTTCAAGAGCGGCCCGCTGCTGCGGCCTGCGTGGATGCGCAAGCACTACTTCCCGCGGCTGGCGCGCGTCATCGCAGCGCACCACGCCCGCGGCATCAAAGTGCTTTTCCACTCCGACGGCAACCTCAACCCGGTCTTGGGCGACCTGGTGGAGGCGGGGATTGACGGGTTGAACCCCATCGAGGTGCTGGCCGGGATGGATATCGCCGACATCCACCGCCGCTTCCCGAAGCTGTTCCTGTGCGGCGGGATTGACGTGTCGCAACTCCTGCCGCTCGGCGCGCCGGGGCAGGTGCGCGAGACGGTCAAACGATCCATCGAAGCGGCCGAGGGCCGGCTGATGGTCGGCAGCAGTACAGAGTTGAACAACGGCGTGCCGCTGGCGAACTATCTGGCGCTGCGAGATGCAGTGCTGGAGACGCGATACTAACCCGAAAATAGAATTTCTAATGCCTGTCTCGCCCCAAAGGACGACTTTCGTGAGCAACGACACCCTCAAACAACTGGTGGCCCTCTCCAACAACCTGGGCCGGCCGGAAAACGACTACGTCATCCTGGGCGAGGGTAACACCTCGACCCGCCTGGACGAACAGAGCTTTTATGTCAAAGCCAGCGGCACGGAACTGCGGACGATTACCGAGCGCGGGTTCGTGCAGGTGGCATTCGCCGGTCATCGTGCCCTACACCGACCCCGGCGTGCCCCTCGCCCGCGAAACCAGGGCGCGCATCATCCGCTACATTGACGAGCACAACGAGCTGCCGCGCATCATCCTGATCCAGAACCACGGGCTGATCGTGCTCGGCAAGACGGCGCAGCAGGTGGAGGACACCACCGCGATGGCCGTCAAGGCTGCGCGCATCCTGTTGGGCACGTTCGCCGCGGGCGGGCCGCACTTCCTGTCGGCGAAGGACGTGGCGCGCATCCACACCCGGCCGGATGAGCTGTATCGGCGGCAAAAGCTGGGCGTCCAGGCCAATCCCGCACTTATGACGGTGCAGGAGCACGCATCATGGGACGCGCGGATCAAGGGGCGGCGCAGAGTCAGGGCCGATATCAGGTCATCCCCCGTAGCCTGTGCTTCATCACGCGCGGCGATGAAGTGCTGTTGTTGCGCGGGGGACCGCACAAGCGGCTGTGGGCCGGCCGCTACAACGGCGTCGGCGAGCACATCGAGGCCGGCGAGGATGTCTATTCGGCCACGCTGCGCGAAATCCGGGAGGAAACCGGGCTGAGTGTACACGATCTACGGCTGTGCGGCGTGGCGCACGTGGATGCGGGGAATCCAGGCGTGGGCATCCTGTTTTTCATCTTCACCGCGCGAGCCGATAGCCGGATGGTCGGCGCCTCCCCGGAAGGCACGCTGGAATGGTGGCCGGCCGATCGCCTGCTGGCCGCCGACTTGGTGGAAGACCTGCCGATCCTGCTCCCGGAGGCGCTCGCCATGCCGCCGGCCGCGCCGCCTTTCTTCGCCGCGTATCGCTACGATGAGCAGGATCGGCTCGTGATTTCCTTTGCGTAGATCTCTACCCACCGGCAATCTCGCGAAGGAAACCCCGCAGGGCCGCATTCACCGCGCGCGGATTCTCCAGTACAGGAGCAGAGGATGGACTTGTCGTTGTTAGTCGCGATTTTGGCCCTGCTGGCATGGACGTTATTGCCGCAGCTTGATCGGTACACCGAAGCCGAAGTGAAGCATCAGGGTTTCTCAGAGATTTCCAAACCACCGCTATGCGGGCTGGTAATGGCCGGACACTTTTTCAGCCGGGCGGGCGAGGCTGGCAGGCATAGTGCAGGGTGTAGTCGCCATCCTCACAGTGCATGACCGTGGCTTGAGCATTCAGATGGGTACACAAGCATTCACACGCCTGCTGCACCAGCAGGGGACCAAGGGCTTGAGAGTCACGTGCAGCATACGCTGTTCAGTGTCCTTGCTCACCCAACCGCCCTGCGCCAGGAAACGGGTCCCCAATTGGCCCCACGGCAGCCGCTGCACCGTTTCCTGGGCTTCCTGCGCCAGCCGCTGCCGTTCCGCAGGACTGACCGGGCCGCGGCGTGCGCTGAGGGCGCGTTCCAGGAGCACCGCGGTCATGCACTGCGCCAACTGCGCCAGGGTGTCGCGGCGCGCCTGGCGGATGAAGGTCTGGAACTGACCCAGGATGCTCATCTTGCGGGTATCGCTCACCCAGCGGACCCTTCGACAAGCTCAGGGCAGGCTCTGGCTGGCGGGCACGATACCGGTGCGCCCCCAGCGGATCAACTCCTCGGCCAGCCGCCAGTCGGCCACGATGCGCTGACGGCGCCGCCGGATGCCCGTGAGCAAGTCATTCAAGGCGCGTTTGGTGAGGTCACCGCGGCGCCAGCGGCCTACGGCGCTCCCCCTTTCGCTCAGGTTGAGCCGCCAGCGCGCTTTCAACCGGCGTGCGTGGGTGCACAAGGTCGCTGTTTCCGCCTCAGTGGGTCGCGCCCGCACCAACGCACTGGTGATAGCGCCACCGCAGAAGGCATCGGCGCCCTGGGCCCGCCCCTGCTTGAATTCCTCCTCCGCGGCTTGCTTGCCGCGCAGAACGGTCAGCAGGGCGCGGGCAGAACGGCCGACGGTGGGCCGGCCCACGGCGTGGAAGGCGGCGCGGTGGCCGCTGCGCACGTCTTCGACCACGATCGTGCGACAGCAGTAGCCGCGGGCGTTGATGGCCGGCGCGGGCAGATCGGCCAGGCGGGTTTTGAGCCGGCGGATGCGCTGCCCGTCGGCGCGGCGCACCACGGCATATTCACCGTCCACGAAGGCGCTCTGGGGCACCTCCGCCACCACCTGGCGCACCGTGGGCGTGTCGTCAGCCCAGACCACCAGGCCGGTGCCGCGGCGGTCAAAGGCTTCCAGCACCTCTTGGGCGAGCGCGCTGCGGTCGCCCCCCACCAGTTCGACCGGTTGACCGCTGGCCTGTTCGACCTGGGTCACGACCGCCGCCAGTTGGCCGCCCAAGGCCGTGTCACCCTGGCGCCAGGTGACGTGCAGGACCCGGCCCACACAGCGGGCGCTGACGGCGCAGATCTTGACCACCGCCGTGACCACCCGCTGCCAGATGCCATGCTTGGTCTGGGCCACGGCCTTCTGGGTGTAGAGCGGGATGACGTGGCTATCCCACATACAACTCCCGCCCGGCGCTGGGGCCGGTCGCGTGCGTCAAGGCGGTCTGGCTGGCGGCCAGAAAACGCGCCACCGGTCGCTCCGCCGCGGGCGTGCCCGCCGCGGCCGCCGTCTGGTCGTGGGCGACGATGCGATCCAGGTAGGCGTGCAGGTCGCTGCGCTGCGGGTAGCGGGCCTGGCCCACGATGGCGGCGAATTCGTCCTCCACCAACTCACCCACTTGGGCCACGCGGGCTTTGCCAGCGGCCAAGGCGAACAGGAGGGTGTAGCAGCGCAGGTGGTGGCTGTAGCAGGTCGTGGGGGGTGTCACGTCCAGCAGGGGCAGCACCCGCTCCAGCCCCAGGGCCTGCAGCGCCCAGAGATGCCAACTTTTCGAAAGTTGGCATCTCTGTCAGGAGTTACGCGGCCTGGCGCGTGAGGCTGCCTGCGGCCGCCGCTGGCGTAGGCAACGCCTGGTCGCGAAAGGCACTGCCGGTATAGTCGGCCAAACCCGCCTGCTGCAGGTAGCCCTGGACGGCCGCGGCGCTGACCTGCGTGCCATCTTGCGCGGCCAATTGGGCGACGATGCTGGCCGCATCCAGGCTTCGTCGTGAGCTCAGCCGAACGGCGTTAGCCCACTGGCAGTTCGACGATGCGGCTCGCCACCGCGGGCGTGACCGGCTGTGCGACCGGCAAACAGCCTTCGTCCTGGCTCAGGCCAGGGGAAACTACACTGTATGTCATCGCGGCAGGGTCTTGGGCGGCGGCAAAAGTGTCCGGTTGTTAACGTGCTCTATGGGGGCTATCTAGCCCAGTTTGGAAATCTCTGAGTCTCCCAATCTCCCAATCTCCCAATCTCCTAGTCCACCAATCTACCAATCTACCAACCTACTTCCGCCGGAACAACCGGCGCAGCAAGCGGATGATCAGATAGATGACGCCAGCGACGATGAGCAGGATCGGCAGGACCAGGATCACCAGGTAGATCAGGACGTCCGCCAGCGTCTTGAAGGCATTCACCAACCCACGGCTGGCGTTCTTGAGCGTCTCGAGCGGACGCCAGCCCGGTTCCACCACCGGCTTCGCCAGGATGTCGGGGATCAGCTCGACGTTGAGCGTCGCCAGCGCGGTCAGGTTGCCCAGGTACTGGATGCGACCTTTCACGCGCTCGATCTCGCCCCGAATGCGAGACAGCTCCTGGTAGACCTGGAGCACATCCTCGGCTTTCTGCGTCTTCTGGCGGACCTCGGTCAACAGCTCGCGCAGCTCCTTCTCGGTCGCCTCCAGGTTGACGAGCTGGGCGTTCAGATCGGTGTATTCCTCGGTCACATCCTTTCCGCTCACCTGCTCGCGCTCCACGCGCACCGCCAGCTTCTTGATGTCGGCCAGGGCGCCGTCGAGCTTCTCGGCCGGGATGCGCACCGTCACGCGCGCGCGCAATTGCTCTCCTTCGCGCCACGCCTGCGAGTCGGCCACGTAACCGCCCAGGCTGACAGCCAGTTCCCGAATGGACTGCACTGCGGGCTCGGCGCGCGTCACGATCAGGCTCAGATCAGCCGTGCGGATGATCATGCGTTGCGAATCGGCCGGCGCCCCCACCACTACGGCTTCGGTTCTAACCTCAACCTCGCGGGCGACGCCAGCCGCTGGAGCAGGCTGGGCGGGCGGCGCGGCAGGCGCGATGAACCTGGTTGCGTCGCGATCCATCCTCGAGGCGGGGGCCGCACAACCGGCCAGGAGCGCCAACAAGCCAAGCCACAGAATCCCTCGCGATAGTTTTACCATTACTCTCCTCCTCTCACTGCGGTCGGGTTGCTGCGCCGCGACCGGGCTGTGTATTCTTTGGGTTGACGTCAGCCAGCGGCCTGCGGTTCCCTACGTCGAAGCGCCGGTCGCCTCACCATCCGAACGATAGGCGATTGATCAACCGTTCGGGCAGACCCGCGGCGCGCATGTGCGCCTGGGTGATCTCCAGAGAATAGGCGACGCGTCGCGGCAGCCAGATGGCCTGCTCGGTGTCCAGGATGGCATAGGCCGCGCGCGGGTCGTTGTCACGCGGCTGGCCGACGCTGCCCGGATTGAGGATGATGCGCCAACCGTTCCGCAACGAGATCGCCTTGCCGGGCGTGGGCGTCACCACTCGCAGACCAGCATCGCCGGCCGGCTTCACGTACAGGGTCGGCACATGGGTATGACCGATCAGACAGAACGGTGTACTGAAGTGCTCGAAATTCGCGGCCGCCACCGAGGGATAGAGGATGTACTCCCACACCGGATCACGCGGGCTGCCGTGCGTGAGCGTGAATTCGCCCTGGATGATCGGCTCGCTCGGTAGATCGTGCAGCCATGCCAGATTCTGCGAGCTCAGGTGGTTGCGCGTCCACATGACCGCCTTCCCCGCCTCGGGGTTGAAGTCCTCGATGTCCATCCGATCTATCACCGCCCAGTCGTGGTTGCCCACCACCGTCACGGCCTTTGCCAGCCGGATGCGGCCGATGCACTCATCGGGCTCGGGGCCATAGCCCACCGTATCGCCCAAACACCACACCGCCTCGCATTCGAAAGGCTTGGCATCCTCCAACACGGCATCCAGCGCAGCCAGGTTCGCGTGGATGTCAGATACCACCAATACGCGCATGTCGTAGGCTCCTCTAATCGAGTCAGCCTATCATACCACTGGAAGGTGGAAGTTGGAAGTTGGGGGTTGGAGATTGGAAGTTGGAGGGTGGAGGTTGGAGCATGGGGGGAGGTTTTTGAGCACGGCCTGGTCTGCGCTATAATGGGCAATTGTCATGAAGCGATGTGATTTCGTGTTGGAGACCGCCAGCCCCGCAGAGACGCAGGCATGGGGAGCGCGGCTGGCCGGTCTGCTGGCGGGCGGCGATGCGGTGGCGCTGGTGGGCGAGCTGGGCGCGGGCAAGACCGCGTTTGTCCAGGGATTGGCGCGCGGGCTGGGCATTCGCGCGGCCGTGACCAGCCCGACGTTCATCCTGGCCAACCAGTATCGCACGCCGGCCGGCCGCCTCTTGCACCACGTGGATTGCTATCGGCTGAGCGACGCGGCGGCCGAGATGTGGGATGTGGGGCTGGGCGATCTCTTTGCCGGCGATGACATCGTCGCCATCGAATGGGCCGATCGGGTCGCGGCCTTGCTGCCCGACGAATACCTGGAGATCGGATTCAGCTATCTGGATGAAAATCGGCGGCGGATTTGCTTCAGCGGGCATGGCGGCCGTTTCGTTGGCATCGTAGAGCAGCTCGCCAGGTACGGCGATTCAATAGCCGTGTCCTGATAGATTACCTCGACCGGATCATACTCGATGCTGCTTGCCTTGGACACCTCAACTCGTCTGGCCGGCGTCGCCCTCTACGACGGCGACCGCGGACTGCTCGCGGAATACAACTGGCAGTCAGCCAATCAGCACACCGTCGAACTGATGCCGCAGGTGGCGCAGATGGCGGCCAGGGCCGGCGTCATGCCGGCCGATCTGCGCGGGGTCGCGGTGGCGCTCGGCCCCGGTTCCTTCACCGGTCTGCGCGTGGCGTTGGCCGCGGCAAAGGGCCTGGCGCTGGCCCAGGGGTTGCCCCTCTTGGGCGTCTCTACGCTCGATGCGGTCGCGTACCCCCACCAGTGGCAGCCGATGCCGGTGGTCGCGCTGATCCAGGCCGGCCGCGGCCGCGTCTGTTGGGCGATCTATGCGCACGGCCCCGGCGGCTGGAGCCCGCAGAGCGAGTACCGGCTGACGACCGTCGCTGCGCTCGCCGCTGAGGCGGCGCGGCCCATGATGTTCGTGGGCGAGTTGTTGCCCGCGGACCAGCAGACGCTGATCGCTCAACTCGGCCGGCCGCGGGCAAGCTTTCTGCCAGCCGCGTTGACGATGCGCCGCGCCGGCTACCTGGCAGAGCTGGCCTGGAAACGGTTTGTCGCCGGCGAGGCAGACGATCCCGCGACCCTCAGCCCAATCTATCTGCACGAGCCGCCCAAGCCGCGCGGGGCCGGCGGCTGAAAAGCTCACGCAAAGACGCCAAGACGCAGAGGCGGCCAGAGGCGCTCAAGCGCCCTTTGCGCCTTTGCGTGAGGCCAGCAGGCGATTTTCAGGACAGTTGCTCATGCCGGCCGCGGCGCCACGGTCAGTGGAAAAATGCTCCGGTCGGGAGGCTTCAGCCGGTTTCTGCCGCCGACCACCAAACCGGCTAATCCTAAAGGAGGCTTCGCACAGCCTCGAAACCAGAGCGGTGGGCGATTTTCAGGACGGGCCTGTGCAAGCTGATTGCGACAAACTGCCGATCATCATGCCGCTGACGAGCGGCGACCTGGATGAGATCATGCGTCTGGAGCGCCAGTGCTTCCGGGATCCGTGGACGCGGCGAATGTACACGGCGGACCTGACCGAGAACGAGATGGCAACCTACCTGGCGGCGCGCTGGCCGGTCGCGGCTGGCCAGCAGCAGACTGCGGCCGGAGATCAACCCGCCAGGGTGGATGCGCAGCGAGCAGCCATCGTGGCCTATGGCGGCTTCTGGCTGATGGTGGACGAGGCGCACATCGCTACAGTCGCCACGCATCCGCGATGGCGCGGCTGTGGCCTGGGCATCTGGCTGATGCTGGCGCTGCTCGACGCCGCAATGGCCCGCGGGGCCACCATCTCCACCCTGGAGGTGCGCGCCGGCAATATCGCCGCGCAGCGCATGTACGACAAGCTGGGCTATGCGCTGGCAGGCGTGCGGTCCCACTACTATCGCGATGGCGAGGACGGCTGGATCATGACCACGCCGCCGCTGAAAAGCCCGGCGATGCAGGAACGCCTGCGCTGCGCGCGCGCAGAGGCGATCACGCGGCTGAAGCGTTGCTGTGACCTGTTGCGGACAACCCAACCTGAGCCTATCTCCGAAAGACCTGCGCCATGACCGATACATCGCCAACTCCATCCCGCGGCTGCGCTGCGCAATCCCGATTGGCGCCAGGACCTGGCGAGGGACTTCAGGTGTATCTTTTCAATAAGTGGGGGCCGACGGGGGTCGCAGACCCCCTGAAAGCAGGCTCGTAGGCGGTCTGTGACCGCCGTTTCCCCGGATTATTGAGAGGATACCTTCAGGTGTATCTTTTCAATAAGTGGGGGCCGACGGGGGTCACAGACCCCCTGAGAGCAGGCTCGTAGGCGGTCTGTGACCGCCGTTTCCCCGGATTATTGAGAGGATACCTTCAGGTGTATCTTTTCAATAAGTGGGGGCCGACGGGGGTCGCAGACCCCCTG
>VGOD01000209.1 GCA_016876015.1 Chloroflexota bacterium
GGAACAGGTGGGCGACCTGAAGGGCAAGGCCGCCACGCTCGCGAACATGGCCCAGGTCTACCTGACGCGCGGCGACCTCGAGCAGGCCCTGCGCCTCTACCAGCAGAGCCTCGCCCTCAAGGAACAGGTGGGCGACCTGCAGGGCAAGGCCGCCACGCTGCATAACATGGCGGGGGTCTACCTGACGCGCGGCGACCTCGAGCAGGCCATGCGCCTCTACCAGCAGAGCCTCGCCCTCAAGGAACAGGTGGGCGACCTGCAGGGCAAGGCCGCCACGCTCGCTAGCATGGCCCAGGTCTACCTGACGCGCGGCGACCTCGAGCAGGCCATGCGCCTCTACCAGCAGAGCCTCGCTCTCGAGGAACAGGTGGGCGATCTCCAGGGCAAGGCCGCCACGCTCGCTAGCATGGCCCAGGTCTACCTGACGCGCGGCGACCTCGAGCAGGCCATGCGCCTCTACCAGCAGAGCCTCGCCCTCAAGGAACATATGGGCGATCTCCAGGGCAAAGCCATTATCCTTATTCAGATGGCACGGATTTACTTGGCCCGGTTCACTCACAGTGCAACGCCGCGGACTTATTACGGAGGGGCTTTACGAGCAGGGAAACTTGACCAGAATCAACAGCCCCCAGAGTTGCTCGGGGCGTTTGACAGGAGCACGCAGACTCAAGTTGATCACGGGGAGGCTGTGTTCCAGCCTCCCCGTGTTGCCCCGCTGCTTCAAGCATCTTCCCCATCAGAAGTGATCTCTCGGAAGCCGGCACTTGAGGAATTGGTACAGGCGGGCGAACTATCGGATTATGCACTGTCTGCAATTGACCTTGTGCGAGAAGCGCAAGCTGCAAAGTCATTGCATGCGAGCAGATCTTCCTATCTCAAGGCCACAGATGAACTGACTCACGCCATCGAAACTTTGAGCAAACTGCCATCCACTAGTTTGAGGAGAAGTGTTCTCGAATCGCTCAGCGCATGGCAAATCGTGATACAGGAAGCGGTAGGCCGCTTGTCTCTGTGTCCCAATCTGGAACTTGCGCTGATCACACGCCAGCTTCTGCATGCAAAGCAGACTGAAGTCGTGATTGAGTTAGTGAACACCGGGGGAGGGATTGCGCAAGGCGTTGCAGTGAAAATCGCGAGGGCGTTTGGCTGCTTAGTGTTGAGATCGGATCGCAAACAACGTATCAGTGCAATCTCAACAGATGCCACCTGTCGTCTGGTATTTCGAGTCCGGCCAACCGATCATACTGCTTTGCTCAAATTTGAGTTACTCTACTCGGGGAGCGATGGTAGGCCCTGGGCTGCAGACCCCTCATTTCCACTCGAGTTCTTGTCTCCGGCGAGCACCGCCTTCGTTCGAGTTGACAGAAGTCCATATGTGGTTGCGTCGCCGATTGATCCAGCGAGTGGTGCGCCGTTCGTTGGCAGACGCGATATCTTTTTTTGGGTTCAGGAAAATCTGTTCGGTCAACTCCAGCCCAGCCCCCTGGTCCTGTATGGACAGCGGCGCATCGGCAAGACATCGGCTTTGCGCCAAATGGCATACGGACAGGCGGGAAGAGACTTTCGCGAGAATGGCTTCCATAAGGTTTACCCTGTCTTCGTTGACATGCAAGGCCTATCTGGTTATTCCATGCGTGCTCTTGTCGAGGAGTTTTGCAGCAGAATCGCGCAGGAACTCGATCGGCAAGGCATCCATGTGGTTCTTCCCTGTTCGCATCGATTCGAAAACTCTCCTTCTCAGGCTTTCAACGATTTCTTCGCAACTGTTGAATCTGAGTTGTCCAACACCAAGGGCAGAATCCTTCTTATGATTGACGAGTTCGAGGCATTAGGTGTCTTTGTCGAGCGAGGGAGAATCGATCCGAGTATTTTTGAGGTGCTTCGATACCAGATGCAAAACAATCCATCCATAGTGTTCCTCATTGCGGGGAGTTACGGATTGCAGGCGATGACACAAGACGATCGTTATCCTTTGTTTCACAGCGCGAAATGCCGAAGTATTGATTTCTTGACCTACGACGACACTATAGAACTTGTCAGAGGCCCGGTATCCTCCATAGTCAGGTACGATGATCTGGCAGTTGATGAGATATGGCGCGCTACGCAGGGTCATCCGTATTTTGTCCAATACCTCTGCCAAGACATCATTAGTTCGATGAATCGTCGAGCACAGAGCAACGACATCTCAGCAAGAGAAGTTAGATCGGCCATTAATAGCTTGATCAATGCAGACAGTCAGGCATTTGCTCACTTGTGGAATCCCTGCACCCCATTTGAGCAAGACATACTGGTCGCAGTAGCAGGATTACTTGAGGGGCAGGATCAGTCCGTGGACCTCTCTCAAGTAGTGCGTCATATGCGGAAACTCAATCTGGTCGCTCCTGAGCAAGAAGTGAGTCGTGCGTTAGAACACCTCGTCAATCGGAACATACTGCGTCACAACTACTTTCCGAGCTCTTCTTCCGCTCAACGTCAGTATTCCTATTCTTTTGACCTGCTACGACTTTGGATAGCACGAAAGCAAGCTCCAAACAAGATTCAGGTCAAATCGGAGGAATGACATGCCAGGTATTCATCCCTATATTGTTGGACCAGCAATCGAAAGGCCAGAGCATTTCTATGGGCGGGGCAACGAAGTCCGTCAGTTCTTCAGTCTGCTCCGAGCCCTTCAATTGCATTCAATGCAGGTCATTGGGCTAAGACGCTCAGGAAAGACCTCATTTCTCAAGTATGTATCGCACCCCAAGGTGTTGGAGAGGGAGTTTGCAGGCTGCCCACCGCTGATTGCCGCATTGGTGGACTTGCAGGCAGAGATTCGGACTCCATCTGATTTCTATTCAGCCGTGGCGCGATCCATTTGCCGGAGCCCACGCCTACCGGAACGACATGATCCGCCTGGGGTACTCTCGGACAGAGCCGCATTCGATCGATGGCTGCAATCGCCCTGGCTTGAAGGGTACCGGTTTGTCATTTTGCTCGACGAATTTGAGGCATTGAAAGACACCGAGGCCTTTGACACTCACTTTTTTTGGAGTCTTCGATCGCTTGTAGGGGACAAGTTTGCCTGGGTGACTGCATCTTTCAGAGACCTGTATCGCCTGAGTCAGAAGCTAGGTAACAGCGACCCGACCTCCCCTTTCTTCAACGTATTCCATCCTGCCCCTATCGTTATGGGTACTCTTACCGACAGTGAGGCATTGGATCTGATCCATCGCCCTCTAGTCCCGTACAACATCAAGCTGTCTGCGATGGCCTGTCGAGCCATTCAAGATCTTGCTGGAAAACAGCCTTTCTTCTTACAAGCAGTGGCTGACCAATGGGTACAGAGTGATTACCGCGGTTGGTCGATCAGGAAGATCAAACAGGATGTCGCCCATCACCTGTATCAGCAGTTGAGTAGACATTTTCGGCCATGTTGGGATCATCTCTCAGAGAGCGAACGACACTGTCTATCTTTTGTAGCCGAGGACAGACTGCCTGCGAAAGCCGTTTCTGCTTTTCATGATATCAATGACATCAAAGAGGACTTTGAAGAACTGACCAAATATGGACTTCTCGAAGCTCAGAATGGCCGTACTCGCATTCTGGGCAGTATGTTCTCTGAATGGGTTCGCCGTCAGGGCAGACCCTCTCCGCCGATGGGAGATGGTCAAACTCCCGCAGTAAGTGGCCATCGAGTCAAAACAAACCGAAGCGACTTTCGAGCTAAATTGCGTCAGAAGCTTACCGATCATTTCAACGAGGAAGAACTGCAAACACTATGCTTTGATATGGGATTGGACTACGATAGCCTAGAGGGCCAAGGGAAAGCTGGCAAAGCCAGAGAATTCCTCGCTAAGGTCGAACGCGACGGCACTATCACCAGGCTCCTCGAAATGTGTCGCCGGTTGCGCCCTAGGGTACTGTGGCCGGATATACCTGGAATGGATGGCGGTGTTACTACGGATCTCAATGATAGCGCACTTGGACGGCTGTAGACAATCAGCGCATCAACATTCCACACAGGAAGCAGGCGAGTCCGATCATGGCTTGGAGGCATATGAACTGGCTGAATCCACAAGTCGCTTTGTTGGAGGTAGCTGCCACTCCGGTCAATCGGAGCGAATCATCAAGTGTTCCATCTGGTGGGATGAGCCTCAGAATCACTAGCCAGGACAGAGAACCCTTGCTTGCCGCAGAACAACTTCTGGCGGAGGCGATAGCTATTGCGCGGACAATAGGAGATCAGCAGAGCATCGCAATTGCATTAGTGAACCTGGGCCAAGTCGATCATCTGCGCGGTGACGGAGAGGCAGCGCGAGCGCGCTACCGGGAGGGCCTGGCGATCTTCGAACGGTTGGGCATGCCGGAGGCGGGCCAGGTGCGGCAGTTGTTGGCATCCCTGGACGCGCCGGGTGAAGGTCGCGCCGCCACGCTCGATGAGGCGGTCGTCGCGCTCACCTCCGCCGCGGCGCGCGACGACGTCCGGCCAGCCGACCTGGCGCAGGCGTGCGAGGAGGCGGCCGCCGCGGGCGAGATGCCGGCCGCTCACGCCGCGTACCTGCGCAGCCTGGCCGCGGCCGTGGCCGCGCCGGGAGAGGAGACCCTCGGAGCGCTCTCCGGCGCGGCGGTCGCGCTGCTGGATGCGCAGCCCGCGGTCTCGCCGGAGCTGTCGGCCAACCTGCGCCTGGCCCTGGCCCGCTTCTGCGATCGTCGCGGCGCGGCCGGCCTGGCGGCGTCCGCCCAGGAAGCGGCCGTCGTCACGCTGCGGGCCAGGGGCGAGGGCCGGGAGGAGCAGCAGGCGCTCAGCGTGGCGCTCTACAACCAGGCCGGCTACCTGGCGAACGCCGGCCGGCTCGATGAGGCGGTCGCCAGTCTGGAGGAGGTGGTCGCCATTGACCGGCGCTTCGGGCTGGCCGATCTGGCGTCCGATTCCGCCGCGCTGGACGCGATGCGCCGGCGGCATGCCGGGCTGCCGCCGGAAGAGGAGGCCGGCGCGCCGGAGGAGGCGTCCGAGGAGGTATCGCTGGAATCGCTGCCGCCCGAAGTCCAGGAGCAGGTGCGCCAGGCCGCGGCGCAGCTCGCGGCCATGAGCCCCGAGGAGCGCGAGGCGGCCCTGGCAGCCGCCCGCCGGCAGCAGATCGAGGCGCAGGCGGATCAGGTGGTCGAGGCCGCGCAGGCGGCCCACCGCGACGGCCATGTCGAAGCGCTGATACCCAGGCTGCAAGAAGCGGCCAACTACTTCGCCGAGGGGGAGGCGCTCGACTCCCCTAAGGCCGCCTGGCGCGTTTCATCGCCGCGGTGATCGCACTGCTGCAGGGCCAATCCCTCCCCGCCGTCCCGCCGGAGTACGCGGCGCGGCTGGCCGGCCTGCGAAGGGCGCCTGGCGGATAAGGAGATCATCCATGGCTCACAACATCGAGCTCACCTGTCCCACCTGCAAACACGTATGGCAGGTGGATCTGGATCAATATCAGGCCGAAAGGTCATCTACAAGGGCTTGCAGCCCACCAAAGCGAAAACTAAGGTGGAGACCTATCGCTTCAAGTGCCCGCGCGACGGCGCCTGGGTGATCGCAGAGGTAGAGGTCGAGGAGTGATCCCATGGCCAAGGGCGACATCATCTCAGTCACCACGCGGGCAGAGACCGCGGACGAGGCCAAACTGCGCGAATGGTTCGACAAGCAGAACGGGGTCATCATGGACAACCTGGAGGCCGGCGCGCGCCAGGTGATCCAGCTCGTCACTGCGTTCTACACGGTCATCTTCGGCATCATCTCGCTGGGGAAAGACAAGTTCGAGCCATCGCTGAACCAGCCGGCGGTCGTCCTCCTGGGCGGGGCGGCGATCCTGCTCCTGCTCGCCGCGCTCATCGCCGCGCTGGTCGTCGTCAGCCCATTCGCCTATCGCTACCGCGAGGCCAGCGTCACCGACCAGAAGAAGACCTACAGCGCGATCGTGGCGCGCAAGTCGGTCGGCTTCACGGTCAGCGGCGTCGCGTTCGGACTGGGCCTGGCCGCGTTCGCGGCGCTGATCGTGGTCATGCTGGCGGCGCGATAGGCATGAACACCATCGTCATCCTCTGCGACACCCTGCGTCGCGACCACGTCGGCGCGTACACCGGCGGCCGGCCGCTGAACCAGTGCTGGAGCGCGGAGGCGCCGCCGTGGGCCGTGCCGACGCCGGCCATGGATCGGCTGGCCGCCCGCGGCACGACCTTCGACAACTGCTGGACCGGCTCGACGCCGTGTATGCCCGCGCGCCGCGATATTTACACCGGCCGCTATGAATTCCTGGAGCGCGGCTGGGGGCCGCTGGAAGAGGAGGATCTCGACCTGCCGCGCCAGGTCTCCGGCCCGCCCAATCAGTCGGTGCAGTGGACGGTCGAGCACGGCTACCGGGTCAGCTATCTGCTCACCGACCACTTCCACCTGTGGGAGCAGGGCGCGGGCAACTACCACATGGGCTACACCGGGTTCGACTTCGTGCGCGGCTGCGAGGCGGACGCCTACCGCACCGACCCGGTCGCGTTCGCCTGCCCCCAGGGGGACCGCCTGAGCAAGAACGAGCGGCACTGGCGCAACGTCCACTTCATCCGCCAGCGAGAGGAGGACTACTTCTGCGCCCAGGTCTTCGAGCGGGCGATTGCCTGGTTGGAGGCGAACCGGGCGCACCGCGACTTCTACCTGCACCTGGACATCTTCGACCCGCACGAGCCGTGGGACCCGCCGGAGGAACTCCTGGTGCAGTTCGATCCGCGGGGCTACGACGTGCCGGGCGTGACCGCAGCCGCGCCATATATCCCCTGGCGCGAGAAGCTGACCGAGGCGCAGTTCAACGCCTACCGCGCCCGCTACGCGGCCAAGGTCGTCTTCCTGGATCGCTGGCTGGGCCGCTTCCTGGATGCGCTGGATCGGCTCGATCTGTGGCGCGATACGCTCGTGATCCTCACCACCGACCACGGCACCTTCAACGGCGACCATGGCCGCATCGGCAAGCTCCAGACGCACGAACACGACGCCAAGGCGCATATCCCCTTCATCGCCGCGCACCCGACGCACGGCCACGGCGAGCGGCGGTCGCAGCTCGTTCAGTTGGTGGACATTTACCCGACGGTGCTGGCCGCGGTCGGCCGGCCGTTGCCACAGACGCCGCCCGATCGGCCGCTGCACGGGGTCAACCTGCTGCCGGTGATCGAGAATCCGACCGCGCCCACCCGCGATTTCGCGCTCTGCGGGCAGTTCGGCCACAGCGTCAGCATCACCGACGGCGCGTGGATCCTGCACCAGGCGCCCGTCCCAGGCAACGCGCCGCTCTTCTGGCACGGCTACAGCCTGGCGAAGTTCCTCCCCTATCCCCTCGGCCCGTTTGAGGATGGCCGGCGGTCGGTGGTCGGCTATCCGCCGTGGCCGGCGCCCACCTGGCTCAGCGACAAGCGGCGCGATCCGAACGAGCTGGTGAACCTGGCCGACCGCGCGCCGGCCAAGCTGCGGGAGATGCAGGCGGCCTTGCGGGAGACCCTCGTGCTGCTTCAAGCCCCGCCGGAGCAGATCGAGCGGCTTGGGATCGGTTAGCGAGACGATATCGTAGCTATCCCACCATCGCTGTTTGACGCTCACCGCGCCACGTTATACAATCTCCCCATCGTTCATAAACACCGTTACGAAAGGCCAACACAACGCCGTGATCTTAATCGCATCCGCGCCGTTTTCTACGAGCGCAGCCTACCAACGTTTTCTGCACGCCTACCCGGCCTACGCCGGCACGACCGCCCTGGATGATTTGCGCGCCCGCGAATATGCGCGGCTGGACGCCACCGGCCAGGTCTACCTGGACTACACCGGCGGCGGGCTGTACGCCGAGCGCCAGCTCCGCCAGCACCTGGAGTTGTTGAGCCAAAACATCTTCGGCAACCCGCACTCGCACAACCCGACCTCGCAGGCGATGACGTGCCAGGTGGATCAGGCGCGGGCGTATGTGCTCGAGTTCTTCAACGCGCCGCCCGGTGAGTATGTCGCGATCTTCACCCAAAACGCGTCCGGCGCGCTCAAGCTGGTGGGCGAGGCGTACCCGTTCGAGCCGGGCGACCACTACCTGCTGACCTTCGACAACCACAATTCGGTCAACGGCATCCGGGAGTTCGCCCGGCAGCGGGGCGCACGATTCACCTATCTGCCTATCGTCGAACCCGAGCTGCGGATTGATCCGGCGACGCTGGACGAGTATCTGGGGCTGGCCGCGCCGGGCCGGAACAACCTGTTTGCGTTCCCGGTCCAGTCCAATTTCAGCGGCGTCCAGCACCCGCTGGAGATGATCGCGCTGGCGCACGACCGTGGCTGGGATGTGTTGGTGGATGCCGCGGCGTTCGCGCCCTCCAACCGGCTCGATCTGGCCCGCTGGCGGCCCGACTTCGTGCCGCTCTCATTCTACAAGATGTTCGGTTACCCGACCGGCCTGGGCTGCCTGCTGGCGCGGAAGGCTGCGCTGGCGAAACTCGTCCGGCCCTGGTATGCCGGCGGAACGATCACCATCTCGTCGGTGCAGGGGGACGGCTACTACCTGGTGCCGGGCGAGGCGGGCTTCGAGGACGGCACCGTCAACTACCTGAACATCCCGGCGGTCGAGATCGGCCTGCGCCACCTGGCCGCGGTCGGACTGGACGCCATCCACGAGCGGGTGCTGTGTCTGACCGGCTGGCTGATCGAGCGCCTGTCTGCCATGCGTCATGGCACGGGCCAGCCGCTCGTCAAGATTCACGGGCCGGCCAATTCGGTCATGCGTGGCGGCACAGTGACAATGACCTTTTTCGATCGCGATGGCCGCGCACTTGACGACGGGCGGATCGAGCAATTGGCGAATTGGGAACAGATTTCGCTGCGCACCGGCTGCTTCTGCAACCCCGGCGCGGGCGAGGTGGCGCACGGTCTGACGCCGGAGATTATGCGCAGCTTTTTCGGACGCCAGCACGCGCCCTCGTTCCAGGAGCTGCGCCAGGAGATGCGCGGCCACTTCGGCCACGACATCAGCGCGGTGCGTGTGTCGGTCGGTCTCGCCTCCAACTTCGCGGACGTGGAGGCGTTCCTGCGCTTCGCGGCCGGCTTCTTGGATCGCACAGCCGCAGAGATCGGTGACGTGGAGGCGGGCGGACCGCTCTGTTCGACAGGGCGCGATGCGGCATGACCTCCTGGAATAGAGGCTTTAGCCGGTTCTCCCCCGCGCAGGTAGATATCACATGCAACCGACAAGTCATCACCCGCCGCACATCTATCTCGACGATTCTTGGTATATGATCACCAGTCAGGTGTATGATGGTCGTCGTCTATTACGCCCTGACACTCACAAAGAGGTGGTGCGTGATCAGTTGAGGGCCTTGATTACAGAGTTCAAGCTGTCACTCACTGCTTGGACGATTCTGGACAACCATACCCACATCTTGGTCAAGAGCCATATGGGCGTTGATGTAAGCCGCTTCATCGGCCGATGGCACGGTCGCACTTCATTCGATCTCAACGCCCTGGATCAGATACGCGGTCGTCAAGTGTGGCACAACTATTGGGATACCTGCATCCGAACCGAGGCTGATTATTGGACGAGGTTCAATTACGTGCATTACAATCCGATCAAACACGGATATGTATCACAGTTCGAGGCGTGGCCGTTCTCGAGTTACAAGTATTACCTCGATCAGAAAGGTAAGGATTGGCTATTGGATCTTTTTGAACGATATCCGGTGGTTGATTTCACCGACCCAAATGACCGCTACTGATGGCGGAACCGGCTAAAGCCTCGAATCCAGAAATCACGGGTGTCGGAATAGAGGCTTCAGCCGGTCAGCGCGAGGGGCAAGTTGCCGGGCCGCTGCGGTCAACCGGCTAAAGCCTCGAATCCAGAAATCACG
>VGOD01000210.1 GCA_016876015.1 Chloroflexota bacterium
AACTGCTATCTGCGCGACGTCGTGCCGGTGGAAGTCGCCATCAAGGTCTCCAGTCGCGGCAACAAACCGCTGGCCGTGGTCGAGGCGCAGGCCATCGCGGCGCGCACGTATACCTGCAACCGCACCTGGGGCAGGGACAACTCAGCCAACTATCACGTCTTCGTGCCCTACTACTTCGACACGCTCACACCGGTTCAGCAGGGCCGCGTCAACGAGGCGCTGGCCAGGGTCTACTACATGAGCTACTACTGGGCCTTCGACGACCAGCCGATTGCGGCCTACTACGGCGCGGACAATGACGCGACCACCGCCGCTGGCCCCGAACCTTACCTGGTCAGCGTCGAAGATCGGATCAGCGCGGCCCATGGCGCCGATGTCGGCACCGACTATGGCGGCCTGTCGCAGCGCGGGGCCAGCCGGTGGGCTTTCGGCCACACCTCCTCGTGGGGGCCGGCGCCTATCGGGCATCCTAACTATCCGCGGGACACCTACAACGACGCCCACCAGAGCGGCTACGGCAACTTGTGGAGCGTGCAGTACGCCGGCAGCTTCCACATCCTGACCCACTACTACACCGGCGTGGAGGTGCGGGATCTCGCTGATGCGGGGCACGCGGTGGTGACGCCTCGCCAACGCTTCAACATCCTGGCGGCCAGCGTCAACGGCGGCTCGCTGGAGGTGCAGGATTTCGTGGGCCTCACCCGTGTGGCGCCGGCGGCCGTCTCTCAGTTGACGGCTGTGCTGCAGAACAGCGGCGTCGCGGGTTGGTCGGTCGCGGAGTATGCGGTGGGGTACTGCTGGGAAGCCCAGTGCAGCGTGGCGGCCGCCTTGCCTGCGGTGATGGCGGCCGGTTCGCCGACGTACATTGCGCCTGGCAAAGCGGTTACCGTCACGCTCAGCGGCGGCATCCCCAGCGGCAGCGGCTGTTTGAGCCTGGACCTGTACTACCAGGCGGCGTGGAGCTACGGCTGGCTGGGCGCGGGGGTGCTCGGGGAACCAGGTTGGGGGCGGCAACCGCTGGAGCGCATCATCGTGACCGCGTGCCAGAAGGCGCGCTTACCCCTCATCAACCGCTGAGCACCGCAGCCATAAGCGGCGCCGCGGCCGCGGACGGTTTGCTCACCGCCGGGTCGCCAACCGATACCCGCGGCCGGCCGCGCTGAGCAGCAGCGCCGGCGCGGCCGGGTTCGGCTCCAGTTTGGCGCGCAGCCGCTTCACCAGGCTTTCGATCTGGTAGTCGTAGATCTCCCCACGGCACTCTGGCCAGACCGCGGCCGCGATCTCGTCTTTGCCGCACACCTGGTCGCGGCGCGCCCAGAGAAGCGCAAAGAGCGCGTGCTGCTTCGGCGAGAGCTGCACCGGCCGGCGATCCACCCACAGGTCGCCGGTCGCCTCGTCGTAGACCAGGCGGGGCAGCCGCGTCGTCGCGAAGGTCGCATCGGGATCCCGAAAGATGAACCGCGCGCTGCCGATCTCGATCAGGTCGCCGTCGCGCAGGTGGGCAGGCTCACCGAGACGCTGGCCATTGAGCCAGGTGCCGTTGGTGCTGTCCAGGTCGCGCAAGATGTACGCGCCGCCCTCGCCCGCGATCTCGGCGTGCCGTCGCGACGCGGCCCGGTCCGCGATGATCACCTGGCAGCCCGCCGCGCGGCCCAAAACCGTCAGCGAGAGGCTGAGCAGGATGGCGTTGCCCAGCGGATCGAGAAGGTGGGGGAGGCGTGGCGTTTCCATGCGCTAGAAAGCGATCTCAGCGATCTGCTCGAAGTCGAAGCGCGTCGCCCAGTCCGCGGCCGCGCTCATCTCTTCGACCTCCATCGGCTGGTCCTCGTCTGCGTCCCCCAGGTCGCCGGCCGTCACGCCCCGGCCGCACAGCGAG
Source organism: Chloroflexota bacterium (assembly GCA_016876015.1). Classification (GTDB taxonomy): domain Bacteria; phylum Chloroflexota; class Anaerolineae; order CG2-30-64-16; family CG2-30-64-16; genus VGOD01. The sequence continues at coordinate 1,877 of VGOD01000210.1, forward strand.
CGGTGCAGGCAAAAGCGACAGCGCCGCACATCCGGGGTGAGGTAGAACTGATCGTCAGCCAGCTCTTTGATCTCCGCGATCAGCCCGGCCAGGTGCGCGGCATCGGCCGCGTATTGGGTAGCGTCGTAGGGCAGCCATTCGGGTTCCTCCGGCGCGTTGGCGAACCAGTAGACCATCGTGATCTGTTCGGCCGCGAAGGGCCGGCCTCCGTTCAGATGCGCGCCGGCCTGGGCCAACAGCCAGCGATAGACGCGCGTCTGCAAGCGCGTAGCCAGCCACCCGCTCTTCGGCCGGCGTTCCGAGGTTTTCCAGTCCACGATCACCGCGCGGCGGCCCGGCTCGACCGCCACCAGGTCATACTGGGCGACCAGGCGATGATCGCCGATGGCCGCCGAGAGGGCGATCTCAGGATGACGCAGGGCCGGCAGATCGGCCGGCGGGTGAGCCAGGTAGTTGCGCCGCCATTCCACCAAAATTTCGGCCGTCTGCGACTGATCCGCCGCCGATGCCCCCTCATCCTCCTCACGGCCGCCGGCGTCCGGCGCAGGGGGAATGAGAGCTGCGGCGACCGGTTCGGCGATCCCCAACAGATGTCGGTGGATCATGCGATGGAACGCCTGGCCCAGTCGGATCTGCTCTTCGAACGCACTGGCCGGCTCCGCCTCGATCGCGGGCCACGCCAACTGCATGATGTGGCGCAACTGAAAGCGCCGCGGGCAGTCTGCATAGTCCTGCAGGCTCGCCTGGCTGAATTGGAAATCGGCAGGTAGTGGCATGGGCGGATTTGCGATTTTGGATTTGCGATCTACGTTTGGCGTTTGACGTTTCACGTTTGACGTTTGACGTTTGACGCTTCACGTTTCACGTTTCACGTTTGACGCCAGCCCGATCAACGCGGCCGCGGGTTGGGTCGCCAGGCCGGGTTGCCGTCCGGTATTCCAGGTGACGATCAACTCGCGGCGGGCGCGCGTGATGCCGACGTAGAGCAGGCGCAGGCGCTCGGCCGCATAGTCGAGCCGCGCTTGGTCGGTGGCCTGGCCGGGCTGGAAGTAGGCGGCAAAGGGATCGGCCGAGAAGAGCGCCTTGAGCTGCGCCAACGCCTCGGCCTCCAGGTTCAACCTGTCGCGCACGAACCACTTCTCCGCGATGTACGAGTCGCCGGGCATGGCCGCGGGGAAGTCGTAGGCGTTCACCGACATCAGGTAGACCCGATCCCACTCCAGCCCTTTGGCCTTGTGGATCGTAGCTACTACCGGCTTGCCCCTGTGCCGGTCAGGATCGAAGCCGGCGTCCTCGTCCGAGAAGCCCAGGAACTTGCGCTCGTTGCGCGCGATGGTCGCCAACTCCTCGGTCAGCTCCGGCAGCCGCCAATGGGGATGGCTCTCGGCCGCCTGGCGCAGCGCGACCGCCAGCTTGTGCGCCACGGCCAGCTCGGCCGGCCGCGTGAACAAATCGCCGGCCAGGGTAAGGATCGCCTGGTCAATGGGCAGCAGGGCGACCCCTTGCCAACGTCGCGCCAGGTCGCGAAACGCCGCCAGCTCGTCGCGTGCGCCGGCAAGCCCCTCTGGCACGGGCGCTGTGGCGAGCCAGTCCGCTTCCGCGCGCGGCCACAAGAAGCTTTCCACCTGTGGGCACTTCCGCAGCACCCCTTTGATCGCCTGCAGGCGCGCGTTGGAGTCGGGCTCGCTGCGTTCGTCGCGGCGCCACACCTCGAAGACGGTGGCAAGCTTCTTGGGCGAGGCCGGGTCGGCCAGGTGGGCCAGGATGTTGCCGAGCGCGCCCGCGGTCTCCCGCGTCGAGCGGCTGCTGCGCAGCAGCTCGACCGGCTCGATGGCGTATTGCTTGAGCGCGGCGACGACCGCGAAGCCGCGATCGTTCCGCGGGACGAGCACGGCCACGGTCTGGTCGGCGTGATCGGGCAGCCAGCGGGCCAACGACTTGACGACCGCCTCGATCTCCTCGGCCGGCGTGTATTTCTGGCTACCCAGGTAGATAGCGTTGGGGGCGTCCGGCGGGTTGGGTTGCGGATCGCCGGCCGGCGTCGGCTCGATGTGCGTTCCCGCGAGCGCGTCGCGCAGCGCCTCGACGGGATGCTCAGCCCGTGACCAGTCAACGAGATAGTTGGCCAGGTCCATGATGCTCTGTGTGGAGCGGCCGGAATTGGGTAGCTCGCGGGCGATCACATCTTCTTCGGCCAGGAAGCGCCGCAGGTAGAACGGGCTGGCGGTGGTGAACGTCTCGTAGATGGCCTGGTTCGGATCCCCCACGCGCACCCAATTGCCGTGCGGCCCGGCCAGCAGCCGCAGGATGCGTTCCTGCAGCCGGCTGCTGTCTTGCGCCTCGTCTTCCAGGATGTAGGGCCAGCGGTGGCGCAGCCGCTTGAGGTATTCGCCATCCAGCTCCAGCGCCTGGAGCGCCAGCCGGACCAGGTCGTCATAGTCCACGCCCGCGCGGTACGCCAGCCCGCGCTGATAATCCGCGTAGATGGCCTGGCCCATCTCGAGCAGGGGCAGCGGTTCGGGCAGCTTGTCGAGCAGATCGCGCACGACCGCAGGCGTGGCTTGCAGGTCTTTGGCCTGGCGGATGAAGGCGTTCGCCAGCTCGCTGACGAGCCGTGGCCACTGTTCGCGGCCTACCCACTCGCGCCTCCGGCCTTCTAATTCGGCCGACAGGAAGTCGTCGGCCACTTCGGGATGCGCAGCGACCCACGCCTCGACCGCTTCCTGGCGGATTTCGTCTGCCTCGCGCTCATCCACGATCTGAAAGTCGTCGGCCAGCCCTACCAGGCCGGGCCGCTCGCGCACGATGTCGTGGGCCAGGCCGTGGAGCGTGCGCACGCGATAGCCGACGCCGGGCAATAGCTCGCGCTCGCGCACGAACCCGGCCACGCGGCGCGCGAAATTGTCCACGGCCGAGTTGACCAGCGTCACGACCAGCACCTCCTGGTCGTCGGCCAGCTCGCCTTCGGCCACCAGCTTTGCGGCCAGCGCCGAGAGGGTGTGCGTCTTGCCGCTGCCCGGCACAGCCGCCACCCCCATCTTGCCGCCCGCATAAGCGAGCACCTCCTGTTGCTTAGGTCGCGGCTGAAACTCGCTCAACCTCTACCCTCCAACCTCGACCCTCCAACTTCCACCTCCCCTCAACACCCGCTGGACGGCCTGCAACAGCGCGCCGCGCTGCTCGCTGCCCTGCTCGCCCAACTCGCTGAGCGCCAGGTGGATCTGCACACGACAGCGGCCGGCCAGGCCAAGGACCAGGGCCGCCAGCGCATCCATCTGCGCGGCGTGTTCTTCGGCGTCAGTCCATTTGGCATCGCTCTGCGATAACGGGTCGACTGCAGCGACAACAGGTCGGCTGCAGCCCCAGCGTCGGCTGAGGATGTAGGGATGGGTCAGCGGCTGATTGATCCGTTCCCACCACCCCGACCCGCCCACATCGAGCCAAAACTGGTGATCCACGGGCCGATTCATCATCAGGAAGGTGTAGGCCGGGGCCAGCAGCACGGCATCCTCTGGCTGGCGGCGCCAACTGCGGATGTATTGCGCGGCGACGACCCCGTCGTGAACCATTTGAACGTACTCGCGGCCCAGGTCTGGCGCATCTGCGGCCTCTGGCGTTACCTGTCTGAATTTCCGCACCGACTCGATCAGGTTCGCGGTCACCTCGCCGGCCTCGAAGCTGCGGTGAAAGCCGTAGCCGGGCTGCGAGAGCAACTCGCCGAAGAGCCGGCCGAGGAAGTGATCGAGCTCGACTCGCAGTGAGCGCCGGCGCGCATCTGCCTTCCCCTGTCCTCTCCTGACCGCCGCGTGCGCGTTGATCCAGGTGCGCAGCCCTTCATAGCGGCCGCCGAGCAAGAACGTGATCCGCTCCTGCATCTCCGGCTCGATCTCGACGAAGGGGCTGAGGATCGGCGCGCCGTCGTGAATCCGATAGGCGATGTCGGCCAGCAGTTGGCTGCGCACGAGATCCATGTCTGCGATGGCCTGCATCAGCGCGTAGGCGACATCGTAGCGCGTCGGGTGGATGCCCCAGTGCGGATGACAGAGCGCGGCCAGGGTCAGCAGGCACAGGGTGGCCGGCTCGTCGCGCAGCGCACGCGATGGCCGGTGCGAGCGAACGGCTATGCCCTTCGCGGCCAGCTTGTTGGCCAGCGAGAAGCGCAGCGCGGCCGTGAGGAACGGCGCCAGCACGACGATCTCCTTCGGCGGGACGTTTTCCTCTCCCACCAGGCCGGCGATTTTCTCCGCCACCCAGTCGAGCATCTCGGGGTGATAGCGGTGCGAGGCGAACTCGAGAGGCGGCGGCTGTGCAGAAGTGAGCGGGGCCGGCTGTCCACCCTCTATCCTCCGGCCTAACGCTCGTGCCAGCCCGACGCCGAGCGCCTGCACCGCGGGCGAGGCGACATAGGAGCGGCTGAAGGTGAGGTGTTTGGCGCACAGCTCGCGCAGCCGGCCGGCGCTCTGCGGGTCCGCGCCGAGAAAGCGACGGTAGCCGGCGTCGTGGTCGAAGATGACCAGCGCCGAGGTCGTGTGCGGCAGCCACTCGGCCAGCAGATCGTGGGCGGTCGGCGTGTCTTCTTCGACATTGTCCGCGATCAGATGCGTATAGCGCCTCAGCAGGTGATTCCGGTAGATCGGCAGCGGCCACAGGCGCCGGACGAAGACCTCGTATTGGAGCGAGAAGTCCAGCAGGTTATGACTGAGGCAGTAGGCGCGGAAGCGGTCCGCGCATTCCTGCGCCTCGTCGAAGACGCGCAGCCCTGCCGATTCGCCCACCCAGGCGGCCTTGAGCCGGCCGGCGATCTCGGTGTGCGGAAAGCCGACCACCGCGGCCTTGTTCAGGTTGTCGAGGATCTGGCTGTAGAGGCGGTTGCGGTCAATGCTGATCGAATCGAAGTAGCCGGCGTCCAGCAGCGGACTCACCAACCGGGCCATGAAATACTGCGCAGTCTCCAGCGTGAGAAAGACCGGGGGCCGATCGGGCGCGCCAAAGCCGGCCGGTTCGGCGATGAGGGGCCAGAACAGCTCGATGGCGCGCTGCGCCAGGCCGCCGATGGTGACGATCGTGACCTCGCCGCCTGCGCCGCGCTGCGAACCGCGCAAGGCGTCCACATAGGCCGCGGCCAACGTCCGCTGGGGGACGATCACGATCAGCGCATCGGCTGGAACGCCCTCGCGCAGCAGCCGCAACAGCCGGGCGACGCCGGCCGTCGTCTTCCCCGCGCCAGCCGGACCTTCGAGGAAGGCCGCGCCTGCCAGGGGCAGCTCGACTACTGCACGTTGGTCGTCCGCAAGATTCAGAGGCGGCATAGTCGCAACCGATAGGCCAAAGGTACTACTCCGTGTGCGTCACCCTCGCACGTCAGGTGCGTCTTCTCATCTGGAGCGAGCGCCCGATGGCGCTTCGCCCGGTTGAAACCGCGATGAGTGCGAAGTGGTGATGCCATGCAAACGCTAAACCGAGACCCGCTTGGATTTCAACAGACGGCCATAGACGCGGCCAACTGGCGCGAATTGATGGCCCTCTTGCAGCGCAAGGCGTACAAGGCGATGACGCCGGCCGAGATCGTGGAGTTGTTGCCCGATCTGCGCGAGATGTACTACCGCGTGCAGCCAGCCGCGCACAGCCATGCCTCGCGCTTATCTTTCCGCTGATCCGATCGTGCGCCTGTCTTGAAATCCATCAACCCAGATCGGCGACCGCAATCCGGTATTTCTGACCCAGCGCCTTCACCACGGCTGCCACTTGACCCTCGTGACGGCCAGCGTAGGTGATCGTGCGCAGCCCTTTGTTCACCTCGAACGAGCAGCGAACCTCCAGCAAGGCGCCGCGAAACTCCTCCAGGACCGCTTCACTGGGAAAGTGCAGAGTGACGGTCGTCTCGCGTTGCAGCGTCACGGCCGGCTTTTCACCGGGTTTGGGCGCGGCGGGCGCGGGGATGGGGAAGACGGTGCGCGCGCCTGGCGGCAGCGGATGAAGGGCTGTATCGGCGTGCTTGACCAGCAGCGGCATCGCGGCGAGTTGTTCCAGGCGTCCATACAACTCCTCGGCTGAGCGCACCAGGCGGATGCCGGGCTTGATCTGCTCCATCGTGAACTCGTCGGCGGCCGCCAGATCGACATCTCCCTCCAACAGCCCGAACCCTACGTAGAGCGTGAACTTCTCGGAGTGCTGCGTCCACTCGCGCAACTCGCGCGCCACGTTCTGCGGCAAATCGCGGCCCGCAAGGCGCCGAAGCAAGCCGGTCAGGTCGAGCTTCTCATCGCGCGCCAGTGCGTCGGCGACCTTCTCGCGGTGCAACTTCACGATCGTCACGATGTCGCTCGACATGACCTCGCCGAATCGCGCCAGCTCCATCAGCACGCGCGCGGGGTAGACCTCTGCCTGGACGTAGACCTCGAAGTTGGGCTGAACGGTGACTGCCGGCTCCTCGATCTGGCCGCGCAAGGCCCGCGCCAACAGGCTCTTGACGCGAAACGCCTGCAGCACTCCGCGCTCCGGGTGGATTCCTTTTGCGGGGCTCTCTCCGTAGGCCACATCCACATAGCCGAGAGTCAGCGTCGCGCCTTCCAGGAAGCGTTCGACGTAGCGACCCTCGACCCGCTTGAAGCCATCGGCCGCATCGTCCGGGACGGCGACGCCCTGGGCCCAGCGATCGCCGATGTGTTCGTAGAAGTTGCCGTAGCGACCGTACATGCGATCCCGCTCGGACAGCCTGGGTTCTTGGGGGATCAGGAAGAACGGATGCTCAGCCTTGAGGTAGGCGACCAGGGCCGCGGTGCTGAGCCACACCCCTGGCTCGCACTGGGCCAGGACTTCCAGCAAAAACCGCCGGGTTTTGGCGAACTCCAGGCTGGGCATAACGCCGGTCGCCGCGCCTCTGATGTCGAACCTCTCCAGCCGGCCCAAGACGCCGGCGGTGTAGAATTCGTTGTAGCTAGAATCCCAATCATTCCGGCGGTGGTCTTCCGTCAACAGGTCCAGCAGCTTGCGTTCCTGCGCGGCCAACGTCTGGCCGATGAACTGCTCGTATTTGCTGGCGTTGACCACAATGTGGTTGTCTGGGAAGGAAGCCTCTTGACTGGTGTAGCCCGCGTAGACCCCCTTCGTGTCGTAGCTGACCAGGTCCAGACGCAGCGCGATGTGATCCACGAAGTCAATCCAGCGCGCAGAACCATCGCGCTGCACCTCTTCCGGCGCTGCGGGGGCGCTCATCAGCTTCGCCAGCCGCGCGGCGTCAGCCTTGGGCAGGGTGTTGCCGCGCACCGCGCGCTTAACGGAGCGGTCGCGCACGTAGTTCACGAAGGCGTGCAGGTCGCGGCGCAGGTCGCATGGACTGTGCAAGGCGTCCAGTTGGCTCACATCGGCGTGAGCCAGTGCGATCGGCCCGCGAGGCGGCACGCGCTGCGGCAGGCTGGCCGGATCGGGAGGGGGGGCAGGTTTTAGGGCGGTGGATTTGGACCTGGTCTTCATGTGCTTTGCACTGTCTTGATCACGTGTCCGGACCTGGCCAGCGTCTTCTCGATGACACCCAGCATTGCGCGCGGAAAGGCGATGTACTCATCTGAGAGCACGATCAGGCTGTTGGGGATGGCCGCGGCCCGCTCGATCTGCACCCTCAACGCGGGGTCAGTGATCCGGGCGATCAACAGGTTCGTGTGGACGATCTGCTTGCCCCACCGGGCTTCCACGGTCTCGAACGCGGCCCGAAAGACCGGCGAGTTGTCTTGCAGCCAGCGACCGATCGTCCCATCGCGCAGCCCGGCAGTAGCCTCAGACTACCACTGATTTGAGTTTTCGAGTTGGCCGGCATGACAAAGTTTTTCGTGCCCACTCACACGCTGGGCTGGACGGCGTACACTACGCG
>VGOD01000211.1 GCA_016876015.1 Chloroflexota bacterium
ACGCGCACGCCGACGCCGACCAACACGCCGACGCGCACGCCGACGCCGACGAACACGCCGACGCGCACACCGACGCCGACGAATACGCCGACGCGCACGCCAACGCCGACGCCGACTTCGGGCTGTCCTGCTGATCCTTACGAGCCGGATGATACGCAGGCGCAGGCGAAGCCGCTGACGCTGGATGATACGCAGGCGCAGGCGAAGCCGCTGACGCTGGATGGCTTGGTGCAGCATCACACCTTCCACAACTCGCTGGATGTGGACTGGTACCGCATCACGGGGCTGGTGGTCGGGTGGAGCTACAACGTGCGCACCTCGAACCTGGCGGCCGGCACCGATACGTACATGGTGCTATACGACCAGAACGGCACGATCGTGAAGTCGAATGACGACTTCGACAACAACACGTTCTGTCCGGGCTGGCTGCAGTTCTGCGCTTCGTCCATCAGTTGGACGGCGACTAACACCGGACCATACTACCTGCTGGTGCGGACCCTGTCGTATGGCGGCGCCTGCCCTGCCTACGACATCTCGGGCCGGCCCCTGCGCAGCTTCTCGCCGATCGTGCCTGGCCAACAGGCCACGCCGACCCCGACCCCGACGCCGACCGCCACGGGCACACAGCCGCCCACCCGCACGCCGACGCCGACCGTCACGCGCACGCCGACGCCGACCGTCACGCGCACGCCGACGCCGACCATCACGCCGACCCGGCCGTTGGAGCCGACGATCATCCCGGTTCCTGGTGTGCTACACCCGAAGGGCGTGGCGGTGGATCCCGCGACTCACCTGGCCTTCGTCACCGGCCGCGACAATGACCGCCTGTACGTGGTGGATCCATTCAGCGCCACGGTGATCCAGAATGTCAAGGTGGGCGATGAGCCGTGGGGCGTTCTCGTCAACCCGATCACGAACAAGATCTACGTGGCGAACTTCGCCAGCGGCAATGTGTACATCTTGAATGCCACGACGCGCGCCGTGATTGACGTCATCTGGGTTGGCCCTAATCCGACCTTCGTGAAGATCAACCCTGTGACGAACATGATCTTCGTGCCAACCTATGGCAATCACAACGTCGCGATCATCAACGGCTGGACCGACATGGTGGAGGCGATCCGGCCCTCTGGCAGCACCGGAACCTGGGGCATTGCGGTCAACCCGAACCTGAACCGCATTTACCTCAGCAACCGCGACACGGGCGCGGTGACGACGCTGAACGGCAACGACAGCTTCCGGGTCATCCCGGATCAGACCATCAGCCCGTGCGGCGGCACCGGCTCATCGCCTTACAGCATGGACTTCAACCCGGCCAACAACAAGCTATACATCACATGTGCGCCGGCCGGCAGCGTGGATCACGCTGCCATCTACCAGGCCAGCAGCAGCGGCCTGACCAGACTGGCCTTCGTGCCGATCGGCGCGGGCGGCGGGGATGGCGGCGGCGGTGTGGCGGTGGATCCGGGCACCGGCAATGTCTTCTTCACCAACAGCGTGGCGAACACGGTCAGCGTCGTCAGCGGCCTGTCCAATGCCGTGATCGCCACCGTGCCGGTGGGACTGAATCCGTTTGGCGCCGCGGTTGACGCCGGCTTGAAGTGGGTATGGGTCGGCAACCGCGATAGCAACAACCTGTACCTGATCCCTGACACCTACGGGCCATAAAGCGGCCCCCATCTCTCGCGAGAAGTCGGGTTTCTACAGAGAAACCCGGCTTCTCGATGCTCAGTTGTCTGACAAGACCTGGCAGGTCTGCAAGGGCCGGCCAGGTCTTTTGCTTTTCCGCGCCAGACGTAACTGATTGATCGCTGGTTCGTCTTGCACTGTAGAACGATTGAGTGAATGGACAAATGCAATTTGATTTCCTGGGGCGAGAAATGACCTGCCCGAAGGAGACAAGATGGCGCGCATGAAGTGGCTTCGCATAGGGGCCACGACCGGCGTCGCGAGCGTCCTGCTGTTTCTGGGGATCTATGCGATCGCCGCGGCCCAATCCGGCATCTACCTGGCGCGTTCGCCGGCGCCGCCGGCCAGCATCAGCCGCGGCATGACCGAAACCTTCACCTGGACGGTCACGACCGGCGGCAATACGCCCGATCGGGTCGAGTTTCGCGTGTTCGATCCTGACGGGATTGTGGTGGATTCGTCCATCTATCCCGGCAGTTCAGGGCTATCGCTCACGCGGGTCTATACCGTGCCCCAGGCGCCCCCCGAGGGCCGCTACATCGGCCAGGTGCAGTACTACTCCATCGAGAGCGGATGGGAAGCCTCGGCCAGCGCGACCTTCTATGTGGCCGAGCGGGGCCACCTGGATGTCTTCAAGTTCGATGACTTCAACGGCAACGGCATCCAGGATGGCGGCGACCTCCCGGTGGCCGGTGTGCTCATCCAGCTCCGCACGCCCTTCGGGGATGTGGTGGGCAAACTGACCGGCGCGGATGGCCGCGCCCTCTGGCAGAACATCGCCATCGGCTCCTATACCGTCACAGAGACCGTGCCGGCCGGCCGCGAGCCGACTCTGCCGCTGACCGCCACGGTTCAGGTGGACATCGACGCCACGACCTTCGTCACCTTCGCCAACCGCATCCCTCCCAGCGCCGTCGCCGGCCGGGTGTGGCACGATGCCAACGCCAACGGCGTGTTTGACGCCGGCGAGAGCGGCCTGCCCGACATCACGGTGTTTCTGTGGGCCGACCCCAACGGCGACGGCGTCCATCAGCCGGCCGAGCCGGAAGCCGCGCAGATCGTCAGCGGCGCCGGCGGCGTCTACACCTTCACGCTCGTCCATGCCGGCGACTACGTCGTGGGGCCTGATCCGACCGACCCCGATCTCCCGATCGGCATGGGAATCGTGGGGCTGGCCCAGCGGGCGGTAACTGGGCTGCTGCCGGGCGAGACGCGCATCGCCAACTTCGGCTACGATGATACCGGAGTGATCGGCGGCCGCGTCTGGCACGACGCCAACGGCAACGGCCTGGTCGAACCGGGCGAGGTTGCCCTGCCTGACATCGGCGTCTGTCTGTACGATGACGCCAACGGCAACGGCCAGGTGGATGTGGGCGAACTGCTGATTGGCTGTCAGGACAGCGGCCCCGGCGGCAGCTACAGCTTCACAGGACTGGCAGCGGGCAGCTACGTCGTTGAGGCGAACCGCAGCGATCCCGATCTGCCCCCTGGTTTTGTACCGACCACGGTGAACCCGCTGGGCGTCACCCTGGCGCCGGCCGAGAATCTGACCGCCAACTTCGGCTTCCGCGCGCCGCCCACGCCGACGCCCACCAGTACATCCACGCCGACGGCGACGCCCACCAGCACGGCTACGCCCACGCCGACCTCGACCTTGACGCCGACGCCGGGGCTGTCGTGCATCATCGGCCAGAAGGTAGACGATCTGCACGTCGGGTTGCCCGGCTGGACGATTCACGCCCGGCCGCGGTCGGCCGCCACGCCAGTTTACACGACGGTTTCGGATGGAACCGGGAACTTCCACTTCGCCGGTTTGGAGGCGGGGTGGTGGACGGTCTGGGAGGAGATGCAGCCCGGTTGGGCGGCCGTCACGTCTGATGTGTTCGACGTGCAGCTCCTTCCGGGCGCGGCGTGTGTGGAAGTGCGCTTCAAGAACCGCCAGGCGTGTAGCCAGGACAACTACGAGCCGGATAACAGCCCTGTGGCCGCGCGAACCATTCTGCCCGATGGCATCTTTCAGAAGCACACCCTGGAACCGCCGGCCGACCAGGATTGGGCGGCGTTCGACGCTGTTGGCGGCTGGGTCTACACGCTGCGCACCGATAATCTGTTGGGGAATACCGACACTGAATTGACGCTCTATGCGCCTGACGGCGTGACGCCGCTGGACTACAGCGATGACATCACGCCGGGCGCGGACATCAGGTCGCGCATCATCTGGCGCGCGCCGGCCACAGGACGCTACTTCGCACGCGTGCAAGACTACTATCAGAGCAGCGCGCGCGGATGCCTGGGTTATGACCTGGCGCTGACCGTCCAGGCGTTCAACTACGCGCCACTGATCGTGCGGCCGCCTGCGGCCACACCGACGCCGACGCCGACGGCCACGGCCACTGTCACGCCCACGCCTACGCCCACCGCCACCCGGCGGCCGATCCTGGGGCCGTTCACGATCCCCGGTCTCAGCCATCCAAAGGGCATCGGCGTGCACCTGGCCACGCACCGGCTCTATGTGGCCAGCCGCAACACAGACGTCGTGTACGAGGTGGATCCGCTGGGGCCGCTGGTGCTGCGCATGATCCCGGTGGGCCGTCAGCCCTTCGGCGTCGCGGTCAACACCACCACAAACAAGATCTACGTCGCCAACTTCCTCAGCGACGACCTGTCGGTGATTGACGGCGCTACCGGGCTGGTCATCAAGACCATCTCTTTTGCGCCCTACGGCGAGCCGACCTATGTGGCGATCAATGAGACGACCAATCGCGTCTATGTGCCGCTGCACGAGGGAGGCCGGCTAGCGGTCATTAACGGCGCGACCGATGCTCTGCTGACGACGCTAGAGGTTGGCGCGGGCGCGTTCGGGGTCGCTGCGGATCCGCTCTTGAACCGGGTCTATGTCTCGTGCCGGGACAGCCGGCTGGTGCGCGTGGTGGATGCCGCCGCCAACAGCGTCCTCTGGAGCCAGACCGCATATCCTGGCGGCGAGCCATTCGCGCTGGGCATCAACCCTGGCCTGGGCCGGCTGTATGTTTCCTTTGCGCCGCCCGGCAGCGCCGCGGATGGCCCGACGCAGGTCTTGGCGTATCACATCCCGGCCGGCGGCCCCTCGCTGCTGACCGCGGTGCTGGTCGGCCGCGGGGGGTTGGATGGAGGCGGCGGGATCGCGGCCAATCCGAATACGCATCACGTCTTCGTCACGAACAGCCTGGACAGCAACGTCTCGGTCTTCGACGGCAACACCCACATGCTGCTCGCCACCGTGCCGGTGGGCACCGACCCGATGGCCGTGACGATCAATCCTGGCCTCGGCTACGCTTTCGTGGGGAGTCGGGGCAGCAACACAGTGGTGGGGTTGCCAGACGGGTATTGAGGGGCCGCCGGCAGTTGAAACGTAGAAATCCAGCAAGCGCCGGCACTTCCGAAGTGCCGGCGCTTGCTGGCTGGTTTTCAGGACAACCTATCCACACCCTCCTCTCTTGCCAAACCCCCGGCATGGTGGTAGAATCGTCAGGTGGTTACAGGACAGTTGTTCAGGGACACGCTGTTCACCATCTGCGATCGGCCATCGAATGCACATCTACCGCGCTGATTTCCGCGATCTGGCAGCTTGCCTGGCGCTGGATGGCTCTTACGAGACCGACCACGTCTGGCAGATCACACAACATGCAGAAGACGATCAGGTCGTTACACGGTTTCGCACCGTGCGACTGCCGCGCACGATGCGCGTTCGTTATCCGAGCTGGGGCGAGGCGCTGTTGGCGCACCAGGAGCGCGGCGACCTGATCCTGGTGGCTGCCGAGGCGAGCGAGGTGCGCGGCTATCTCAATCAAGAGGCGCAGCCTGACCAGGGCATCGCCTGGATTCATCACCTGATTGTAGCGCCGGCCCATCGGAGGCAGGGCATCGGCGCCGCGTTGCTCGGTCGGGGCATCCAACAGGCGCGCACCCACGGGCTGGGGCACATCATGACGGTCGTGCAGAGCAAGAACTACCCGGCCATCCAGTTCTTGCAGCGCAGTGGGTTTTCGTTTTGTGGGTACAATGAGCAGTTCTACAGAAATCAGGATATCGGTTTGTATTTCGTGCGTGGGCTGTAAGGTATGGGCGAATTGTCGGGCCTGACGTGGCCCGTGATCTTAGCTTTCAGCAACCTCATCCTCTCCTCGGCCATCGTCATCACGGCGTTTTCTTTGCTCGGGTACATGCTCACCCGAAACCTGCGCAGCCGTGTGGGCCAAACGTTCAGCATTCTGTTGGCTTGCGTGCTGATCGTCTTCGCCGGCGATGTAGTGATCACGCGGGTCGAGAGCTATGCGGCGGCAGTCATCTGGCTGCGCGTGCAATGGATCGGCATCGCCATGGTGCCGGCGGCGTATTTGCACTTCTCTGACGCCCTGCTCCAGACCACGCGCCATGCCTCGCGCCGGCGCCGCGCGGTCGTGATCCTCAGCTATCTCTTCAGTAGCGCCACGGTCTTGCTGGCCCTGTTTACCGACATGATGGTCTTCGGCGGCGTGTTTGCGCCGCCGGTCAGCCAACTGTCGGCCGGGTCGCTCTTCCTGGTCTTTGTCGCCTATTTTGTCGCCACTGCGGCCTATGGCGCATACAACGTCGTCCGCGCTCGCCGGCGCTGTCTGACCCCGGCCTCGCGACGGCGGATGACCTATCTGGCTCTCTCCTTCGCGGCGCCCGGACTGGGCGTGTTTCCCTATCTGGTTGATTCTGGACTTGCTCATCATGTTGGCCCCATCCCGGTCTTGCTGTTGGCGATGACGGCCAATGTCGCCGTGGGCGCGATGTTGGTCGTCATGGCGTACAGCGTTGCGTACTACGGCGTCTTGACACCAGACCGGGTGGTGAAGCACGACATGGTGCACTATCTTCTGCGCGGCCCGGTCGTCGGCACGTTGGTGTTGGGCGTCATGCTGGTGATTCCGCGTGTGGAGCTCATCTTGGGGTTGCCCCGCGACACCGCGCTGATCTTCGCCGTGGTCAGTGTGATCGTGTTAGGTCAGTTGGCGATCAGCGCGGGCAAGCCGTGGCTCGATCGCCTGATCTTTCGGCAGGATCGCGAAGAGATCACGTGGATTCAGGCGTTGGACCGGCGATTGCTGACAAGCAGCGATCTCAGCCAGTTTCTGGACAATGTGCTCACCGGCCTGTGCGAGCTGTTGCGCGTGGACACCGGCTTCGTGCTCGTGCGAACTGACGCTGGCCTACAGATCGAGACGCTGGCGGGCGATGCAGAGGCGGTTCGGCGCTATGCACAAAGCCCCGCGGCTCAGGCTGCCTGGCAGAAATTGGACCAGCCGCGCAGCGACGGCGAAACGGAATCGACCGGGGAGGCTCCGCAGTTCTGCGCTGATACCGATTTCTGGTACTGTCCATTGCGCAGCCAGGATGGCGCAAAGCTGCTGGGCGTGCTGGCTGTGGCCGCGCGCAGTGCGCGGGTAATCATGGCCGAGGATGAACGCGGGGAGGCCAACATGCTGCTGGCGCAGGCTGCGGCTGCCATCGCGGACCGCTATGTGCAGGAAGGGGTATTCGCGACGCTGCAACGCATCCTGCCCGACCTGGAACGCATCCAGGAGTGGCGGAGCGCGCTGCTCTTTGCGCCGCCGCCGGCGCTGCCGGATGACGCGGGGCGGGTCAAGGAGATAGATGCAGGGGAAGGCTCGTGGCAGCAGTGGGTCAAAGATGCGCTCAGCCACTATTGGGGCGGGCCGAAGCTGACTGAAAGCCCGCTGGCCGGGCTGCGCCTGGTGCGTCGGAGCCTGCGTAACCATGACGGCAACTTGACCCGTGCCCTGCGGGCCATCCTGCAGGAGGCGATCGAGCGCCAACGGCCGGTCGGCGAACGCAAGATGACGGCCTCCGAATGGCTGCTTTACAACATCCTCGAGATGCGTTTTATCCAGGGCCACCGTGTGCGCGACATCGCGCGGCGGCTGGCGATGAGCGAGTCGGATTTGTATCGCAAACAGCGCGCGGCCGTCGCCGAGGTCGCCAAGACGCTGGCTGAGATGGAAGCGGCCGCGACGACCGAAGAGAACTGAGCGGTCGGGAAATTTGAATAGTCGTAGGGGAGGAAGGCAAACATGGACGATGGGTATTGGGAATCGTTATTGCGCGATGTGGAAGATGAAGCCGATGCGCCGGCGGCCAAGACAGATGGGGATGACGAGTCGAGTCACCTGGGATCGCTGGCCATAGGCGCAGCGGCCAGGAAGTGGATCGGCAGCCCTCCGCAGGAGGACGAAGCCGATTGGAGCCGCGCAACGCAGATGCTGGAGAGCGGGGAGACGGTCGCCATCGCGATCACGGGGTGCAATCGCGGCGGCCTGCTGGCCGATTTCGGCACCGTGCAAGGCTTCTTGCCAGCCTCGCACCTGGTGGTTCAGCCGCCGAGCCAGGCGCCGGCATCGCGTATGAACGCGCTGGCAGCTCGCGTAGGCGAGATGCTGACGGTCAAGGTGGTCGAGATTGATCGCGAGCGTCGTCGCCTGATCCTCTCGGAGCGGCTGGCGCAGGGCGATGGCAACGCCGACCTGGTGCTGGCGAGCCTGCGGCCAGGACAAACCTGCCAGGGGCAGATCACCAACCTGTGTCCGTTCGGCGCATTCGTGGACCTCGGCGGCTTCGAGGGATTGATTCACATTTCCGAGCTATCATGGGGACGCGTTGGATCATCCGAAGAAGTTGTGCACCCCGGCGATCGCGTGGAGATGATGGTGTTGGAGGTCAACCCACAAGAGCAGAAAGTCTCCTTGAGCCTGAAGCGCCTGCGGCCCGATCCCTGGCAGGGCGTCGAGGCGCGCTACCGGGTAGGGCAGCTTGTGGATGCGATGATCACCAACGTCGTCAACTTCGGCGCGTTCGCCCGGCTGGAAGAGGGCCTGGAAGGTCTGATTCACATCTCGGAGCTGGCGCAGGGCAGCTTCATGCACCCGCGCAACGTCGTGCGCGAGGGCGATCGCGTGCGGGCGCGCGTCCTGGCGGTGGACGGCGGCAAACGTCGGATCGCGCTCACCCTGCGCGCTGCGGAGGCGGGCCGGCCGCGGCCGGAGTTCGCGCCTCAGACGCATGTCTCGATGTAGTTCGTTCAGCAGACTCTCATGAACCAGCCGAAGAACAGCATCCTCGGCTCGGCGCTTCTGGTCGCCGGGCTGGTCGCGTTGCTCTTGCTGACGCCCGGCGTCGTCAGCGTGGTGGGGCCGGCGCCGTTGCGCGTCGCTTTCGGCTGGGGTGCATACGTGGTCGTTGTGGCTCTGGTTCTTGGCGGGCTGGCGATTGCCTTCGCCGACAGGCTGGGGCGACAGGTGCGTTGGGATGCTGTGCTCTACGGCGAATGCCTCTTTTTGGCGGCGCTGGCATTCACAGCCCTGGCGACCGGCGCGGACGGTCAGGATGCCTGGCGGGGGCGCGGCGGCGGCATCGTCGGCTGGGCGCTGGCGCAGCTCTTGGCTGCGCTCCTGGGCGAGCTGCTGGCATTGGCGGCGACGGTGGCGGCCGCGGGCTGTGCGGTCTGGCTTCTCTGGCGCAGCCTGTCGGCCGGCCGTGTTTTCATCCCCACGCCTCGCCTGCCGGTCATGCGCATCCCCCTTCTCTTGGCCAGCGTTTTGCTGAGCGCGGCCGGCCGGGTGTGGGATTTGCTGCGCGGGCTGGCGCGCGACCTGTGGCCGGGGCCGGCGGCGGATGGGGATGCGGGCGGATGGGCCGGGGCGGGCCGTCGTGATCAGCCGGCAGGCGGTCTGGGACCGGAGGATACATCTCGGAGACCGGTCGGCCAACGGGGCCCGGCGTCTGCGCGGGAGGCTGATGCGAAGTCGGGGGGCCGGTCGCGTTCACCGGCGCCTGACCGCCGCCCTGCCCCGCCGGCCGGCCGGGCGGCCGAGCCGCGGCCGGCCAAGACAGCGCAGCAAGGCGCTCCTGCCAGGGCCGCGCCGCGCGATGCAGCGCGCAAGCCGCGGCCCAGCTCACTGCCGCCGCTCGAG
>VGOD01000212.1 GCA_016876015.1 Chloroflexota bacterium
AGCGCATGGGCGGGGATGCTCGCTGGTTTTGCCGGGTAGCGTCCATGGCGCAGGCGACACAAGCGGAAATGAAAATGCAACCGTCCGCGTTCATCCGCGCTCGTGCCCGAAACAACGGGGCAGGCTCTCCGCGTCCTATTCTCGGGTTATACGGCGAACCATGACTGCCTGACAGCAAAGGACGCGATGAAACAACAACTTCTCACCAAAATCCATGACCGCACCGCCACGGTAGCCGTCGTCGGCCTGGGCTACGTGGGGCTGCCGCTGGCCGTGGCGTTCGCCGAGCAGGGCTTCCCCGTCACATTCGACTGCGCTCAGTGCAGGCTCTGGCATTGACGTGGACGGCCGCAAGGTGGCGGCGCTGAACCGCGGCGAGTCGTATGTGCAGGACATTCCGTCGGCCAGGCTGGCGGGGGTCAGGGGACAGGGAGTAGGTGGAAAGGAAGTACTCAAATGAGTGTGCAGATAGCGATCGGGTCATCCGTTTTCCAGAAAGCAATTGAGGGTGTGGAAAGACTGCCGGTTGATGACCAACTGCTGCTGGTGGATATCGTCAAGCGCCGACTGATTCAGCATCGTCGCACCGAGCTCAAGACCGTGATCGCAGAAGCGCGTGAAGCCTATCGGACCGGCAATGTGCGTCGAGGCACTCCCGAAGATCTGCTGAAGGAGTTGGAGGAGTTGGACGAGTGAGAGCGCTGATCTGGAGTCCGCATTTCACTCGTACGTTGCGCCGAACGATCCGCCAGAATCCTCAGCTACATCAGTTGGTCGGGATCACTCTTCGCCAGCTTGCCGATGATCCATTCCATCCCTCGCTACACAGCCATAAGCTGAAGGGCAGTCTGGCAGGAGCATGGGCATGCACGGTTGACTACGACAATCGAATTCTCTTTGAGTTCGTAGCCGATCCCAACTCTGAGGAGAACGCGATCCATCTTCTCGCTTTGGGCACACATGATGAAGTCTATTGAGAAGAAAGATAACGGTTTGAAAGACCAACTGCTTTCCAAAATCCACGATCACACCGCGGTCGTGGCCGTGGTGGGCTTGGGCTACGTGGGACTGCCGCTGGCCGTGGCGTTCGCCGAACAGGGCTTTCCCGTCACATTCGACTGCGCTCAGTGCAGGCTCTGGCATTGACGTGGACGGCTGCAAGGTGGCTGCGCTGAACCGGGGCGAGCTGCCCATCTATGAGCCGGGGCTGCCGGAGCTGCTCGACGAGGCGAAGGGGTACATCTGTATGCCAACTGCTTTGGAACTTACCCGAGAGGGTTGGAAACTGTATCTGGAAGCGCCCAGGCGTCCGCTCGCTCCACGTAAACTAACACTGGAGGAACGGCGAACGCAGGAACGATTGGTGATGGCTGCGCGTCACGCTGCGGCTCTGCTCAGGCGCCGCTTCGCGGTACGCCGTGTGATACTCTTTGGTTCCCTGGCGGACGGCGATTGGTTCTCCGCCGATTCGGACATTGACGTTGCGGTTGAAGGTCTGGCCCCAGGCGACTATTGGGAAGCCTGGCGCCTGTTGGAGAGCGTGATCGGAGAGCGTCCGGTGGATCTGGTTGAGATCGAATCGGCCGGGGAATCGTTGCGCCGTATGATCGAGCGCACGGGGATGGCACTGTGACATCGCCCTATCAACAACTGGCCGAGCGGATTCAGGGTGAAGTCTTGGAACTGGATCGGGTGGTGCAGCGTTCACTGACCGGGTGGTTCAAAGCCCGACAAATGCCCCAAGAGGATATGTATTTGGATGGGGTAGCCTTGAATCTGCACGGTTTCTACTCCGGCGTGGAGCGGTTGTTTGAACTGATCGCGCGACGTATTGATCACAACCTGCCCACGAGTCAGACCTGGCATCGGGACTTGATTGAACTGATGGCGCAGGATGTATCAGGTGTACGCCCTGCGGTAATTGGCAAGGAGAGGGTTCATGCGCTCGACGAGTTTCGCCGCTTTCGCCACCTGGTGCGTAACGTCTACACGATGAATCTGGTTCCCGAGAAGATGATCGGACTTATGGCGAGCCTCAACGAACAGTGGCAGGTGCTCCGCGCTGAGTTGTTGGCCTTTGCGGATTTTTTGGAAGATCTGGCGCAGATAAGTGAGGAGCAGAATGAAAGTTGAAGACGCCCAACCTGCAACCGCTCACGTCCGATCTGCACCTGCCGCGACCTGACAGCCACACCTTCTGGCGCGCCAAGCGCGTCGTGACCGGTGGCCAGGGGCCGCAGATCAACGCCGATTGACCTGATGGCGCCCGCGCCGCTTCAGGTCAGACGGCGAACCATGATCGCGTGACAGCAAAGGACTCGATGAAACAACATCTTCTCACCAAAATCCATGGACGCAAGGACTGCGCATGAACGTCACCGTGATCGGAACCGGCTACGTCGGCCTGACGACCGGCGTGACCCTGGCCTTTCTGGGCCACCAGGTGGTCGGCGTTGACATTGCTGCCGACAAAGTGGCCCGCCTGAACCGGGGCGAGCTGCCCATTTATGAGCCGGGGCTGAAGGGGACAAGGGGACAAGGGGACAAGGGGACAAGGAGACAAGGAGAGTGGGCGACACGATAAAGACGCATCGTGATCTTGATGTATACCAGATGGCGTTTGAGGCGGCGATGCGGATTTTCGAGCTGACGAAGAGCTTTCCGAAAGAAGAGAACTACTCATTGACGGACCAGATTCGTCGCTCGTCGCGTTCGGTTTGTGCCAACATTGCGGAGGCTTGGCGTAAACGGCGGTATCAAGCGGCCTTTGTGGCAAAATTGAACGACTCAGAGGCAGAGGCAGCGGAAACGCAGGTCTGGCTGGAGTTCTCGGTCAAATGTAATTATCTCGATGCAGCAGTTGCCCGTGAACTGTACACCACCTACGACAATGTCCTGGGTAAGTTGGTCAACGTGATCGTGCATCCTGAACAATGGGTCATTAAGCGGTGACAAGTAGACGTGGTGACAGGGAGCGAGACCAGCCGTCTCCCCCTCTCCTTGTCTCCCCCTCTCCTTGTCTCAAAACGGGTGGGCGCGGCGCAGGCGCGGGCGATTGATGTGCTGACGAACCTGTACGGGCCGATTCTGAACCAGGACTTTCGCGCGCCCAAGTACGCGCTGCGGCTCCGGGCCGATCGCCGCACTCAACTATACCGAAACTTCAGTAAATTTTCCCCATTCTTTTGACGAGGTGTCTTATGCCTAAAGTGCGAATGTTATCGATCTCTCACTATGTACAAGCGGCACTAGAGCGCGCTGTCTATGAACCTGACGAACACGGTGTAATCGTCGCCCGTGTGCCAGGTATGTCTGGTTTCTTTTCCCAAGGAGAGACTTTCGAGGATGCACGTGAGAGCCTGCGTGATGCCATCGAGGGCAATGTGACGCTGGCATTGCAGATGGGGCTGCCGATTCCAGCGCTGGATGAGGTAGTGATCGAGGAACAGCATGTCCCGTCTTACGCCGCTTAAATCAAGTGAAGTTGTGCGGAAGCTGCGTCAATTGGGCTACGATGGCCCCATCCCCGGAGGTCGTCATATGCGTATGGTGCATCCTGAGAGCGGTCAGATCATCCCTATTCCGGTTCACAGCGGCAAAGACATCAGCGTGGGCTTGATCAGGGAGATAATCAGACAGGTCGGCATCACGCGTGATGAATGGCTGGCCTTGTGATCGCCGTAACCAACAACAGACCGTGTTCGGTGATCTGCGATCGTATGGCCTGATCTGATGATCATCCACCTGGCAGCCAGCGTGGGCGGGATCGGGGCCAATCTCGTCCACCAGGCCGAGTATTTCTACGAGAACCCTTCGACAGGCTCAGGACAGGCCTGATGATGGGCGCCCAACTGCTGCACGAGGCCTATGTGGCTGGTGTGTCCAAGTTCGTGGGCATCCCGCTCCGTTGCACTACGGGGAGGCTGCGCACTCGGCACCATCTGCGCCTACCCCAAGCACACGCCCATCCCCTTCAAAGAAGAGGACCTGTGGAACGGCTACCCCGAGGAGACCAACGCGCCCTATGGCCTGGCCAAGAAGATGCTGCTGATGCAGAGCCAGGCGTATCGGGAGCAGTATGGGTTCAACTCGATCTTCCTGCTGCCCGTCAACCTCTACGGCCCGCGCGACAATCCTTCGACCATGCTCAGAACAAGCTTCGACCTCGACAGCTCGCACGTGATCCCCGCGCTGATCCAGAAGTGCGTCGAGGCGGTGGAACGGGGCGATCCGGGGATCGTGGCCTGGGGCGACGGCTCGCCGACGTGCGAGTTCCTCTACGTGGAGGATGCGACCGAAGGCATCCTTCCTTCGACCCTGCTCAGGACAGGGCTGGCGACGGAGCGATACAACCAGAGCGACCCGGTGAACCCTTCGACTCCGCTCAGGGCAGGCTCTGGGCAGCGCGTTCGAGACAGGTTCCTTCACCACGTTCAGGACAAGCTCTAAGCTCAGTCGAAGGATCAGCATCAAGGACTTGACTGAGATGATCGCGCGGCTGTGCGGGTTTGAGAGCCGGATCGTTTGGGATACCACCAAGCCGAACGGCCAGCCGCGGCGGAAGCTGGATACGAGCCGGGCGAAGGCGCGGTTCGGGTTCGAGGCGGCGACGCCGTTTAGGGCCGGATTGCAGAAAACGATACATTGGTACCAGGACGCTAGATGAAACATCAACTTCTCTCGAAAATTCATAGCCGTTCTGCTGTTGTCGCTGTAGTGGGGCTTGGTTACGTAGGTCTTCCGCTAGCGGTGGCGTTCGCAGAGAAGGACTTCCCCGTGGTCGGCATTGACGTGGACGACCGCAAGGTGGCCGCGCTGAACCGGGGCGAGTCGTACGTGCAGGATATCCCGTCGGCGCGGTTGGCGCGAATCAGTGGTCAGTCGTCAGTGGTCAGTGGTCAGTCTTCGCCGGTCGCCGGTCGGATCGTCGCCACGACCGATTTCGCGATCCTGGCCCAGTGCGACGCGGCGATCATTTGTGTGCCGACGCCGCTGAACAAGACGCGCGACCCCGATGTGCGCTACGTGATCGCGGCCGGCGAGTCGGTGGCGAAGCACCTGCACCCGGGGATGTTGGTGGTGTTGGAGTCCACGACCTATCCGGGGACGACGGAGGAGCTGCTGCTGCCGATGCTGCTGGGACACGGAGGCACGGCGACACGGGGACACGGGGACACGGCGACACGGGGACACGGGGACACGGGGATGCGGGGAGAGTCTGCCGCCTGGGCGCCTGGACAGGATTTCTTTCTGGCTTTCTCTCCGGAGCGGATTGATCCCGGCAACAAGCAATACATGGTGGAGAACACGCCGAAGGTCGTGGGCGGCGTGACGCCTGCCTGCCGCGAGGTCGCCGCGGCGCTCTACGGCACGGCCATCGAGACCATCGTGCCGGTATCGTCCACGCAGGCTGCCGAGATGGTGAAGCTGCTGGAGAACACCTTCCGGGCGGTGAACATCGCGTTGGTCAACGAGACCGCGATCATGTGCGACAAGCTGGGGATTGACGTCTGGGAGGTGATCGAGGCGGCGGCCACCAAGCCCTACGGCTTCATGAAGTTCACGCCAGGGCCGGGGGTGGGCGGGCACTGCATCCCGCTGGACCCGTTCTATCTGTCGTGGAAGATGAAGACGCTGAACTACAACGCCCGCTTCATCCAGTTGGCCGGCGAGATCAACAGCGACATGCCGCGCTGGTGGGTCGAGAAGGTGGCGGACGCGCTGAACGAGGTTGGCAAGCCGGTGAAGGGCAGCCGGGTGCTCGTGTTGGGCGTGGCGTACAAGAAGGACATTGACGATGTGCGCGAGTCTCCCGCGCTGGACGTGATCGAACTCCTGCGCCACAAAGGCGCCGACGTCCGCTATCACGACCCCTACGTCTCGTGCATCCACCACAACGGCTTCGAGATGGAGGGGGAGCCGGACCTGGCCGCCGCCCTGGCCGCGGCCGATTGCGCGGTGGTGGTGACGGATCATTCGAGCTATGATTGGGGGGCGATCCGGCGGCAGGCGCGACTGATCGTGGATACGCGGCACGCGGTGAACTGAGGCGGTGATGCGCCGGCTACGTGCGGACTACGATAATCCCTGGCAAGAGGTGCTGGAGCGCTACTTTTGCGAGTGCCTGGCGCTGTTTCTGCCGCAGGCGCACGCGGAGATTGATTGGCGCCAGGTGCCGGTCTTTCTGGACAAAGAACTGCGCCAAGTGACGCCGGATGCCGAGTTGGGCCTGCGGCGGGTGGATATACGTCTACAACTACCGCACGTCACGAGTGTTGAGCGGATCGGGATCCGGAAAGGGCTGGAGCAAGGCATCCAACAAGGCATGGAACAGGGCCATCGTCAAGGGCTGCTAGACGGGATCATGTTGGGCCTGGAGTTGCGCTGGGGCGCTGACGGGCTGCGCCTGTTGCCGGAGATCGGCCCGATCGCGGATGTACACATGCTGCGCGCGATCCACGAGGGGTTGAAGCGAGTGAGCACACCCGAGGAGTTGCGGCAGATTTATCAGCGGACGAACTGATGAAGATCCTGCACGTGGTGGGCGCACGGCCCAACTTTATGAAGATGGCGCCGATTGCTTCGGATGTAAACTCGGCGGCAGCCTGTACACTGGTGCTACCGTGAGATGATTGACGTTGAGAAGCAAGTCGCCTACTGGCGAGATGGCGCAACTGAAGATTGGCAAGTAGCCGTGGAACTGATCAACCTGCGTCGGACGCGTCATGGCCTGTTCTTCGCACATCTGGCATTGGAGAAGCTGCTTAAGGCGCACATCTGTCGTGCTACGGCAGACCTCGCGCCCCGAATCCACACCCTTTTGCGTCTGGCCGAGCGTACGGGTCTGGCCTATAGCGAGGAGCAGCGTGTCTTTCTGGCGCGCTTTGATCGTTATCAGATTGAAGGGCGTTATCCGGATCTATTGCCCCCGCCACCCGATCAGGACGTGGCGCGTGCCGAGTTGAAGCTGGCCGGAGAGCTGTTCCAATGGCTGAAGCCTCAGTTGTAAAAGCGGTCGCAGGGTATCTGGCGGCGGTGCGGCGTTCAGGCATTCAGGCGGAGCGGGGCATCTTGTTTGGATCGTATGCGCGGGGTGACGCTCGGCCCGATAGCGATGTGGACGTGTTGATCATTGCCCCGGAGTTCGATGAGCCGTATGATCGGCAGCGCATAGACCGGCTTTGGGAGTTACGTGTGTCCACCGACAGCCGCATCGAGCCGGTGGCGGTTGGCGAACGCCAATGGCGCGAGGACCGGAGCAGCCCGCTTATCGAGATGGCCCGCCGCGAAGGGGTAGTCGTTGCGCCGCTGCTGGCCGCGTGAGCGGGTGCGGCGGCGTAGTTGTGCCGACCGGCAGGTTGGGCACGGCCATTCATGGCAAGCACGGAGTGGCCGCGCTATCGCGACTTGGCGTGGGCGGAGATCAAGGGGCGGGTGCGGGAGCCGTTGATCCTGGATGGGCGCAACTTTCTGCCGCAGGCGAAACTGGCGAGTTTGGGATTCCGGTACTTGGGCGTTGGACGATGAGGGAGAGGTGTTGATGGCTACTTATTTGCTGACCGGCGTTGCGGGCTTCATAGCTTCGAAAGTCGCCGAGTTCCTGCTGGCCGACGGCCACGCCGTCGTCGGGATTGATAACCTGAACGATGCCTATGATGTGCGTCTCAAGCACTGGCGGTTACAGCAAATACAAGATCATCCCAACTTCACCTTCCAGCGCCTTGACATTTGCGATCGAAATGGACTGCACGATCTTTTCAATTCGCAATTCGCAATTCGCAATTCGCAATTCGCAGTTCGACGCGGTCATCAACCTGGCGGCGCGAGCGGGGGTACGTCCATCGGTGGAAAACCCCTGGGTTTACTTCGAGACCAACACGACCGGTACGCTGAACCTGTTGGAGTTGTGTCGGGAATTCGGGGTGGGAAAGTTCGTGTTGGCCTCTTCATCCAGCCTTTATGGCAACGATCCTGCGCTGCCCTGGCGAGAAGACGCGGATACGAATCGCCCGATTTCGCCGTACACGGCCTCCAAGAAGGCTGCTGAGACGCTATGTCACACGTATCATTACCTGCACGGCATTGATGTAACCATCTTCCGCTATTTTACCGTCTATGGGTCGGCCGGTCGGCCCGACATGATGCCCTTCCGTATGGTGCAATGGATCAGCGAGGGGCGGCCGGTGACGGTTTACGGGGATGGCTCGCAGTCACGGGATTTCACCTACGTGAACGATATCGCCCGCGGCACGATCGCCGGACTGAAGCCACTGGGGTATGAGGTCATCAATCTTGGCTCCGATCGGCCCGCGGCGCTGATGGACGCGATCCGGCTGGTAGAGGAGTTGGTGGGGCGGCAGGCGCAGTTGGACTTTCGGCCGCTGCATCCGGCCGACGTGCCGGCGACCTGGGCGGACATCGGGCAGGCCGAGCGGCTGCTAGGTTGGCGACCCCAGGTCGGATTTCGCGAGGGTGTGGCGGAGTTGGCGGGATGGTATCGGGAGAATCGGACGTGGGCAAAGGAGATTGCGACCGGGTGAGCAATCTCGACAGGCGCTCAGTCAGAGACTGGCCCAAGCAAACGGCGCGTGAGGGAGTATCGCGAGAGTCTTGGTCACTGGCGGCGCAGGATTCATCGGCTCCCATGTGGTCGAACGGCTGCTGGCTTTGAGCCACGAGCCGATCGTGCTGGGGTATCTACATCACGATAATGCAGGAAATCTTCGGCTTTGTGGTGATATGATGGGACTGCGAGGGCTGGATGATTGAGGCAGACTGAAATGATGACACTGACTGTGCATTTGCTGCTGTATCCTGAAGAAACCTGGTACGTCGCCCACTGCCTGGAATTCGATTTGGTAGCGCAAGGGGAGACGCCGTTGGCGGCCTTCAAGAATCTGTTGGATGCAATCGATGTGCAGGCTGCTTACGCCCAAGAAATGGGTGACTGGAGTCAGTTGTTTGTGCCTGCCCCCGCAGAGTATTGGCGGCTCTTGCCGGCGGCGGAACCGTACCGACCTGGCGCCAACGGCTGGCATTTGCCCGCCATCCTCTCGGGGGTTGAATGCGCCCTGATGAGAGCCTGAGCCGTGGATCAACCGATCCGCTATCGAGCGCTACTGGAGTTGGTGCCACATTATGGTGTCTTCGAAGATCCCAGGCGCGGCAAAGGGAGCGAGCGCCTGTGGATTCGGCAATTGCCGGACGGCAGCAAACGTTCCATCCCGGTCACGTGTCATCATACCGGCGATGTCGTAGGCGTTGGGCTGGTCAAGGCGATCCGACGACGTTTGCTCTTGACAGAAAAGGATGGGGTGCCGGACGAGGAATTCTACGCCAGAAAATAGATGGGGACCTGGTCTTCAGGCGTCGCGGTGACGATCTGCTGCTCTCGCGCAAGCCCGGGTGGACATTCTGAATCTGTTTCGGTTCATTGACTGGGTGATGGGACTGCCGGAAGCGTTGGAAGCGGCGCTCTGGCAGGAGATCACCGAATACGAGGAGGCGCAGCGTATGCCGTACGTGACGAGTGTCGAGCGGATTGGGATCAAGAAAGGCATGGCGCAGGGCGAACGGATCGGCGAGCAGCGCGGGGAGCGCAAGGGGCTGCTCGAAGGCGTCACCCTGGGTCT
>VGOD01000213.1 GCA_016876015.1 Chloroflexota bacterium
CCGCCCGACGAAGTATGGATCGGCGCGACCATGAGCTACTGGTGGGAATCGGCGCGCGACCTGGTGGGCCGGCTGCGCCGCCGTTGGGGGCCGAAGATGCCGCTGATCTTGCTCGGCGGCATCTATCCCAGCATCGCGCCGGAACACGCGGCACAATACGTTCAACCCGATATCGTGGTCGCGGGCGAGGTCGCGGCGGCCAACGACCTCTGGCCCGACCTGTCGCTCTACGAGACGCCGCCCAGCTATGCGATCATCACCCCGGCGCGCGGCTGCCCCTTCAACTGCGCCCACTGCGCGCAGTTGACCATCAACGGCGGTCAACGCCGAGTGCGTTACCGGCCGGCGGCCGACATCCTGGCCGAGATGCACGACGCGCAGGACCGCTACGGAATCAAGGACTTTGCTTTCTACGCCGATTTTCTGCTGTGGGATCACGAGCGTAACTTCCAGCCGCTCCTTGAGGCGCTGGTGGCCGAAACCAAAGCGCCCAGCTCGCAGCGGCGTTTCTACCGCCTGTACGCGCCTGAAGGCTTTGACACCCGGTTCCTGAGCCAGTCGCAGAAATTGGTTGATCTGCTAAAAGCGTCCAATTTCCAAAAGATGTACCTGCCCTGCGAAAGCATAGACGATTCTTACCTGGCGCAACTCAACCGCCGGCACGTCAACCTGCGTAACTTTGTGGATGCGGTGCACATGTGCGAGCGGGCCGGTTTCAGCCTGCGCCACATGGAGGTCAACTCGTTTGTGCTTTATGGCCTACCCGGCGAGCGCATTGATGATGTGGTAAAGAGCATCATGTTCGTCTCCGAGATGGTCGGTTCCATCATCCCGATGCTCTTCTCGCCCGTGCCATCCACGGCACTGTATCGCCAATACCTGCCCTATTTCCAGGAGCGCGGCTGGGATCGTGATCTGCACATGCTGAACGGGAAGCTCTATCCGTTTCTGAGCATGAATGAAGGCTCCGTGAACGACTATGTTGACCTGCAACGGTTGATGTACGCCCTCAACGCGCATTATCGCAGCCGATCATTCCAGCTTTTCGGGGACACGATGGTCGCACAAGCTTTCCGCAGCAACATGCGCAATGGTTTCGAGGGGTTCGTGCAGGAGTTCAAGCCAGCAATTGCCGGCAACGAAAACGCATCCCAACCAGACTGAAAGGCGGAACCTTCCATGAAAACCACCGATACCCTGACCCAATGGGCCACCTTCTCCCTCGACGAGATCGAGGCGCTGCTGGCGACGCCGGCGGGCGCGCGGGCGGCGCGCAAGATGTACGGCGCAACGGACGTGGCCGCGATGCGGGCCGCGCCAGCCCGCGCGGCCATCGGCCCACGCGCGCCGGTCGTCCTGCTGCCGGGCATCACGGGGTCGCTGCTCGCCTCCATCCGCGGGGTCACGGCGCTGCTCTGGATCAACCCGGCGATCTTCCTGGCGGGACAGGGCAACTATCTCGACCTGAACGCGGACGCCTCCGCTGTGGCGACGGCGGTCCCGAGCTGCACCTGCACACGATTTCGCTCTGCGCAATTCGCTCAGGCGCGTTGTTGATCGTCAGCCAACGTGGTATAATGTGCCCGTAGGCCGAGTGTTTCATCGAGCTTCTGGAGGCGTAATCATGACGATTGGAGAGAGAACTCTGACGCGTACTGTAGATCGCCCCATTCCTGCCAGCAACCTTCGCCATGCGCTGCCGACAACGATCGCCCCACCCCTCGACGCGCCGGCAGTGGCCGAGAAGGTTGTTCGCTACGCACGCCAGATCGGCTCGTTGGAAGCGGTCTACGTCAGCGCAAAACAGTGGGGGTTCGAATGCTGGCTGGTCGCCAACAACAGCAGCGAGGACGAAAGGTTTCGGCTATATGACTTCGAGTGGCAAATCATGGAGTCAGCGCCGGACAACGGCTTCAAATTTCACTTGATTGATCGCCAGAGTCGCCCGCTATCGGAGATTGCGAGCCTCGAGCCGTATGATGCGATGGTTCCGCTGCGGAGAGTCTAACCAATGCCGACCATACAAGCGCATCTCCAACAGGTTCAGCACAATCGTGATCTGATCACCGCGCTCGACCCGGCCAGCACACGCTTTCTGGATTGGGTGGTCACAGCCGCTTTTTACGCGGCGTTACATCGGATCGAAGCCTGGTTTGCCGACAAAGGGCTACACTTTGGCGATCATACCCAGCGCGATGACTGGCTCAGCAAGGTGAAAGAATTGCGGCGGATCGTGTGGCCGCGCTACAAGGAACTGGAATTCCAGAGCCGCCAGGCGCGCTACGAGTGCGTTTCGTTTGACAGAAGCTTCGTGCAGAATCGTCTCCTGGTTTTCCTCGATGAGATAGAGCAGGAAATGCAGCTTGTGAAATGAACGCCACTTTCACACAGGGGGGTGGCGTCCGCAAGAAGCGCGCCGGTCGGCTGCTGGAAGGCCGCACCTGGGATGCGATGTCGGCCTTTGCAAGCCCATAGCTCCGAGCGGCGGTTCTATCGGCTCTACGCGCCGGAGGGGTTCGACACCCGGTTCCTGAGCCAATCGCAACGGTTGGTAGACCTGCTCAAGGCGGCCAACTTCCAGAAGGTCTACCTGCCGTGTGAGAGCATTGACGACACCTATCTGGCGCAGCTCGGCCGCCGGCACGTCAACCTGCGTAACTTTGTGGATGCGGTGCGTATGTGCGAACGCGCCGGTTTCAGCCTGCGCCACATGGAGGTCAACTCGTTCATACTTTACGGCTTGCCCGGCGAACGCATTGACGACGTGGTAAAGAGCATCATGTTTGTCTCCGAAATCGTCGGCTCCATCATCCCGATGCTCTTTTCGCCCGTGCCGTCCACCGCGCTGTATCAGCAGCATTTGCCCTATTTCCAAGCGCGCGGCTGGGATCACGACCTGCACATGCTGAACGGCAAGCTCTACCCCTTCCTGGGCATGAACGAAGGCTCAGTGAACGACTATGTGGATCTGCAACGGCTGATGATGCGCTGAATGCCCATTACCGCAGCCGCTCGTTTCAACTTTTCGGCGATACAATGGTTGCCCAGGCATTCCGCGCGAACTTGCGTAACGGGTTCGAGGGTTTCCTGAGACAACATAGAGCCCCAGACAACGTACCCGACCACCCGCCCGTCGAAATCCACCGATAGCCGATTCTCCACGGGGTTGACTATCACCCGTGCTCCACATCGCCGTCGAGCGCATCCTTCGCGCGTCCGATTGTGCTTGCTGCGCCGGATGGTATAATAGGCGTCGTGGCCTTGTCTCGACTCGCCGCGTGAAGGCCCGCGGTCGTCACGGCGCTAGAAAGGCGCGTTTCTCATGCGCGTTGCCCTGCTATCCGATATCCACGGTAATCTGCCAGCGCTGGAGGCAGTGCTGGCCGATATGACCCGCCGCGGCCCCTATGACCAGGTGGCGGTGGCCGGCGACCTGGTTTGGGCCGGGCCGTGGCCGGCCGAGGTGGTGGATCGCATCCGGGGCCTGGACGCGCTCGTGATCCAGGGCAACACCGACGCGTTCCTGGCCCGCCAGCCCGCAGAGACGCCCGCCGGCAAGCGCGACGATCGCTTTGCCGAACAGTTGGCGTGGGTGACCGCACAGCTCGGCGCCGAGCGCACGGCGTATCTGACCAGCCTGCCGTTCTCGACGCACATCTCGCCTGGCCCTGGCTGCGATCTCCTGGTCGTCCACGCCAACCCCGTGGATCTCGAGCGCGCCATTCTGCCCGACATGAGCGACGCGGAACTGGCTGAGCTGCTGTTGGCCGGCCCGGCGGCCGATTGGATGGCCCTGGCGTTCGGGCATCTGCACGTGCCCTTCTGCCGGATGTGGCGCGGCCGGCTGCTGGCCGATATCGCCAGCGCGGGGCTGCCGATGGGCCGCGATCGGCGCGCGGTGTACGCGATCATGACCTGCACCGCCGCGGCCTGGAGCGTCGAGCATCATCGCGTGGCGTATGACGCCGACGCGACCGCTAAGCGCATGCGCAAGAGCGGTATGCCGCGGGGCAAGCACTTCGCCGAGCGGCTCCTGGCCGCCAACTATGAGCAATGACATGGACGCATTCTTTCCCTTTCATCCGCGCCTCGTCCACTTCCCGATCGGCCTGACGCTGGTCGGGGTGGGCGTCGTGGCCGCAGGCGTTCTGTGGCGGCGGCCGCAGTGGATCGCTTGCGGTCGCTTCAGCTTGCTTCTGGGGTGGATCGGGGCCGCGGTCGCCGCACTCGCCGGGTTGCTAGACCAGTCGCGCGCGCCGGCCACCGAGATCGTGACGCGGACGATCAACCAGCACATCACCGCTGGCATCGCGCTGCTCGTCGCGCTTGGACTGGCGCTCTATTGGCCGCTGCGAGACAAGAAGCTGCTCTTTGGCACGCGGCGGCGATGGGCCTATCTGGGATTGCTCCTCCTGGCCGCAGTCCTGACGCTGATTGCCGCGGGGCTGGGCGGGCAGTTGGTCTACGGGTTGGGTGTGGGAGTGCGATAGGCGGCACATGGCAGATAGCAAACTGCAAATGGCAAGTAGCAGGTGACGGAAGGGCGGCGGCCCGAGGGCTGACCCCTGACTCCTGCCACCTGCCCCCTGAGGTCCTATGGACACCAAATGGTATACCGGCGTTGGCGATGATGGCTATACCGGCGTGCTCGGCCGCGAACGCGTGCCCAAGTACGCCGACCGTCCCGCGGCTTGCGGCACGGTAGATGAGGCCTCGGCTCTTTTGGGGCTGGCGCGCGTCCAGGCCCACGACAAGCAGGTGCGCCAGTTGCTACTGGCCATCCAGCGCGACCTGCACAAGATGATGGCCGATCTTGCCACCCTGCCCGAAACCGCCACCCGGCCGGCCTGGCTGTCGGCCGACCGCCTGACATGGCTCGAACAGAAGACCGACGCCCTGGGCAAGCGCGTGGAGATGCCGCGCGCGTTCATCGTGCCGGGCGATAGCCTGGGCGGGGCCAGGCTAGAGG
Source organism: Chloroflexota bacterium (assembly GCA_016876015.1). Taxonomy (GTDB): domain Bacteria; phylum Chloroflexota; class Anaerolineae; order CG2-30-64-16; family CG2-30-64-16; genus VGOD01. Next base: position 4,970 of record VGOD01000213.1, read on the forward strand.
TGGCGCGCACCGTCGTGCGCCGCGCCGAACGCCTGGTGGCCCGCCTGACGCATAACGGCGAGTTACGCGATGACACCCCCCTCAAGTATCTCAACCGGCTATCGTCGCTGCTCTTCGTAATGGCGCGCGTGGAAGATCGCGCCGAAGGGGTGGAAGCGTTCACACTGGCGGTCGAGGATTGATGACCGCGCCTGCTTCGCCAAAGGACAACCGTATGAACTCCACACTACGTCTCATCCCCCTCGGCGGCCTGGGGGAAGTCGGCAAGAACATGTTGCTCTTCGAGCATGGCCGCGACATTCTGATCGTGGATGCCGGGATCATGTTCCCCGAACACAACATGTGGGGCATTGACGTCGTCATCCCCGACTTCGGCTATCTGCGCGAACGGGCCGGCGATGTGCGCGCCATCGTCATCACACACGGCCACGAAGACCACATCGGCGCGCTGCCCTATCTGTTGCGCGATGTGGTGGCGCTCGATACGCCGATCTATGCCACGCGGCTGGCGTGTGGGTTGATCGAAGCGCGGCTGGCCGAAACGCCCAATCGCGGCCGGGCCAACCTCCGGCGCATCGCGCCCGGCGAGGGCTTCCGCGCCGGGCCGTTCGAGGCGGAGTTCCTGGCGATCACCCACTCGATCCCCGACGGCGTGGGGCTGTGCATCACCACCGACCTGGGCCGCATCATCCACACCGGCGACTTCAAGTTCGACTATACACCGGTGCGCGGGGGCGGGCCGGGCTTCACGCGGCTGGGTCAGCTCGGCGCGCAAGGCGTGTTGGCGCTCCTCTCCGATTCCACAGGCGCCGAGCGCGCGGGCTACACGCCATCGGAACAGGTGATCGCGCCGGCGCTTGATGCCATCTTCCGCGAGGCGCCGGGACGCGTCATCGTGGCCACCTTTGCATCGCTGCTCAGCCGTGTGCAGCAGGTGTTCAACGCGGCGCAGGCGCACGGCCGCGTGGTGGCGTTGGCGGGCTACTCGATGCTCAAGACGGTTGAGATCGGCCGCAACCTGGGCCATCTGGATGCGCCGAAGGGCCTGCTGGTTGATCTGGGCGAGGCGCAGCGCCTGCCGCGCGAGCGTGTGGCGCTGGTGACCACCGGCAGCCAGGGGCAGCCCGAGGCCGCGCTGGCGCGCATGGCCGACGGCACACATCGGCAGATCGAGATCGTGCCGGGCGATACCATCGTCCTCTCTTCGACGCCGATCCCTGGCAACGAAGAAGACGTTGCGCGGGTGATCAACCGGCTGTTTGCGCGTGGGGCCAACGTCATCTACCCGCCGCTGGCGTCGGTGCACGTCTCGGGTCATGCCAGCCAGGAGGAGCAGAAGCTGATGCTGGCTCTGACCCGGCCGCGTTTCTTCGTGCCGATCCACGGTGAGCTGCGCCATCTGCACGCGCACGCGCGGCTGGCGCGGCAGCTCGGCGTGGCGCAAGAGAACATCTTTCTGTTGGAGAACGGCCAGGTGCTGGAGTTGACCGCCGAAGGAGGCCGCGTCGTCGAACGGCTGCCGAGCGGCACTGTCTTCGTGGATGGCGCAGGCGTGGGCGACGTCGGCCCGGTGGTGATGCACGAACGCGAAGTGCTGGCGCACGATGGCTTCGTGATCGCTGTGGTACCGGTCAGTCTGGCCACCGGCGAGGTGAGCGGCAAGCCAGAGCTGGTATCGCGCGGCTTCGTCTATCTGCCGGAGAGCGGCGACCTGCTGGAGCGTGCGGCCGAGCGCGCCTGGCAGGCGGTGCGCAGCCTGGGCAGCAAGAAGCAGCCGGCCATCATCGAAAGAACCCAGGATGCGCTGCGGCGTTTCTTCTACGAGGAGACGCGGCGCAAACCGATGGTCGTGGCGATCGTGACGCTGGTATAGTCCCCCGCGTTCTATTTCCACGGCAAATCCGCGGTCAGCGCGAGCGCCTCGCCGCTCGCGATTGAGCGGCCGCGGCCGCCGCAACGCACCTGCGTAGCGACCGTCCCGTCGTAGTTTTCCAGGCCGATCGTGCTCCAGGGAGGAGACTGAATCTCCTGGTACTGGAAGAGCAGACGTCCGTTGCGCATCAGGACCAACTGGAACGAGTGCGCCGGCCCACCCCCGGCCAGAACGACCTGCCGCCACGTGATCACGAATTGATCCGCGCTGGGCTGATGCGCGTAGACCTGGCCGCCGAGGGCCGGATTCCAGTCGCGCCACAGCACATAGGCTGCGTTGTTGGGCGTCGCGGCCGTGGGCAGGCAAGTTGCAGATGTGGGGGACGCGCCGGCCGGCGCCGCGCCGAACGACACGAAGCCATTGTCGGAAACCCAAACGCTGGTGTAGGGCTGGCCATAGAACGGGAAAGAGAAGGGCAGCGTCAGCGGGCGATAGCTGTTGTCGCTGATGCTGAGGGCCTGGCCGTCGGGCAGCGGGTCTATCCAGGCCGCGCTCATGCGCTGGCTTTGGACCAGGGGCGCATAGGTCCGGGTGAGGGCCGCGGCTGCCTGGAGCCGCACCGGAATCGTGAAGGGCTCGGCCGGGACGTAGAGCCGCTGCACCTGCACCGCGGCCGTGTAGACGCCCTGCGCCAGGACCGCCGGCCCGGCCTGCAGAGAGAGAACGCCAGGCGAGCTGTACGTCGTAGCCCCCTCGGATGGGTAGGCTGTCAGCCAGCCCGCGCCCTGCGTCACCGTCGCCCGCCACAGCGCCATTTGATCGCTGGGATTGCTCATCGGCAGGCGGATGGTTTGCTGTGTGGTCGCGCCGCCCAGTAAGAAGCGCTGGGTCTCGGTGATCGGCGTGATGGCCGATGGGTAAGCGCGGCGCACCGCGCGGCCGACGTTCAGCCGGCCCGCGCCGAAGTAGTCGTTGCGACCGCCGGCATAGGCCAGCTCCTGCCCGGTCAACGGGTTGACGCCGACCTGATCCGCGGTGTCGCGCAAGACGCCGGCTACCTCGCCGGCGGTTGCGGCCGGCGTCAACGTCCACACGAGCGCGGCGGCCGCAGAGACGTGTGGCGTCGCCATGGACGTGCCGTGCTGATACCCATAGCCGGCCGGCGCGGTGCTGAAGATGGGATCGGCCCCGACGCCGCCCGGCGCGGCAAGCCCGATGTAGGATTTGTAGCCCGAGTAGGTCGCCCAATTATCGTAATGATCGCTGGCGCCTGTGGCCAGCACGCCTCCGTAGGCGGCCGGGTAGAAGTCGGGGTTGGTCGCGCCGCCGCACGCGCCAGGCTGCGCGCAGTTGCCGGCCGCCGCGACGACCAGGGCGTTTCGGCTGAGCGCGTAGTTGATCGCGCTGCGCAGCACCTCGCTGGAGCTCGTCCCACCCAGGCTCAGGTTGATCACCTGGGCCGCGCGATCGGCCGCATCGCAGATGGCCGTGGCGATGGCGCTGTAAGCGCCGAAGCCGTTGCGGTCGAGCACCTTCAGCGGCATGAGCTTCACGTTCGGCGCCAGGCCCGAGATGCCCACGCGGTTGTTGGCGGTCGCGGCCAGAATGCCCGCCACGTGCGTACCGTGCCCGAAGTCGTCGTCGGGGACGGCGTCGTTGTTGGCGTAGTCGTAGCCCGGAACCAGCCGGCCAGCGAACTCCCCGTGCGCCAGGTCTATGCCGGAATCCAGCACGGCTACCACGAACGAATAGCTGCCCAACGTCAGGTCCCAGGCGGCCGGCGCATTGACCCGCCGCAGATTCCACTGGTCGCCGATGGCGGGATCGTTGGGGTAAGATGCGCTCGACCGGATCTCGGCGTCGCGCGCCGGGGCATCGGCCAGGTCAGCCTGGCCCGCAGGCGCGGCCCCAGCATATCGAGAACCCGCCGCGGCCCACGCCAGGTAGTTCGGCTCGGCGTGCGCGACCCACGCCAGGCTCCTCAAATGCGCGATCTCCTCTTCCTCGCGGCCAGGAGCGACGGCCACGGTGGCAAACCCGCAGCTCAGTTGAGCATCCAGCACGGTCAGGCCGGTCCGCTCGCTCACGGCGGCGGTGGTCGCCTGCCAGGCGGGATCGCTGCGGTCGCTTCCGAAAGGGGTCTGGCGTGAACGCGCCGCGGCCTGCGGCTTTCCCACGCCTACGCCCAGCGAATCGGGTCGCCAACTGACCAGGATTTCGCCGGCCACAAAGGGCGGAGGCGCGGCATCGGCCCACCAAGCGCCAGACGCTTGGTGGGTTTCATCCCGGCCCCCACTGGCCGGGATGGCGGCCAGCACACCCGCGAGAAGCGCGGTCAGCGTGCAACACACGACCAGCCGACCGATCCTGGCCCAGGCCGCACGCGACTGGCGATTGGCTGCTGATCGCAGCCGCGAAGGTAAGCAAGGAAGGCTGTGAATATCGAACACGGGCGATGCTCCGGCGAACTGATGCAGGCGCGCTAGAACACCGGTCAAGTCATCCGCCACGGGCGACCGAGGCTTCGTCGTGAGCTCAGCCGAACGGTCGCTGCAACGCTGGCGAAGGCGCCCTGCGGCGACGAGAGCCAGCCGACGCCGAGCCTGTCCTGAGCTTGCCGAAGGATCGGCTGTGCAGTGGTGGCAGCGGTTTTCAACCGCCCGACCGTCGGGCTTGGCATTCCTTGCCCGACGTT